>LUZE01000178.1 GCA_001602845.1 Bacteroidales bacterium Bact_13 | reverse complement strand
CGCGACCCGTTCGTGAAAGAGGTCGAGCTGATCCGCGACGGCAAGATCGTGCGGCGCAACGTCCAGTTCTTCGGATGGGAGCTACTCGATGCCGTCGACCGCTGCCGTGCGGCCTTCGAGCTGTAACCGCAGTGTTTTGGGAACCGGCTTTTCAAGGCCGGGGACAGTAAGATCGTAGCGGACGCGGGCGGAAGCAGTTGCCTCGTCCAGTTCTACGGAGACAATCGTGAAAGAGGTCTGTGAAAGGGCCTCTTTCATTTTTTGCGCCGTCTCTGCCGGGAGGTCGGCCTGCGCCCGGGCGGCCTGGGCGAGCTGCCCGGCCAGTGCGGGCGTGCAATATGCGGCCGCGGCGTCATAGTCAGCCGTGTAATAAACGTTTAAAAACGTTTCAGCTACGTTTTCGACACGTTTTTCCGTGCGATGGCAGGCGCAGAGCGCCATCAGGCAGAGGACTGCCGCAAGCAGGTATTTTTTCATCAGATATCCATTTCGACGACCGTGATGCCCGCCCCACCCTGCTGGATGGCCTCGTCGCGGAACGACTTGACCGCGGGTACGGTCTTGAGGTATTTCCGGATTTCCTCACGCAGGATGCCGTTGCCCTTCCCGTGCAGGATCTTCACCTGGCCCACGCCCACCATCGTCGCATCGTCGATGAAGTGCATCACGATGTCGAGGGCGTCGTTCAGCCGCTCGCCACGGATGTCGATTGTGGGCTTGAACTCCAGCTTCCGCCGGCTGACCGACTCGCTGTCGTAGTGGATGACGGGCCGGAATGTATTGCGGGACTTTTCCTTATACTGCTGGTTGGAGATGCGTTCGATCTTACCGGGCGCCATCTTCGAGATGATGCTTCCGATTGACACAGATACATATTTGGCCGAGATCTGCACGACTTCGCCCACCATGCCGTTGTCCTTGAGCCGCACCTTATCGCCGACTTGCAACTGGCTCATGTTCCCGGGCTCCTCATCTGTCATCCCCGGCTTGACCGGGGATCTCTCCCCCCGCTTCTCCTTCCTCGCCCGCTCCCGCTCCTTCCGCGCCACGATCTGCTGCATCTTGCGCTCAATGTCCGCGTCGTTCTGGCTCGGCTTCTCCTGCTGCAGATCCTCTTTCGCCCGGGTGAGGGCCGCGCGGGCCGTGCGGGTCTTGTCGCGTTCCGCCTGTGCCTCGCGGATCTCGCGGATGGTGCGCTCCACCTGCTTGTTGGCCTGGTTGAGGATATCGGCAGCCTCGGCGCGCGCCTCGTCCAGCATCTTCTTCTTGAGGGCCTTCACCTCCTCGAGCTCTTTCTGGTAGCGGTCCGTGAGGTTCTCGAGCGTCTTGTCGGTGGCCTTGATGCGCGTGAGCTTCTCGTCGAGCACACGGCGGTTGCGGGCGATCTTCCGCAGGTTGCGCTCGATGTTCACGAAGTCGCTGCCGGCGCGTTCCTCGGCATCCTTCACGATGTCCGCGGGCAGGCCCATCTTCCGGGCCAGCTCAAAGGCGAAGGAATTGCCGGGCATGCCCTGCTCCAGCTTGAAGAGGGGCTTGATGGCCGCCCCGTCGAACAGCATCGCGCCGTTCTGCACGCCGGAGCTCTTGTCCGCATAGAGCTTGAGGTTCGTGTAATGGGTCGTAATCACGCCGTACGCTCCCATCTCGTCGAGGCGGGCCAGCACGGCTTCGGCGATGGCACCGCCGGCAGCCGGTTCGGTACCGCTGCCGAATTCATCGATCAGCACGAGCGACGAGGATGACGCGTGCAGGAGGATCTCCCGCATGTTCTTCAGGTGGGAACTGTATGTGCTCAAGTCGTTCTCGAGCGACTGATCGTCGCCGATGTCGATGAAGATGCTGTCGAAGATCATCATCTCGCTCACCTCGGAAGTCGGGATGAGCATGCCCCACTGAAACATGTATTGCAGCAGGCCCACCGTCTTGAGGCACACGGACTTACCGCCCGCGTTCGGGCCGGAGATCAGCAAGATGTGCTTCTCGCGGCTCAGCGAGAGGGTCAGCGGCACGATCTCTTTCTTCTCGCGGCGGAGGGAAGCCTCCAGCAGCGGATGGCGGGCGCGGCGCAGGTTGAGTTCCCCGTCTTGCGAGAGCACCGGCATCCCGGCGATCATGTCGAGGGCCACGAGGGCCTTGGCGTGGATAAAGTCGATCTCGCCGATATAGTCAGACGCGTCGATGAGACCGGGCAGGTACGGGCGCAGGAACTCGCTGAATTCAAAGAGGATGCGGGCAATCTCGCGCTGTTCGTCGAACTGCAGCTCGCGGATCTGGTTGCCGAGCTCGACAATCTCGAACGGTTCGATGAAGGCGGTCTTGCCGCTGGCCGATTCGTCGTACACGATGCCGGGCAATTTCTTCTTGCTGCCGGCCGCCACGGGGATCAGCACCCGGCCATCGCGCACCACCACCTCGGCGTCGGCGTCCACCAGGCCTTCGCCCTTGGCGCTGCCCAGGATGGCGTTGATGCGTTTCGACACCTGGCCTTCCTTGGCACGGAGGCTGCGGCGGATTTCGCCGAGTTCGGGCGATGCGGTATCGCGCACTTCGCCGTTCCGGTCGAGGATGCCTTCGATGCGGCGGCTCAATTCGGCAGGCCACATCACGCCGGCCGAGATCAGGCGCAGCGTGGGATAGAGGTCGTCCTTGCATTCCCGGAAGAAGGCGAGGATGCGGCGCAGCGTATCGAGGCTGGTGCGCAGGAGCCGCAGCGAGGTCAGGTCGATGGATGTGTTTTCTGTCTGGAGGGGCAGCAGGAAGCTCTTGGTGTCGAGGTAGCCGCCGGCGGGGAAACTGTCCTCGAAGAGGCAGATGAGCCGCATCTCGTCGGTCAGACGCAGGCGGAACATGATCTCGTCGCCGTCGCGGGACATCTGTTCGGACGCGACCTTGCGCTGCGCGTATTCCGTAGCGCATTTGGCGGCGATCTTCTCGCGTACCTTGTCGAACCCGATCTTCTGTTCCAGAACCACTTGCGCCGTCCTCCGCTATTTATAGGAATTCTCGATGGCCAGTCTCAGCTCGGTGATGCTGCCCATCGTCTTGATATTGCCGTCGTGGACGAACGAGATATCGCCCGTTTCTTCCGAGACCACGATGACCGAGGCGTCGGACACTTCGGAGATGCCGATGGCTGCGCGGTGCCGCATGCCGTAGTGGGCGGGGATATCCTGCCGTGCGGTGATGGGAAGGGTGCAGCGGGCCGAGATGATATGGTCTTCGGAGATGATCATCGCGCCGTCGTGGAGGGGCGTGTTCTTGAAGAAGATATTTTCGATGAGCCGGCGGTTGATGCGGGCGTCGATCTCGTCGCCGGTGTCGATGAATTCGGTGAGTGAGGAGCCGTGGCGGATGACAATCAGGGCGCCGGTCATGGTCTCGGACATCTTGCGGCAGGCGGCGGTGAGTTCTTCGAGGTCGCCGGGCTGCATGCCGCCGGAGCGGGCGTGGCGGAACAGTTTATTGAAGAAGCCTTTGCGTGCCGCCGTGGTGCTGGAGGTGATGCGCAGCAGGAAGCGACGGATTTCGGGCTGGAAGATGACGAGCAGGGCCACGACGCCGACGCCCAGCACCTGTCCGAGGATGAACGAGAGCAGTTTCATCCCGAGGGCGCGCGATGCAATCCACACCACGTACAGCAGCAGGATACCGACGAAGATATTGACGGCCGACGTGCCCCGCACGACCCGGATCAGCCAATAGATAAGCAGGCCGACCATCAGCACGTCCAGCACGTCGATGAAATTGATATCAATGAAATCGAACATAACCAAGCAAAGATAGCAATTATTCTACAGATTTCCTATCCTTTGCCTGCCAGTGAAGTTTCTTGCCGAAGCCCAGACGATTGTCGGTATACTTGAGGGTGTCGAGGGAGATCTGCCAGACTTCGCCGCCTTTGAACACGGCGTACGGGAAGCGCTTCAGGTACAGGAGGCGGCATCGATCGAACAGGCCGCCATCGCAGCGGCGCACCGTGCCGGTAAACTGCAGGCCGCGGATTTTGCCGATCTCCTCCGTCTCCAGCACCACGGTGCCGGCCACCTTCGGGTTCTCCAGGAACAGCTGTGCATGGCGCGTCTTCGCCTCCGATGTGATGATGAACGCTTCTTCCTGCTGGTCAAACACATAGAATGCGTTCGCGCACCACGGCTCTGCCGCACCAACTGCCGGGGTTTCTTCACCGTGGGTCACGCTCGTCGCCGACGCCCCGTCGCCGAATGCCACGCTCGCCACGGTCAGCACATGGTGCTCGCCGATGAAATCTAATATCCGCTGGTCGATCATACTTCGCAAAATTACGGACTTTCGCGCTTTTTTCCTATCTTGCACATGAATTATCGAGGCGAGAGATATGTGTGGAACAGTTTCGGTGGCACCGCAACGGATGCAGCGGCTCACCATCAACAAGAACGAACGGAACAAGCTGCTGAAAGAGTTGGCGATCGCCGGCATTCTTGCCAGGCATGGCTTTCATGTGCATCTTGTCGAAGAAGATTCACGAACGGGATCATTCGATGCGCTGGTCAATGGCATCCCCGCAGACTTTAAACGAACGGCTAGCCATAACAACATCAAAAAGTACGACCAACTGAATTGTTCTGGTTAAATAAAACAGCCCCGAACGAATTCGGGGCTGAGTAGGTGGTACGACTGCAGGCGCAGGGCCTGGAGACGTCCCTAACTTTCTTAAAGCTGGAGCAAAGATAATACAATTCGAAAGCGGATGCAAGAGTTTTTGAAAGAAATGGTTGAAGTGGGAGGGCGATGGGTCCGCGGGCTGCGGGAATTGTTTTTCCCGCGGAAGTGTGTGGTATGCGGGCGGTTCCTGACGGAGGAGGAAGAAGATATATGTGCGGCATGCCTGGAGGATTTGCCGCTGACATATCAATGGGACATTGTACAAAATGCTGCATTTGAACGGCTGGCACATCACTTCGACGTCGAAGCTGCTGCTACGCTGTTCTTTTTCAGATCGGAGAGCGACTACAAGCACATCATCTACGGTATCAAATATGGCGGCCGCCGGAAAATGGCCGTCCGTCTGGGCGCGTTGCTCGGGTCACATCTGGCCCGGAACCGGGAATTTGCGCGCTGCACGGCGGTGGTACCGGTGCCGTTGCACCCGTTGCGGCGCTGGAAACGCGGCTACAACCAGGCGGAGCTGATTGCCCGGGGCGTGGCAAAGGCGATGGGCGTCC
>LUZE01000177.1 GCA_001602845.1 Bacteroidales bacterium Bact_13 | reverse complement strand
CGGGTATCGCCGGCCTCGTGCTGACGATGGGTATGGCCGTCGACGCGAACGTGATCATCTACGAGCGCGTGAAAGAGGAACTCAACGCCGGCAAGGCGCTCCGCCTGGCCATCAGCGACGGTTACAAGAATGCGTACTCGGCCATCCTCGACGGCCAGATCACCACGATCCTGACCGGTATCATCCTCTACATCTTCGGTAGCGGTACGATCAAGGGCTTCGCAGCCGTGCTGGTCATCGGTATCATCACCTCCGTACTGACGTCGATCTTCATCACCCGCCTCATCTTCGAGGCGCGCCTGAAGCGCAACAAGGACATCTCCTTCGCAACGGAATGGTCGAAGAACTTCCTGAAGAATACCCACATCGACTTCCTCGGCAAGCGCCGCATCACCTACATCATCTCCGGTGTCGTGTGCCTCCTCTGCCTCGTGTCGATCTTCACCAAGGGCTTCTCCCTCGGCGTCGACTTCAGCGGCGGCCGTACCTACACCGTGCGTTTCGACCAGCAGGTCACGCCGGAGCAGGTCCGTGCAGCCCTCCTCGACGAGTTCCAGGAGTCTGCGGAAGTCAAGCAGTTCGGTGGTGCATCGCAGATGCGTATCACCACCAAGTACATGGTGAACGATAAGTCCGACGAGACCGACCGTCTCATCGAGGCCAAGCTCTACAACGCACTGAAGGGCTTCTACGCCAACGATCTGACCCTGGAGAGCTTCACCTCCACGCTCGAGAACCCGAACGGTATCATCTCCAGCGACCGTGTGGACGCCTCCATCGCCAGCGAGATGAAGCGTGACGCCGTCATCGCCGTCATCCTCGCCCTGATCGTGATCTTCGGTTACATCGCCTTCCGGTTCAAGAACTGGACCTGGGGTCTCGGCGGTGTCTCCTCGCTGATCCACAACTCGATCATCATCATCGGTTTCTACTCGATCTTCAGCGGCATCCTGCCGTTCACCCTCGACGTGGACCAGACGTTCATCGCTGCCGTGCTGACCATCATCGGTTACTCGATCAACGACAACGTGGTGATCTTCGACCGTATCCGCGAGTACAAGACCCTCTATCCGAAACGGCCGCTCAGCCAGAACATCAACGAGGCGTTGAACTCCACGCTGTCGCGTACCATCAACACCTCCGTCAGTACCCTGCTCGTGTTGATTGCCATCGCCATCTTCGGCGGCGAAAGCATCCGCGGCTTCTCGGTCTCCCTGGCACTCGGTGTGGTGGTCGGTACCTACGCCTCCATCTTCATCGGTACCCCGATCATGTACGACCTCAACCGCAAGAAGCTGGAGAAGGCAGCGTAAGCAGCATAAGTTTTCCAGCCCACTCAAAACAATTCCCGGCCAAACTACTTTGACCGGGATTTTTTATTCCAGACGAAGTACAAGTTCGCGCTTTCGCTCCTCGAGCATGTGCGCGTACACCTGTGTTACCTTGACGTCGCTGTGCCCCAGCAACTCTTTGATTTCATAGATCGTGGCGCCCTTGCTCAGCAGCATCGTGGCGAAAGTATGCCTGCCGACATGCGTGGAAAGCGATTTCCCAAGGCCCGCCCGGGCCGCCAGGCGCTTAATCAGCACGTTGACCCTTGCCGTGGCATAGACAACCTTCTTGGACAACAGGAAATCATCCTTTTCGTTTTCGCTTCCCGCCAGCAGCGGGAACACATAATCGTTGTCTTTAGAGAACAACGTCCGGTATCCCGACAAGATGTTTTTCACCCGTTCCGTCATGGGGACCTCAATGGCCCGATGCGTCTTTTGCATCATCAACCGGAAGACGCCACCCTGACAGGACTGCCATTTCAGCAATAGCAGGTCGCTGATCCGCAATCCGGTCCTGCACTCTATGAAGAAGATATCGCGGGCCATGGATTCTTCACTGCCTTCCTTGATCCGCAAAGCCATCAGTTGTTCCAGTTCTGATTCCAACAAATAAGTACGCGGTGTCTGAATCCGGCCCAAATTCAAGGCACCGCACAGATTTCGGTGGATTCCGCCTTCTTCCAGCAGTCGTTGCACAACCTTGATGTTTTCCACTATCGTATTCCGGCTGTTTCCCAGCTTATGCGCAAGAAACTGCTGGAACTGTTCCATCAATTCCGGTGTAACTTCATGCAGGGGCAAAGGCTTCCCCTTTTGGAAAAGAGACAATTTATGTAATACGGCCCGTGTAGAACGGAAGCAGGAATACCGGCCTTCCGCTCGAAGGCGCTCCAGTCTTTGTTCGCCCAGGACGAAGATGTCTTCCCGGCCCGGACGCTTGAAAATACCATTGAATATCATATACAGCTATTTTAGAATGATTGTTATAAAGATACTGATTATGCGGCATGATTGCTGCCGGCAGTCTCTTCACTTCCTGCATCGAGCCCGTCGAGCCCGCAGGTATCTTTGACCTCCGTGAGGCAAAGGCACGCTACTACGACGCGCTCAGCAAACTTCGCGCAGCTGACGCCGACCTTGTCGAGGCTGAGGCTGAGACCGAAAGGGCGAATGCACAATTCCAGCTCGCCATGGTTGAGAACCAGAACCTCCTGAACGAGTACCAGCGTCTCCTCAACGAGGCTAAGGCTCTCGAGAATGAAAAAGATGTCGCTAAGTGGGCAATGGAGATCGAGGAGCTCCAGAAAAAGCACGAGCTCGCCATGATCGACTACCAGCAGAAGATTGCAGAGGCTAACGAGGCACTGCGCCAGGCACTCAGCAAGATCGAGATGGCTATGCTCGACCTGACCGACGCTGAGAAGGCTGCTCTCACCAACGCAATCACCCGCTACGAGAACGCTTACCAGAAATGGCTGACCGCACAGGAGAATGTTACCACTGCTGAGGCAAATCTTTGGTCGGCACAGTACAACCTCGATAACGGTACTGAGGCTTGGATTAAAGTTCCTGATATTACAGGCATTGGCGATTATAGTATTTTTGGATCTTGGGAAGAATATTATCAGTCTGCCATTGACTACTACACGATGTTGGCAGAATTCTATGCCGCTTATTATGAAGAGATGGCTGAGAACAGCGATCTGGCTGACTGGGCAGCTGAACTCGAGGAACTGAAGGCAGAGCGCGATGCCGCTCTGTACGATCGCTACAAAGTGACGAAGGACTCCGTGGAGTACATGATGAACACTTACCACGATGGCGTTCTTGAGTTCGAGCTCGCAGTGAACAACTGGCTGAACGACGAGGACAATG
>LUZE01000176.1 GCA_001602845.1 Bacteroidales bacterium Bact_13 | reverse complement strand
GGCAGGTGCCAGCACCATCATGGCCGGCTCCCTGTTCGCCGGCGTGGAGGAAGCGCCCGGTGAGGCCATCATCCTCAACGGCCGCAAGTTCAAGTCGTATCGCGGCATGGGCTCGCTAGAAGCGATGCAGAAGGGCTCGAAGGACCGTTACTTCCAGGACATGGAGGAAGACATCAAGAAGCTCGTGCCCGAGGGAATCGTGGCACAGGTGCCGTACAAGGGCACGCTGGGCGAAGTCATCTACCAGCTGGTGGGTGGCCTGCGTGCCGGCATGGGCTATTGCGGCGCGAAGGACCTTGCGGCACTGCGCGAGGCCCGCTTTGTCAAGATCACGGCGGCCGGCATGGTGGAGAGCCATCCGCACGACGTGACGATCACCCGCGAGGCGCCGAACTACTCCACGCGGTAGCGTTTGGCGCGAGAGTTGCTTCCCCAGTCACCCGTTAATACGAATGAAAATGAAAAAGATACTTTTGGCCGGCCTGCTGCTGGCGGTCCTGCTGCCCGCCCGGGCACAGAAATACGATGGCATCGTGGACAAGTCGGTCGCCCTGATCGGCAATGACATCGTGATGCTCTCGGATGTCGAGCAGGAGGCGCAGATGATGCGCGCCCGCGGCCTGACCGTCGACAAGGCCGCCCGCTGCGAGATCCTCGAGCAGTTCCTCGTCTCGAAATTGTTCCTCACGCAGGCCAAGCTCGACTCGCTGACGGTCAACGATGCGTATGTGGAGTCCGCCCTGGAGCAGCGTATGAACGAAGTGCTGACCACGCTGGGCGGCGAACAGAAGACGGAAGAGTATTTCGGGAAGCCGCTCTACAAGCTTCGTGAAGAGTGGCGGCAGGCGATGCAGGACCAGTCGCTCATCCAGGAGATGCAGCGCAATGTGGCGTCCGACATCCCGAAACTGACGCCGCGCGATGTCCGGAAGTATTGTGAAGAGACGCCGGAGGAAGACCTGCCGATGGTGAGTACGAAGTACCGCATCCGCCAGATCGGCATCTATCCCGACCGGGAAGCGGCGGAACTGGCCGTGAAGGAGCGCCTGATCGGCCTGCGCGAGCGCATCGTGGCCGGAGAGAAATTTTCCACGCTGGCCCGCCTGTATTCGCAGGATCCCGGCAGCATGAGCAAGGGCGGCGAGCTTGGCATGGCTTCCCGCTCCATCTTCTGGCCGGCATTCTCGGATGCTGCCATGTCGCTCAAGGTGGGGCAGGTGTCGCAGATCGTGGAGACGCCCGACGGTTTCCACATCATCCAGCTCATCGAGCGTGACGGCGACATGTTCAATGCGCGCCATATCCTCATCAAGCCCCAGTATACCTCGGAGGACCGCGACCGGGCCTTCCAGAAGCTCGACAGCATCCGCCTGATGATCGTGGGCGATACGATCAGCTTCGCCGACGCCGCCCGCCATTTCTCGGAAGAGCGCAAGAGCGCGACCAGCGGCGGCCTGCTGGCTGACGAATATTCCGGTTCCTCGTATTTCGAGAAGGACCAGCTCAAGCCGGCCGACTACAACGCCCTGCGCGACATGAAGGAAGGCGATATCTCCGAACCTTTCGAATCGCTCGACAACGAAGGCCGGAACGGCAATACGATCTACAAGATCCTCTATCTGGAAAAGGTGATTCCGGCCCACGTGGCCACATTCAACGAAGATTACAGTTCCCTGTTGTCAGAAATCGACGCCAAGAATTCCCAGAAGGCCCTCGACAAGTTCATCGAGGAGCGGATCAAGACGACCTACATCGTCATAGACCCGTTGTTCCAGGGCTGTGACTTCGAACGGAAGGGATGGGTCAAGTAACACGATGAGGGATCTGCGGAGGATAGGACTGGCCGTGCTGCTCCTGGTGGGCGGCACTTCGCTTTTTGGGCAGAACAAGTCCCAGAAAGACAGTCTTTTCCGCTTGGTTCAGGCCGAGCGGGCCGAGCAGGTCTACGAACTCAATACCAACTTCCGCCGCGTCCGGGGCCACGCCCGCTTCCTCCACAACGACACTTATCTGCTTTGCGATTCCGCGTCCTGGAACGTGGACGCCCGCGTCGTGGAAGCGTTCGGCAACGTGCAGGTCATCCAGGACAAGACGATGCTCAAGAGCGACCAGATGACCTACTGGATCGACGACAGCCGGGCCGTCTTCCAGGGCGGGCTCGTCGAGCTTTTCGACAAGGACGGCAATACGCTGCGTACGGACCGCCTCACCTACAGCACGAAAGACAGCCTTGCGACCTTTGAATACGGCGGTGCGCTGAAGATGCAGGACGGCAACGTCATTGAAAGCCGTCGCGGCACTTATGACGCCAAGGAGGGCCTGTTTTCCTTCATCGACCGTGCGGAGCTGTTCATGGACACCCTCGAGATGCGGACGACGGAACTGCGCTACTTCACCGATACAGAAAAGGCCTATTTCGGCCGCAATACGTACGTGTGGCGGGAAGACGGATTCCTGCGTTCGGACGCGGGCTGGTATGACCGGAACATCCAGAAGGTCTATTTCTCCGACCATGTGTACATGTTCGATCCGAGTTACGACGCATGGGCCGATGAGCTCTATTACGACCAGCGGACCGGCGCTGTGGACCTCTACCGCGACGCACAGGTGCTGGATACGACCAACCATTGCATTTTCATGGGCAACCACATCCAGTATGTGCCGCCGTTCGATACCCTGTCGGAAAGGGGACTCCTGACGGGAGAACCGGCCGTCGTATATTATGGCGAGACGGAAAACCATGAGGTGGATACGCTCTATGCCCGTGCCGATACGATCCTGGTCTATGCCGTGCCGCGCTGCGCATTGTCGAGCGAAGAGGTGAAGGCCGCGGAAAAGCGGCTGGAGGACCTGACCTACGACGCCTTGGCGAAGAAGCGGGAAGAGGATGCGGCCTCCCGCGAAAAAGAACGGATCGAAAAGCTGCGCCAGGTCGGAAAGCTGCCGCCCGAATGGGTGGAGCGGCAGAAGCAGGCCGAGGCAGACTCTTTGGCCGCACTGGCCTCGCTCGATTCGCTGGCGACGCTGGGCGTCGTCGATTCGCTGCTGGCTGCTGACAGGGCGCTGCGTACCTCCCGCTCCCGGGTGGACTCGGTGCTCAAGGCGCATGCGCCGCCTGTGCCGGCCAAGGATGCGGCGAAGGATTCCCTGGCTGCGGCGCGGGATTCCCTGGACAAGGCGCTGGCCCTGCAGGATTCTACGCCCGTACGCCATGTCGTGGCCTGGCACAACGTGCGGATGTTCCGCAGCGACATGCAGGCCGCCTGCGACTCGATGGTGTTCACGGAGATCGATTCCGTGGCCCGGCTCTACGGAAAGCCGGTGCTCTGGAACGAGGTCAGGAACCAGCTGTCCGCCGAGGAGATGAACCTGCTGATGAAGGGCGGGGAAGTGACCCGGGGCAACATGGTGACGGACGCGTGGGTCATCTCACGCCAGGACAGCATCCATTTCAACCAGATCAAAAGTACGGAGATGCTGGGCTGGTTCCGGGAGAACAAGCTGTACCGGTTCGACGCGCTGGGCGGTGTGACGGCCATCTTCTACATGGCGGACGAGGATGTGCTCACGACCATCAACGTCAAGGAATCGAAATCGCTGACCGCCGCCCTCAAGGATGCGACGGCCCAGCGGCTGCTCTATGTCGACGCCATCAAGAGCGACGTGTATCCGATAGGAGACCTGGAACCGGAGAAGCAGCGGCTGAAAGACTTCAAGTGGCGGGGCGACGAGCGTCCCGTCTCCCGCGAGGACATCACGACGCGCAAGCTCCGCACGCCCGAACGGGCCGACTATGCCGACGTCCGGCGTCCGTTGTTCGCCGAGACGAACAAGTTCTTCGATAATTATATCTTCGACCTGTTCGACCGCATCGAAAAGGAAAAACAGGAAGCGAAGATGCGCAAGCAGGCGGAGCAGGATTCCCTGGCCCGCCTCGAGGCGCTGCGGCAGCTGGAAGAGGAGCTGAAAGCTTCGCAGGAAGAGCCGGCCGCTCAGGCCGATACGCTGTCGCCGGTGGAAACGCTTCCCGTCGCTCCCGACAGCACGCAGGCGGCCGAGCCGGCACGAAGGGACACGGCCGCTGCCACGCAGAATATCGTGGTTCCATTCGAGAAAGTCGACGGAACCGGTCCCGTCGTTTCGATCCCTGCACAGGCCAAGCCCGCCGAGGTGGAACCCGCCGTCGCATCGCAGGAGACTGTCACCGTTTCCGAAAAACTCACCCGTGCCGAGAAGCGTGCATTGCGCCGTGCCGAAAGGCAGGCACGCCGGGAAGCGCGTCGCGCCGCCCGTGCCGCACGTCGTGCCGCCCGTGCCGAAAGGAAGAAAAATCTTTAACTTTTTAGGTTGAAATCCAACTTTTTGTAGTTTATCCGCTCCTTTTTGCGGATTTTTTTGTTTAATTTTGTAGAATAAAGCAAGAAAATCACAGCACTTATTTTCAACCTAAAAAAACTGCTTATGAAGAAAGTATTGATCCTTGCGCTTATGGTGCTCTCCTGCACTGCACTGTTTGCGCAAAGCCGAGTCACCGGCAGGGTGACTTCTTCGCAGGACGGGTCGCCCATACCCTTTGCCAGCGTTGTGGTGAAGGGCACGATGACGGGTGTCGCGTCCAATGAGAACGGCGCGTACGTCCTCGACAACGTGCCGTCGAATGCGGTCCTGATTTTCTCCTCTATCGGCTTCAACGACCTGGAGATCCAGGTGGCCGGGAGGTCCGTCATCGACGCGGCGCTCGCACCCAATGCCGAAGCGTTGGAAGAGACCATCGTCGTGGCATACGGTACCGCAAAGAAAGGTACCTATACCGGTGCGGCTTCCGTGGTGAAACAGGAGTCCATCAAGGACGTTCCTACCGTTTCCTTCGAGAATGCCCTGAACGGCAAGGTTGCCGGCCTCCAGATGTCATCCACTTCCGGCCAGGCAGGTGCAACCTCGAGCATCCGCATCCGCGGTATCGGTTCCATGAACGCATCGAATGAACCGCTCTACGTCATCGACGGTGTGCCCGCCATCTCGGGTGACGCCGGCCAGATGAGCGACTACACCTATTCGACCAACAACGTGATGAGCACCCTGAACCCGTCCGACATCGAGTCGATCACCGTGCTGAAGGATGCGGCTGCATCTTCGCTGTACGGTTCCCGTGCTGCGAACGGCGTCATCCTGATCACGACCAAGCGCGGCAAGTCGGGCCGTCCGACGGTGTCCTTCAAGGCTTCCGTGGGTCTTTCCCCCGACTGGGCATGGGTCAACTACGATCCCGCTACCACCGAGCAGAGCGTGCAGATGCTCTACGAGGTGTTCTGGGATTACAACTATTACTGGACCAGCAAGAACAAGGGCAACGCCCAGGCTTCTTCCGACAACGCCATCTCCCGCATGAAGACCAAGTTCAACAAACATGGTTACGACTTCGTCGCTACGGGTACGGGCCGTTACGATCCCGTCCAGGTCGTCGAGTATGACAACAGCGGACGCGGAGGCAAGTACTTCGACTGGGAGAAAGCTTATTTCCACACGGGTGTCTACCAGACCTACGACCTGAGCGTCAGCGGCGGTACCGACGTGGCTTCCTATTATACTTCGGTATCCTACACGAAGGAGCAGGGCCGCGTGAAGATCAACGCATACGACCGTATCTCGGGCCGCGTGAACTTGAACCAGAAGGTGGGCAAGCACGTCGAACTGGCGACCAACGTGAATATCGCCAGCACCGACCGTTCGGGTTACAACGATACCTGGAACAACGGCTCCAACCTCTTCATGCAGACGCGAAGCCTGTTGTGGGGCCTCTACTGGCCGACCGACTACAAGACCGGCGACCCCTGGACGGCCCGTTACGGCAGCTATGGCCAGAACAACCTGTACTACAACGAAAAATGGAGCAATGACTCGAAGACCCTCAAGACCTCGATCAGCGAGACCATGACGATCCATCTCATCGAGGGCCTCGACGCCAAGACCATTTTCTCGTTCGACAACACCGATACGAAGGATGAGTACTACATCAGCGCCGAGCACTTCAACGCTCCGACCGTGGACGGCGAGGATGTCGCCCGTGCCATCGCGATGGACACCGAGGTCCGGAAGATCGTCTCGTCCTCGACCCTGACGTACAACAAGACGTTCGGCGCGCACAACATCGGCCTGCTGGCCGGTTTCGAGGCAGAGCGCAACAATACCCGCTTCAGCCGTGCGGAAGGCAAGAACCTTTCGACCTCCGGCCTCCACACCGTGGCGACGGCCGGTGTCCTCGACGCCAACGCCTACAGCTGGGGCAATGCGATGATGTCCATCCTTTCCCGTGCCGAATATAACTACGACAACCGCTACTACCTGTCCGGCTCGTTCCGCCGCGACGGTTCCTCCCGCCTGAGCCCGCAGACCCGCTGGGGTAACTTCTGGTCGGTGGCAGGTTCCTGGCGCATCAGCAACGAGGCGTTCCTGCAGAACCAGGATGTCATCAGCAACCTGCGTCTCCGCGCTTCCTACGGTATCAACGGTACGCTGCCGAGCAGCAACTACGGCTGGCGCGCACTCGCCGCATACGGCTACAACTACAATGCAGCCCCGGGCGGTATCCTGAGCAACGTTGCTTCCGACGACCTCCGCTGGGAGAAGAGCTACACCTACAACCTCGCCCTCGAGTTCGGCTTGATCGACAACCGCATCACCGGTAGCGTCGAGTACTTCAACCGCGACTCGAAAGACCTGTTGATGAACGTTCCGATCTCCCGCGTCACGGGCTTCAGCTCCACGCTCCGCAACATCGGTGAGGTCAACAACCACGGCTTCGAGGTGGAACTCTCCGGCGACATCCTCCGCTCCAACGACTTCAAGTGGACGGTAGGCCTGAACGCTGCATTCACCCGTTCGAAGGTCACCAAACTGTACCGCGAGGAAGGCGAGGATGTCGGCCAGGACATTATCTGGTACGACCCGACGGGCGGTGACGGCCTCTGCCAGTTCATCTATCGCGAAGGCGAGTCGATGCTGGCCGCCTACGGTTTCGAATGGGCCGGCGTCGAGAAGTCGACCGGTCTGAACATCTGGTACTCGAACAACGAGAACTGCGACTTCAAGGATGAGAACGGCCGCAACGTGGTGTACGATTACGGCGACGCCGACGAGGTGATCCTCGCCGACCTGGTGCCGATCGTGCACGGCGGTATCAACTCCGACTTCAGTTGGAAGGGCCTGACCCTCGGGCTGAACTTCAACTACAAGATCGGCAAGATGTACGACGGCGCTGAGCAGAACACCACCGATGACGGTTACTTCTGGGAGCGCATCCGTTCGCGCAACATGTGGGAGAACCGCTGGACCGACGCCAATCCGAACGGCTCGCTGCCGCGCATCATCGGTAACGACTCCGAGGACTTCGAGCAGTACGCTTCGCGCCACATCCACAACGGCAACTTCCTCCGCCTCAAGACGGTTACGCTGGGCTACAACCTGCCGAGGAACATCATCGGCAAGATCGGCCTGCAGAACATGCGCCTGTACTTCTCCGGCCAGAACCTGCTGACCTTCGCCGCATGGAAATACTGCGATCCGGAGGTGAACGCTTACGGTACCCAGGGCTGGGGAACCCCGATTGCAAAGACCTACACGTTCGGTGTTGAATTCTCCTTCTAATTAAATAAGAAATGACCATGAAAAAGATATCCATTGTTCTGGCAGCGATTGCACTGGTGCTTTCGTCCTGTGCGGATTTCCTGGACGTGTCGCCCACCAACCAGGCGGCCGCATCATCGTCCATCATGAACGAAGCGGATGCCAAGGTGATGCTGAACGGCCTGTATGACGCACTGACCACATCGAGCTTCTATGGCCGCAACTTCATCCTCTACGGCGACGCGAAGAGCGGCGACCTGACCGTCCAGTCGAACGGCCGCGGCTACGACTACATGTTTGCCTACAACCACAGCGTGTCCGGTTATTCGATGTCGGGTTTCTGGACCTCCGGCTACAACATCATCATGCTCTGCAACAACATCATCGAGAACATCGACCGCCTCAAGGAAGAGGGGACGACGGGCCTCGATGAGTACCGTGCGCAGGCGCTCACCATCCGTGCGATGGTCCACTACGATCTCTGCCGCCTCTATGGCAAGTGCTACAACGACGACAAGGCATCCTACGGCATTCCCATCGCCGACAAGACGGTCCCGGCAGGCGCACAGCTGCTCCGCAACTCCGTTGAGGAGGTTTACAACGTGGTGCTCCGCGACCTCGACGATGCGGCTCCCGGCCTTTCCAAGGACGTGAAGAACCGCAAGGGCTTCGTGACCTACTATGCGAACCGTGCCCTCAAGGCCCGCGCCCTGATGGACATGCAGGACTGGTCCGGTGCCCTCTCGCTGGCTGAGGAGATCTACAACAGCAAGGCGTACAAGCTCTATGAGAATGACGAGTGGGTGGCTTCCTGGGCTTCCCAGTTCGGCAGCGAGTCGATCTTCGAGCTCGGCATGAATGTCAACGAGGGTGACCTCGGCAACACCGGCTGCGTCGGTGCACAGTATATCCTGGGCGGCGGTAACGGCCGCAACAACCAGATATTCATGGCTAGCCAGTCTTACCTGAAACTGCTGGGCGAGGATCCCGAAGATGTCCGCTGGGGCGTGATGGGTCTCGATCAGGTCGGCGAGAGCGAAGGCGCTGCACGCCTGGGCTCCTGCTACAAGTATTATGGCGGCCTGGAGATGAAGGGTGACGGCAAGGCTTCGTCCTCTGCCGTGAACATCAAGCTGATCCGTCTCTCCGAGGTGGTCCTCATCGCAGCAGAGGCGGCAGCCCGCACGAACAACATGTCGAAGGCGTCCAACTACTACAACATGATCCACGCTCGTTCTCCGAAGCTGACGCCGGTCAATACGGTTACCGTCGACATGGTGCTGGCCGAGAAGCGCAAGGAACTCTTCGGCGAAGGCCTCCACTTCTGGGATCTGATCCGTACGAATTCGACCATCGTGATGGACGACAGCACACCCGACGTGAAGGTGACCACGCGTGAGACCTCCTTCACCCGTTCGTTCTACAAGTGCATCCTTCCGATCTACAACGGCGAGCTCAATGCCAACCCTGGCATGCGGGCACAGCAGAACCCGGGTTATTGATATGAAAACGTTCGACACCCCGCTCGGCAAGCTTCAAGTTGAGGTGTTTGGACACGCTTCCGTATGGTTCGGCATAGATGGCAAGTCCATCTATGCCGATCCTTATAGCGAGGTCCATGACTATACGGGCGAAAAGCCGGCCGACCTGATCCTGGTCACCCACAACCATTACGACCATTACGACGAGAAGGCGTATTCGAAGATTGAGACGCCCCGGACCACCTTCATCGTGAGCCAGAACGTAGGCCGCGTGGACAACCGTTACACCGTGCTGGAAAACGACCAGGTCTGCACCTGGCAGGGCATCGAGATCGCCGCGGTCGAAGCCTATAACGTGAACCGTCGCAACCCCGCGGGCGCCTTGTTCCATCCGCGTGGCGTGGGGAACGGCTACCTGCTCGATTTCGGCGGATTCAAGGTCTATCTGGCCGGCGATACCGAGCCCATTCCCGAGATGCAGGAACTGCCGAAGATCGACCTGGCCTTTCTCCCGAAGAACCTCCCGTACACGATGACGGACGAGGAGTTCCTCAAGGCCGCTAACCTGATCAAACCCAGGTATCTGTACGCTTATCACTATTTCGAAATCGATACGGCGGCCCTACGGGCCGGACTCGATCCCGGAATCGAATTGATGAACTGAAAAGGTCGGCGGAAGACTATTGTCTATTCCGCCGATTTTTCGTATATTTGCCAATTCCCAAAAACCTGAACTATGAGATGTATCAACTGCGGGTGGAACAACCCCGACCATTTGCGTTTCTGCCAGAAATGCAACCAGCCGATGCCCGTCTTTCCGGCGGATGAAAAAGCCGTGGAGACGAAGGCCGACAAAACGGATTCCAAAAAGACCATCCGTGAACCGGAACCGGTTGTCAAGCCGGAACCTGTCGTCGCACCGGAACCCGTGGTCGTTCCTGAACCCGAGCCCGTAGTCGTCCCGGAACCCGCTCCCGTCCCGGAGCCGGTCCCCGAGCCCGCTCCCGAACCCGTCCCTGAGGCCGCTCCTGCTGCAATGAAGCTGGTGCCGCTGGAACCGGGCGAAGCCATCGTCTGCGAAACGCTGCCTTGCGTCGTGAATCGCAATTCCAGCCCGGACTTCGGGCCGGCCGTGGACGCGGTCTGCCAGGCGGAAATCACCTGCACGGAAGAAGGCTGCTTCATCGAAGACAAGAGCGCCTGCAAGAATACCTACGTGCTCGCTTCCCGGAAGATCCGCGTGGAGAAAGGCGACATCGTCGTCATGGGTGGAAGACGGTTTGTCATAGAATAACGAATAACTCATGCAATACAGCGAAGGCTATTTGATCGACGGCCGCTACGTTCTGGAAAAGATGATCGGCAGCGGCAGTTTCGGAGAAGTATGGCGGGCGCGGGACAATCAGACGGACGTGGAGGTCGCCGTCAAGATCTACGTGGCCATGGACCAGAAGGGCCTCGAGGACTTCCGCAAGGAGTTCCAGTTGTCGTTCAACCTGAACCACACCAACCTTCTCCACGCCAATTATCTGGGTATCAACACTGAAGACAATCGTCCGTTCCTGGTCATGCCGTTCTGCTCCCGGGGCGCTTCGACCCGCTACGCCGGCAACATGAGCGAGCGGGAGTTGTGGAAGTTCCTCAAGGACGTCTCCGCCGGACTGGCTTACCTGCATGCCCAGCAGCCTCCGATCATCCATCAGGACATCAAGCCTGACAACATCCTGGTTCTCCAGAACGGCGATTTCGTGGTCACGGACTTCGGCATCAGCAAGCAGCTGCGCATGTCGATGCGGCGGAGCGCTTCCCGCAATTCCGCAGGCGCCGTGGCGTACATGGGCCCGGAGCGGTTCAACAAGACCTACCAGACCATCAAGGCGAGCGACATCTGGTCGCTGGGTGCTTCGGTATACGAGCTGGCCACCGGCGATCTGCCGTTCTCGGGAATGGGGGGCGCTTTCCAGAAGCGGGGAGCCGAAACGCCCGACCTGCCGGGTTTCTCACCCGAGCTGGAAAAAATGATCGCCAGCTGCCTTGCCCTTGAGACCTGGGACCGCCCCACGGCGCAGCAGATCAATGAATATGCGACGGCCTGGCTGAACGGAAACATGACGGCGACGGATAGAAAGAAGAGTACCCGGAAACGCGTCCCCGCGTGGGTCTATGCCGTCGTGGCGGTGGCCGGGCTGCTGGTGGGCGGATTGATCAGGTATTTTTTGCTTTGATGATTGCCGGGCTATGAAGAGATATCTGATCTTATTCCTGTTTTCGCTGCTGACTGTCCCTTCCGGCGCCCAGATCATGACACATGGGCTGGAGCGCCGTATCAACGGACAGATCCTTACACTGATCGAGAATTACGAACAGGAGAGCCTGGCCCTGGAGTCGGGGTATACCACATCTTTCCTGGACCTGTTCGTGAGCCCTTCCGCCCCGGTCTGGTGCGACTACATGGGCAGCCCCGCCTACGGCACGAAGGTCCCGGCATCTGATTATGCCGATTATGCCGCCGCCGGTGTCCGCAGCGCGGCCATTACGTTGAAAGACATCTCCAAGGGACGCCTCCATTTCCAGGACGGCATGTGGCAGGCGGAAGTGCATCTGTCCAAGTCCCAGGAATTCATGGACGGGAACGAAATCCTGTTTTCCTCCACGGAGTATTATGGCGGCAAGGATTACGAACTGACGCTGACGGTCGTCTACAACGAAGAGGAAGACCGCTGCCAGATCCGGTCGATCGACGGTGTCGTGGATAGCGACAAGCCGTTCCCCTCCGGTTTCTACCAGGTTATCCAGAAGAACGAGACGGCCACGGAACAGCTCTACGCGGCCGGACAGCCCCTGCAATACAATTCATTCGGCCAGGCCTTCAATACGGAGAAGCTGACTTCGCGCAATGACGACGTGACCCTGCGCAAGAGAGTCCTTTCGTCGAACGAGCGGTACGAGTATGTCACGTATGATTTCGTCCCGCGGATATTCCGTGCCCGTTTCCGCTACGGCTTCACGCTGGGCGGTGCCTACCACTTCACGACCAGCGAATCGTTCTCTTCCCTCGAATCGAAGGCGTCCGAGATGGGACTCGACCTGGGCGTGGCCATCGGCCATTCGGGACGGACGTCATGGGCGCTTTATACGGGCGCGGCCCTGTCGAACAGCTCCATCTCCATCGAGAACCGGAGCGTGGCCTACGAATATGAGGCGGCCGATGCGACGGGCTACACCTACCAGCGGGCTTACCGGATCCAGAGCGCAACCGAGGCCCTGCAGTACCAGGACATCGCCGTCCCGCTGTATCTCTCGATGGAGGCTGGCCTGGCCAGCTTCCTGCGCCTGACGATGGACGTGGGCGTGAAGGGATATTATAACTGGAAGACGAGTTATACGCCGTACCATGTCAAGGCGACTGTATCCGGCCGCAGCAAAGTCGACAAGTTCGACGACATCGATGCTGATTTCACGCGCTTCATCGACCCGGGCAAGTACAACCGCCGGGTCTATGACCTGAGCGCCGTGGGAAGCGCGGGCCTGGACATCCGGCTTTACAAGATCCTCTCCGTCTATGGGAAGGTCTCATACGAATACGGCATTTTCGAGTCGTTCACTTCCGACAACAAGTACTGGATCTCCGAGGATTCCGGAGAGTTTCCGCTCGTGTACAACCCGATTGTCGGCGAGGAAGTGGCCCGCCGGTCCTTCATCAAATGTATCTCCTTCAGCCGCCGGGCTCTCTGGCTGAACGTCGGCCTGATGATGAAATTCTAGGATATTATGGCAAACAACGATAACAAGAATTCAGATTCCCCCGTCCTCGGGCTGGTAGCCACGGCGCTTTTTTCCCTGATCGTCGGCTTCTTCGCAGCCGGCTTCCTGATCCCGAAAACGGAGGCCCCCGTTCCTGCGGAAACTGTCCGGTCCACCACGACGAAGGCTGCGACCAAAACCAGCGAGCCTGTCGCCGCCGTGGATGCGACGCCGGCCTTTACCCAGGTGTCCGTACCGGAGTACAACGGCAAGAAAGGAACGTATTCCTTCAAGGTGGAGGCAAAAGCCCCGTCGGGCGACGCGATCCTGTACAAGCTCTTTGACAAGCAGAATAAGGAGATCGCCAGCAACCCGGACGGCTTCTTCCTGGATGTCAAGCCTTCTGCAGACGGAGGTGTCTATTATGTGCAGGCCGTGAATTCCCGCGAACCAAGCCTGGCCACCGCCTTGAAGGCTGTTTCCGGCTTCGACGTCAAGGAAGTGGCGGTTGCCAAGGTGGACAAGGGAACTTTGACGAGCAAGTTCAATACCGGCAGCTATGCGGATAACTTTTCGGGCGCCTGGGAACGCACGTACCTGGCACCCGGCTGCAAGTTGCGGTTTACCGGCATCCGCGAGGGCGAGCGGCATCCTTCGGATATCGGCGACATCTGCCGCCGCATCAATATGAACACCTGGGCGTCGGTCCAGGTGACGTCGGTATCCTACGATTCCCTGAACCACATCACGTCGATGACCATCGACGTCAAATATCCGTCAGAATAGGAGGCACGAAGCATGAAACGTCTATGTATTATTCTGTTGTCCTGCCTGCTGCCGCTGTCTGCGCTGTCGCAGACGCAGTCGCTGGAGTTCGTCTATGTCGCCCACGACCGCACGACGCCGGTCAACGCGCTGTGCGAACGCCTGACGGAAATCCATGACTATGCCATGCAGGACGAGTCGATGGCGGTAATCTTCTACCTGGCCAACGCCGATGCGCCCCGTATCGTCCGGATGAACCTGCCGGGCGACAACCGCGACGACCTGGGCGGCCTGCTGGGCGAGATCCGGTACAAGTCTGCCCACGAAATCTTCCCGGACGTGGACCAGGAAGAGATCGTCCGGCTGTTTGACGAAGTGGATTTCCTGAACGATTCCGGAAATCCCAGCTTTACTTCTTTCAAAATGACCTGGTACGTCAATCCGACGTTCTGGTCGCTGGGCTACAACGAGAGCCTGATCGCCCGCCTCTTCTTCACGCTCGACCTGGGCTCGCTGTCGGGCGGATACTTCAACATGGAGGTGTGGCATGCGCGGAACGACGGCCTCAAGTACGACGAGGAGATGCCGTTCGGGCCCAAGAACCTTTGCGGGGACTATCCCTTTTTCCTGCTTGAATACAGATAACGATATTGTCAGATAAGATATGAGAAATAAGTGTTTATTGACAATCACCCTGCTTCTCGCCTTCGTGGCGGCAAAGGCACAGACCCAGCTTCCCGGAAAATGCACGGCCTTTTATCCCGAGGTCCTGCTGCGTTCCGTCGTCCTGGCTGAAAAGGACGCGAAGTCCATCGCCGAAAGCCGGGACTTCGGGCAGAGCCGCGTCCCCTCGGTGCAGAAGCATTGGATCGTGTTCAGCGACCGGAGCGACAATGTGACCTATACCGAACCGAACGCCCGTTCCGCCACTTTCTCCAAGCTTTCGCTGAACGAGGAGGTGCGTATCGCACAGATCAAGAACGGTTTTGCGCAGGTCTATACCGAGCCCCAGAAGTCCATCGAGTATCCCAAGATCTCGCAGTTCGCTGAATGCAAAGGGTGGATTCCCATGGGCAAGCTGCTGCTCTGGCACTCGTGCCCGGCCAACAACGTGGGCGTCTACAACAAGGCGCTGCTCTGCGTGAACCTGGACGACATGGGTGACGGCGGCAAGCTGTACGGCAACCCCAACAAGGAGGGCGGCTACCAGACGCTCAACACGGACATGAACTTCTACTTCGTCATGAAGCGCGAAAACGGGATGGCGCTGCTCTCCAAGTTCCACACTATGGAGGGAACGTCCAACCAGGTGCTTTACGGCTGGGTGGGAGAGGCCTCCTACGTGGCCTGGAACCAGCGCTCGTGCCTGGAGCCCAACTGGGAGGAAGAGGCTGTGGGATATTTCTCGAAAAACAAGGTCATCGCCAAGGTGTATGACTCCAAGGTTCCCAAGGCGAATGAAAAGCCCGGCACCAGCTGGAACTTCGCGGAGTATTCGAAGACGGTGAGCGCCTCCAGCAAGGGCAAGGACCGCTACCGCATGCCCGCCAATACGCTCCGGTTCCCGATCCTGGACGGCGGCAACAGCACGCTGTACCACTGCTCTTCGTTCGGTGCTACCGGCACTGCGGCCGGCACTTCGCTCAACCGCTACATCTCCGGCGAGGACAGCAAGATCCGCAAGAGCAAGGAAGCCGTCGACAAGCTGTCGAAGATCAACATCGCCATCGTCATCGACGGTACCAAGTCGATGGAAGCCTATTTCCCGGCCGTCAAGGATGCCATCCTCGAAGGCGTCAACTTCTTCGGCAAGAACGACAAGGTGCGGTTCGGCGTGGTCATCTACCGCGACTATACCGACGGGGAGGAAGGCGTGCTGGAAACCTTCCCGATGACGGCGCCCAACAATCCCAAGCTGAAGGATTTCCTGGTGAGCGGCGGCAATTACGGCGTGAAGAGTTCCAAGCAGGACAAGACGAATGCCGAGGCGCTGTACTACGGCATCGATTCAGCCATCGACTTCTTCAAGTTCAATCCCGACGAGAGTAACATCATGCTGGTGGTCGGCGACTGCGGCAACGACCGCAATGACACCAAGGTCGCCCCCGAGACAATCGTAAAAAAGCTGGCCGACAAGAACATCCACTTCATGGGATTCCAGGTCCGTTCGGAAAGCGACGATGCCTTCACCCTGTTCAGCGAGCAGTTGCTCAACATCATGAAGAACAGCGTCCAGATGAAATACGACCGGATGTGGCAGCGTATGTCGGAGGCCGACAAGAAAGGTGCGAAGAAACTGACGGTCGCTCCCGTGCTCGAGGACGACGGCTACACGATCAGCAACAACTACCAGAACGAGCTGTATATCGGTGCCTACCGCAACCCTGAACGGAAGAAGGCGATGGACCCGAAGAAGCTGACGACGCTGATGGAGAATGCCATCATGGCCTGCTCGCAGACGGTGGACTACCAGCGGAGCCTGCTCATCAACAGCGCAGCCGGCGGAGATGCCTGGGGCACGACCGATGCCGTGACCGGGCAGATGATCTTCGACAAGGAGTTCGTCCGTTCCCGCCTGGGCGACAAGGATCAGGACACCGACGGCAAGTTGCTGTCGTTTACCGGCTGGACCAAGAAGCAGGACGACAGCGGCCGGCAGTTCTGGAAACCGGTGATCTTCATCTCTTCCGATGAGTTCAACGTCCTGATGACGCGCCTGGAGCCGGTCAACGATGCGGCCGTGGCCAAGGCGGACAACCGCGAGCCCTACATCAATGCGCTGAAGGCACTGATCCAGAGCCTGGTCCCGGATATCACCGACGACGAGATGAACCGGAAGGGCTACAAGGAGGTGATGGACCTGATCGCCGGGCTGAACGAATCATCGCAGGCGCTCAAGGGACGCACCATCGCCGAAATCGCCAGCCCCCACGCCGTCAAGCAGCAGGAATACATGTCGCTGGTCAGCGATTTCAAGCGCAAGTTCGCGGGACTTCGCCGGATCCAGAGCACGAAATACACGTATGTCCGCGACTTCAATGGAACCAAGTATTACTGGATTCCCATCGACGACCTGCCTTAAAAGCGAAGGATAAAAGAGAATGATACAGTTTCTTGTAGAAAACCTGAAATGCTCGTACGCGAAGCGTGCGGCGGAAAACCCCAAGATCGTCCTGGAAGTGGACCGGCTGGAGATTCCGCGCGGGGAAACCGTGTTCATCGTGGGTGAATCCGGCATCGGCAAAAGCACGATTCTGGAATTGCTCGGCCTGATGAACAACACCGTGGTCCCGACGCCCGGCATGCGGTTCGAATTCTACGACCAGGAAGACAAGCCCGTCGACCTGCTGGCCATGTGGCGCAGCAACAGCGATGAGGAGCTTTCGGCTTTCCGGCTGCGGCATTTCAGTTTTATCTTCCAGAGCACCAATCTGATGCAGAACTTCACGGCCTACGAGAACATCGCCCTGACGCGGATGCTGCAGGGCTATTCCGAAAAGGAGAGTTTCGAAAAGGCCCGCGAAGTACTGGAGGACCTGGGTCTGGGCCACATCGGGCCGGACCGCATGGCGCAGGAACTTTCCGGCGGCCAGCAGCAGCGACTGACCTTCGCCCGGGCCATCCTGCCCGATTTCTCGGTCCTCTTCGGCGACGAGCCGACCGGCAACCTCGACAGCGAGAACGCCGTCAAGGCGATGGAACTGCTTGCGGCCCGCCTGAATGCGCACGAAGGCAGTTCCGCCATCATCGTCTCGCACGACATGCATCTGGCCACGACCTTCGCCGACCGGATCGTGCTGATCCGCCGCAACCGCCGCGACGAGCGCAACGAACACGGGGAATACGATTATTTCGGCCGGATCGACGCGACGAGCGTCTTCCTGCCCGACGCGGAAAGGCGTAGCTGGAGCAACGGGCACGAAACCCTGGAGACGAACCTCTTTGAACAGTACCTGAGGAGGGGTGGCCAGCAATGAAACGGTTTTCATTCCTGAACAAGGACTATTTCAAGCTCTTCGCCCTGCGCGAGGGAAAGGTGGTGCTCGGCAACCGGAAGGCCAACCTCTGGCTGCTGACCATCGTCCTTTTCGCCACGTTCCTGGCCATCGCCTTCAGCAGCGGCAGCCTGCGCTACCTGTACGACAAGATGAACGACCCGTTCATCAACTGGGTGGACATCAAGAACGATTACGGGAAAGGAGATTTCGTCAAGTTGTCTGAGGCGCTGGAAGACGATGCCCTGAAAGAACAGTACCATTACCGCGGCTACCAGTCCGACTACTATTTCAGCTGGATGTTCTTCGGTAAGCAGGACAACCAGGTCCAGTATCTCCGCTGCCGCTTCTTCGGCGACATCAATTCGGCCCTGATCGAAGCGATCCTGGCGGATGACAATATCGCGGACGGATGTCGCGTGGCCGACTTGTCCGAAGTGGATCCCAATACGGTGGGTGTCATCGTGACGGAGGAGATGATCCACAATCTGGGATATGAGAAACCCTATCCCGCCTATATCGACTATCAGCGCTATAATCCGGACGCCGCAGAGCTGGGCTTCAAGGTCGTCGACAAGTTCGTGCGGTTGCCGCTGCCGGTGCTCGGTGTTGTCCGCCGGCTCCCCGGCAACGTGGACCTGATCTCGACGAAGAACTGCTATTTCCAGGACATCAACGACATCACCTATCCGTTCTCGTACAGCGACAATCCGGAATATGCCGCTTCCCTGTATTATTATGTGCCGGACGACCTGGGATCGGATGTCTTCATGGACGAGGTCCGGACCCTCCTGGACGAAATGGGGTGTGAGGACATTTCCGTAGAGGATTCGTATTTCTACAAGCCGGAAATCGTTCCGTACAAGCCGGGATCGTTCGTCTCGATCACCTCGGATGACGGCGAGATTCCCTGTGACCTGACCGCCGAGATCGCCGACCGGATCGCGGAACGCTTCGCCGGTGATGACGTCCATCGCGTGTTCGACTTCAACTTCACGGAGTACCGGCAGTCCAAGCAGGCCTACATCTCCGTCCATTTCAAGGACCTGGACAAGGTGGGCGACTTCCAGGAATATGTGAAGGAGAATTTCAGGGTCAACATCGAGATGACCCAGATCAACGCGAAGCGCAACTTCAACGCCGTGAGCATCATGGCCAACATCCTTTCCTGGGCCATGATCTTCTTCGCCATCACCTGCATCGTGCTGTTCATCATCAACCTCCTGCAATCGTATTTCCAGAAGGTTAAGCGCAACATCGGCACGTTCAAGGCCTTCGGTATCAGCAATCGAGAGCTGATCGGCGTCTATACGCTGATCATCTTCCTGATGGTGGCTGCGGCCGTCATCATCGCGCTGGCGGCCGTCCTCCTCGTCCAGCTGCTGGCACCCGTGTTCGGCCTGCTGAAAGAGGGATATAACTTATTGGATCTTGGCAATCCCAAGACCGTCATTTCCATATTGGTCATCCTGGCGGCTTCCGTCGTCACGGTGCACTGGGTGATGCAGAAAATGCTCAGGAACACGCCGGGTGACTTGATTTATGACAGATAATGGCTACGAGAGTATGAAAAAATCTTTCTGGTATCTGATTGTTTTGCTGCTTTGCCTGGGCGCGTGCGAACAGCCTGTCCTCGAACAGGGCGTGTACAGCGAAGACCTGTTCCTCAAAGACCAGTACACGCTGAATCCGCTGGGCGACACGATCCGCTTCACGGTGAACGCGGTCGGCGCATGGTCCCTGTCCAAGCCTTCCTGGCTGAATGCCGACCGGCTTTCCGGCCGGGGCATGCAGACCATCACCCTGATTGCTGACGCCAACATGTCGGGAAGCCCCCAGACCGGTGAGATCACCATCAATTCATCCGAGGTCAAGCGCATCCAGGTATCCCAGGCGAATCCGTACGCCTTCCTCGACAACAGCCGGAAAGATTCGTTCCGCTACAAATGGAACGGTGCCGTGAATCTGGACGATTCTGAAGACGATCCGTCCGTCCCGCTGGCGTCGAACCTGTACTGGCGCATGGAGCCTGTCGGGGATGAGGCCGGAGAAACACACTTCTTGCTCTCGCAATACGAAGGATTCGGCGATGCGACCATCCGGGTCACGCCGCGCGATTCCAACCTGGACACGCTGGAATGGCACTCCTATTACCGCCTCACCAGCTATGTCGACGAGAACCGGACGCGGCCTGTCCCGGACGGCATTCCCGACGTGCGCCACGATACGCTCAGCATCGTGCAGCAGAATTACAGCTTCCTGATCGGCGGCGTTTCCAGCCGGACCATCGTGTTCGAGCGCAGCAATTTCAATGAGGAAACCTTCTCTGTTATGCTGGATCCCGAACCCGGGGCTTCCGCCAGCTGGAAGATCCTCGACAATCCCGGCAGTGACTGGCTGGACGTCAAGAAACAGGATGCTTCCACGCTGCATCTGGTTCCCCTTTCCCCCAATGCCACCAAGTATGACCGTCAGTGCCAGGTGTCGCTGCAGGCCAGTTCCGGTGCCCTGCGCTATCTGGACGTGCTGCAGGAGAGATACCTTTTCTATTTTGAAAAAGACGGCAAGGAGATCGATCTCCTCGACTTCGCGAACGAAGGCGGGGTCCAGGATGCTGTTTTCGTGTCTTCAGGCCCTTGGCGGGTGGAATCCAGCCCGACAGGCGTGGAATTCAATCCTTCGTCCGGCGAGGGAGGGGAAACGCCCGTCCAGATTACAGTCTCCCAGCAGAATCTGGAGCTGAATCCGCGAACGCGCAATGTTTTGGTCCGCAGCGCTGATTCCGGGTTGGCGGGAGTCGTGCTTAGAGATACACTGGTGCTCCGGCAACCGGAATTCAAGTTCCAGGTCACAACAGGCCTCGATACACTCGGCTCCGCCGAGGGCAGCAGCCGGCAGTTCGTCCTGGAGAGCTCGGGTCCCTGGCAGGTGGATGCGGCGCCCAGCTGGGTCGATATCTCGCCCAGTTCGGCTGAAAGCGGCGGCACATACCGTGTGACGGTCACCGCCCGCAGCGAGAATTCCAGCGAAAAGGACCACCGCACTTCGACCATCCGGCTGGTCTGCCCGCTCAACAGCAGTGCCCTGCGCAGGGAATTCCCGGTCGTCCAGATGCGGACGATGTTCGACCTCTCCACCGACAACTTCCCGTCCATCAGCGCGTACGACGATCCGCTGCCGGTTTGTGCGACTGAATTGATTTCTTCGCAAGACTGGTCGGTTACTGAGTTGCCCGTTTGGGTCACCCCCTCCGTTACAAGTGGGAATGCCAGCGAAAAACCGGTTTGGCTGTACTTTACCATCAACACCAACACGGCGAAATCCAGCCGTTCGGGTCGGGTGGTGATCCGGAACCAGGCCGGCAAGACCCGGCAGATCACTTTCTCGCAAGACGGCCTCAATTACTCCGTCAGTGGCGTGGAATTCACCAACCAGGCGGCCACCGGCGCGACGAGGCAGACGCAGGTATCCTGCTATCCGACCGTTTCCTGGTCCGTACTCAACTGCCCGAGCTGGGTGACGCCCTCCCGGCAGAACGGACGAGGCAACGGGACGATCGACTTCACCATCCAGCCGAATCCCGGCACGGTGTCAAACAACGGGTCGGAAGCCCGCTCCGGCAGCCTCAGCGTCCGTAACGACGTGACCGGAGAATCCGTGACCGTCAGTTTCTCCCAGTCCGGCTACAAATGGACGGTGTCCAACGCCGATTCCTACTCGTTCGGGGCGTTCAAGGGCGAAAAATCATCTGAATTTACCATCACCTCGTCCGGAAGCTGGCGGATCGAAACGCCCGAATGGATACAGGCTTCCAAGTCGCGGGGCTCTGCGGGAACCGACAGGGTCTCCCTGACGACCATTCAGGACAACGCTCCTGCCACGTCCCGCCGTACCGGTACCGTGACGGTCGTCTGCGAGGATTTCGGTTCCTTGAACAAGGTGTTCACGGTGCAGCAGGAGAAGTACAACCTGTCGGCCAATCCGACGTCCTTGTCCATCAAGAAGGCGAATGGTTCGACCGGCACGTTTACGGTTACGGCAGACGGAACCTGGTCTGCCAAGTCCGATGCAACCTGGTTGAACATTTCGCCCAGCAACGGTTCTGCCGGGACGACCGTTGTGACCGTGAAAGCAACGTCGAAAAATGGTACAAGAAATACGCGCACGGCTACGGTTACCATCAATGATACAAAATATTCGTCCATTCCCGCCATCTCGGTTACCGTGACACAGCAAAAATAATGAGCAGAAGATGAGGTTACAACACATATTACTTGCCGGATTGCTGCTGTTCTTTGTCCTGCCCGCATTCGGACAGGCGAATCCCAATCCGAAACAGAAGGAGCTCAAGGATCCCGTTCCGCTCTTCCCGAAACCCGACAAGAAAGGCAAGTACGGATATGCCGACGTGGCGGGTTCCTTCCGGATCAAGCCTGTTTTCGACCAGACGGAAGCGATGCACACCATTCAATACGGGAGCATCGAGTTCATCGGCGCCCGGGTCTGTTACAACGGCCGGTGGGGCCTGATGCGCAACAATGCGACGTTTATCATCAATTGTGAATACGACACGCTGGGCAACCCGAACCGGAACGGACTGATGCTGGCTGCTGCGGGCGGCAAGCAGGGTTTCGTGTCCCTCGACGGAAAGATTGCCGTTCCGCTCGAATATGACGACATCCGCATCGATGAATCTGTGTTCTGGGGCAGTAAAGAAGGCGTGTGGGATGGCATCCGGCCCAACGGACAAGTCTTCGCGAAGGCGTGTTCCCATCGGGCGCCGACGCGTCTCTGCCGGAACATCTACAAGATTTACGATGAAGACGGGAAGATGGGAATGATGAGCGAGCTGGGCTCTGTCCTGGCGGAGCCCGATTTCGACGATGCGTTCGTGGGGGCGGAAGGCGGCTATATCGTGGTCCGGAAGGACGGCCGGTACGGATGCTACACGATCGACGGCAAGCCCTATATGGAGCCGCTTTCCAGTACCATTCCCGACAACCGTCTGATCCTCACTACTTCGAGTCCGGAAAAACTCGAATGGGTGGAGAATCCTTTCGGCTCCGAGATTATCTCGTACGAGGTGATGGAGCCGTTCAACGTGCATATCTTGAAACTGGAGATGCCCATCGTCGAAATTATCCCCGAAGCTTTCGGCGAGAACGCCTCCCTCAAGACCATCGAATTGCCCGAGGGTGTGCTGAAGATCTGTGACGAGGCTTTCAAGGGCTGCTCCAAGCTGGTCGAGGTCAAGATTCCGGACAGCGTCCTGGAAATCGGACAGAGCGCCTTTGACAACTGCCGGGTGCTCAATAAGGTATCCCTGCCTCCGTACCTCGAGAAATTGAGCCGCTACGCGTTTTACGGTTGCCGGAACATCAATACCATGGTGATCCCGCAGACCATCCGGGAAGTGGAGCCGGGTGTGTTCTTCGATTGCGAGACGATGAAGTCCGTCCAGATTCCCGACCATGTCACTTCCGTGGGAGACTATGCCTTCTCCGGATGCGCCGCGCTGGAATCGGTGACGCTTCCCTCCAAACTGCGCAGCCTGGGCGACCATTCTTTCGAGAATTGCCGCAGCCTGGGACGCATCGAGATCCCGTACGGCGATACGATTGTGGGCAACAACGCGTTCAAGGGCTGCGACCACCTGGTTGACGTGACCATCCCCAACAGCGTCCGTATCATCGGGGAAGGTGCTTTCGAGGGGTGCGAGACCATGTCGTCCATCCTCATTCCGAACAGTATCACGGAAATCGCCGACTGGACGTTCCACGACTGTTTCGGCCTGGTCCGGATCACGATTCCCAACAGTGTCGAGCGGATTGGCGCCAGCGCTTTCAACGGCTGCCGCAACCTCAAGAACGTGATGATTCCCAACAGTGTCGAATCGCTCGGATCCTGGTCGTTCGCGGGCTGTGTCACTTTGGACGGTATCGACCTTCCTTCTTCACTCGTGACCATTGGCGACTGTGCGTTCAACAAATGCACGGGCCTGGAGCGTTTTTCCATTCCGGAAAGCGTGGAGCGCATCGGTGCCGACGCCTTTGCCGGAACGGCGCGCTACGAGAAGCAGAAGGGCGGGCTGGTGTACCTGGACAACTGCCTGGTCGGGTTCAAGGGTGCTAAGCCGGCCGGAAACGTGACTGTCGCGCCGCACACCCGCGTGATTGCCGACGGCTTGTTCCGCGGCTGCGACCAGCTGTCCAACATTACCTTGCCTTCCGGCCTGATCCTGATCAGCACCGGCACATTCGAGGGTTGCACCAAATTGCAGGGAATCACGGTTCCCGAGAGTGTCCGCGAGGTGGAAGACCGCGCGTTCAAGGATTGCTCGGGACTGAACAAGATCGTCATTCCGAAGGCGGTCAGTGTGCATGAGCGGGCCTTCGAGGGCTGCGGCGCCCTGGCCAACATCGTCATCTCGTCCCGATAAGCATCAGCCATAAACGAACAGAGGGCCCCGGATATCCGGAGCCCTCTGCTTTTGTCATGCCCGAAAGGGCCACGTCATGCGTTTATTCGATGAAGCCGACAATCTGGCCCTTGACCACCTTGTCGCCCTGCTTGGCGTTGATCGAGACGATGCGGCCGCTCTTGAGCGCCTTGCATTCCTCGTTGCCGTAGTAAGCCTGGACCCAGCAGACGGGCTTGCCTTCCTCGACCTTCGTGCCGATTGCCGGGGGTACCGACTCGCCGGCGGGATCGACCGTCCACGTGAGGACACCGGCTGCGGTCGTCTGGATCGGCTGTGCATCCGGATGCTGCTCGGTGTACTTCTCGATGTCGAAAGCGGGACGCTCGACGACCGGGCGCTCGACGATGATCGGCGCACCTGCCTTTGCACGGGCAGCTTCCAGGTCGGTCTTGAAACGTTTCTCGGCAGCGCCGCTCTTGTAGTCGCGGTACTGCGTGGGGTGCATGGCCAGCTCGAAGAGTTCTTCGTCGTCGGGACCGAACTCCCAGCCGTTCTCCTTCATCTCCTTGCGGTACTCGTCCATGTCGTCCGGGTAGAGAGCCTGCACGTCGCCTTCGAAGAACTCGAAGCCCTGCTTCTGGGCGAGTTCCTTGATCTCCGGCGCCACGGGGCCCGGCAGTACGCCGCTCTTGCCCAGGATCATGCCCCAGATGCTCTTGTCGGTCAGGAGGCTGTAGCGAGGCTTGCCCTGTGCTTCCGCCATGATGTTCATCAGGGCGATGTTCTTCACATACTGGCTGAACGGGGTCACCAACGGCGGATAACCGACCTTCGGCCACACGTATTCGACTTCCTCGAACAGCTTGACCACGAGGTCGTCGAGCGACACTTCGGGTTTGCCGTTGTTGCGGAGGTACATGTTCACTGCAGGATGGACGCCCTTGAGGTCGGCCATCATGGAACCCATCATGCCGCCCGGGAGGCCGCAGCCCACGAGCAGGGACGTGAGGTGATGGTTGGTCGGCTCGATGAAGTAGCCCAGGAAGTCGTCGATGAACTTCTGCGTGAGTGCGCGGGCTTCCATGTATGCCTTCATGTTGATGTCCTTCACCTGGAATCCGGCATCCTTGAGCATGGCCCGGATGGTGATCACGTCGGGATGGATCTTACCCCAGGAGAGCGGTTCGATGGCCACGTCGAGCACGTCGCAGCCGGCCTGTGCCACTTCCAGCATCGAAGCCACGGAGAAACCGGGGCCGGTGTGGCCGTGATACTGGATCACGATTTTAGGATGGCGTTTCTTGATGTTCGCCACGATCTGGCCGAGCGACCAGGGACGGCCGATGCCGGCCATGTCCTTGAGGGCGATTTCCTGTGCGCCGGCTTCGATGAGCTTCTCAGCCAGGTTGGTGTAATACTCCACGGTATGGATGGGGGAGTAGGTGATGCACAGGGAAGCCTGCGGAATCATGCCGCCTTCGATTGCGTATTTGATCGAGGGGATGATGTTGTTGGGGTCGTTCAAGCCGTCGAAGATACGGGTGATGTCGACGCCCTGGGCGTGCTTGACCTTGTACATGAGCTTACGTACGTCCACCGGGCAGGGGTACATGCGGAGTGCGTTCAGGCCGCGGTCGAGCATGTGGGTCTGGATGCCTGCCTTGTGGAGCGGTGCCGTAAAGGCACGGACAGCCTTGTTCGGGTTCTGTCCGTAGAGGAGCTGCACCTGTTCGAATGCGCCGCCGTTCGTCTCGACGCGGTCGAAGCATCCCATGTCAATGATTACCGGAGCGATTTCTTCGAGCTGGTCGGCGCGGGCGGTGTATTTGCCCGATGACTGCCACATGTCCCGGTAAACGAGAGAGAATTTTATTTCACGAGCCATATCGTAGAGTTGTAGTTATGATTTGTTTGGAATTTTCCGCTAAACAATTTGCAAATATAACGAATTCTTCGAGAAAAAACAATATCTTTGCAGTCACATACCGGCCTCCGTAGTTTAATGGATAGAATTTCAGATTCCGGTTCTGACGGTTGCGGTTCGATTCCGCACGGGGGTACAAAAGAAGCTCGGCATTGCCGAGCTTCTTTTGTACAGTCGGCGCTGACGCGCCTCCTTCTTTTAAGGGGGCACAGCCCCCTGCGACCCCTCGCGCTCGCGCGTTTTTTTTTGTGTTACAACCCGGAATTATTATCTTATTACAACCTGGAATTATTATCTTTGCGGCCGTATTTATAGAGAATAGTTATGAAAACAGCATATGTATTTCCCGGACAGGGATCACAGTTTGTAGGCATGGGTCAGGAGTTGTATGTGCGTGACCCGCAGGCGCGCGATCTTTTCGACGCGGCTGACAGCATCCTGGGCTTCGGCCTGCGCGCGATCATGTTTGAAGGTACCGACGAGGAACTCAAGGCCACGAAAGTGACCCAGCCGGCCATCTTCCTGCACTCCGTCGCAGCGGCCCTTTGCAACCACATCGAGCCCGACATGACCGCCGGCCATTCGCTCGGCGAGTTCTCCGCCCTGGTCGCCGCCGGCGCCCTGGCCTTTGAAGACGCCCTGCGCCTGGTTTCCGCGCGTGCCCTGGCCATGCAGCGTTGCTGCGAGGCCGTTCCCGGCTCGATGGCGGCAGTCATCGGCGGACAGGCCGAGCTCATCGAGCAGGTCTGCAGCGAGACGCCCGGCATCGTGATTCCCGCCAATTACAACAGCGACGCACAGATCGTGATCTCCGGTGAAAAAGAGGCCGTGGCGGCTGCCTGCGCGGAACTGAAGGCCCGTGGCGTGAAGCGTGCCATCGTCCTCCCCGTGGGCGGTGCCTTCCACTCTCCGCTGATGGAGCCGGCCCGCCAGGAACTGGCCGAGGCCATCGAGGCGACCGAATTCCACACGCCCCGCTGCCCCGTCTACCAGAACGTGGACGCCCTGCCGCATACCGATCCCGCCGAGATCCGCCGCAACCTGCTGATGCAGCTCACCTCGCCGGTCCGCTGGACCCAGACGGTGCGCAATATGGTGGCCGACGGCGCCTCCTCGTTTGTCGAGGTGGGACCGGGCACGGTGCTGCAGGGATTGGTCAGGAAGATCTCGCCGGACGTTGAGGTCAGCGGGATAAGCTGTTAAAGAGTTCCGTGACTTCTTCGATGTTCTCGAAGTCTACGGAGTGTTCCTTCAGGTAGCTTTCGATCTCCGACTTCTTGTCGGGGAAGCATTTCTGGAAGTTCTTCCGGGTTGACATGTAAACCTTGTTGTTCCTGTACAGGTACGGGATGACCTTGTACTTGAACGGGGTGGTCTGGTCTGCGCCCAGTGTGTACGTCACGCCGTGCGACTGCATGGTGCCGATCGTCGTCACGGACGTGGTTTGCGAGGCCATGCCGTAGGCGCCTTTCTTTTCCGTTTCAAAGAAGGAAGTGCGGCGCACGGCGCCCAGCGCCACATCGCCAGCGGTGTCCAGCAGTTCCACATAGCCGTACTGGCTCTTGATGAACGTGCGTCCCTTGACGGAGACACGGGTCACCTGGTCTTCATTGGTAAGCACCTGGTAGTTGCCGTCCGGTGCGACGAAATACACGCGTTGCTCGATCGTCGAGATGTTGACGGGGCCGCGCGAGTAACTGCCGTCGCGGAATGTGATGATGCCGGACTGGAATTCAGGTATGACGAACTTGATGCTGTCGAGCAGGTATTGCTGCAGGTCTTCGCCGCGCTGGTGATGGACTACATCCTGTGCGGAAAGGGTGGCGCAGCAGCAGAAAATCAAAAAGAGAGACAAGAGATTCCTTTTCATTTCGATGTTTCTAGCGATTAAAGTCCGGTAAAAATAAAAAAAGTCTTTCAAAACGCAAAATAATAGGTAACTTTGAGGGATTATTTACCTTGGGGTAAAAGCGGAATAAAACAACAAATCAATCGATACACTTATGGCAAAAGAAAAGAAATTCATCACTTGCGATGGCAATTTTGCCGCGGCTCACGTGGCGTACCTGTTCAGTGAGCACGCGGCCATCTATCCGATCACCCCGTCCTCGACAATGGCTGAACTCGTGGACGAGTGGGCTGCCTATGGCAAGAAGAATATGTTCGGCGAGGTCGTCAAGGTGACCGAGATGCAGAGCGAAGGCGGCGCGGCCGGTGCCGTACACGGTTCCCTTCAGGCAGGCAGCCTGACCACCACCTTCACGGCATCCCAGGGCCTCCTGCTGATGATTCCCAATATGTACAAGATCGCCGGCGAACTGCTTCCGACCGTGTTCCACGTGTCGGCCCGCACGCTGGCTGCTCAGGCTCTCTCCATCTTCGGCGACCATCAGGACGTGATGAGCGTCCGCCAGACCGGTTTCGCGATGCTGGCATCCGCCGGCGTCCAGGAAGCGATGGACCTGGCAGCCGTGGCACATCTGGCCACCATCAAGTCGAGCGTTCCGTTCGTCCATTTCTTCGACGGTTTCCGCACCTCGCACGAAATCCAGAAGATCGAGGTGCTCGAGGCGGAAGACCTGCGTCCGCTCGTGAGCGACAAGGCGCTCGCCGCTTTCCGTGCAAAGGCCCTCAATCCGAACAAGCCCGTTACCCGCGGTACCAACCAGAACCCCGACGTGTTCTTCCAGGCCCGCGAAGCCTGCAACCCGTACTATGACGCCGTGCCCGACATCGTGGCCCGCTACATGGGCGAGATCAGCGAGCTGACCGGCCGCCATTACCTGCCGTTCGACTACTACGGAGCTCCCGATGCCGAGAACGTCATCATCGCGATGGGTTCCGTCTGTGAGACCATCAAGGAGACCATCGACTACCTGGCAGAGACCCGCGGCGAGAAGCTGGGCCTGATTACGGTCCGCCTGTACCGTCCGTTCTCCGCGAAGTATTTCCTCCGCGCACTGCCGAAGTCGGTCAAGCGCATCGCCGTGCTCGACCGCACGAAAGAACCCGGCGCACTGGGAGAACCGCT
>LUZE01000175.1 GCA_001602845.1 Bacteroidales bacterium Bact_13 | reverse complement strand
GGGTGCGGTTTCTTCCCGTCCGGGCGCCCGTCTGGAAGATGCCGACGACGAATGGCGCCGGCTCGAACCCGCCCTCGAGACGCTGTCCCGCCGCTATCCCGACGTGGCTGTCTCGATCGACACGTTCCGCGCATCGATCGTGGTGATGGCCTACCAGGTCATCGGACGGTTCTGGGTCAACGACATTTCGGCCGGAGAGTGGGACGATTCGATGCTGCCCATCGTCGGACGGCTCGGCCTTCGCTACGTGGCCATGCACCACCAGGGCACTTTCGAAACGATGCACGAAGACTATGTTTACGAGGACGTGGTGGAAAGCGTCAAGCAGTATTTCCGTGATTTTGCGTTACGGGCAAAAGAGGCGGGCGTCACCGACTGGGTGCTCGACCCGGGATTCGGTTTCTCGAAGAGCGACCGGGACAATCAGCTGCTGTTCGACCGGCTTGACGAACTCAAGTCTTTCCGGCGGCCGCTGTTGGTCGGCATTTCCCGCAAGCGTTTCATCTGGCGTCCCCGTTGCCTGACGCCGTCCACCTGCGACGACATCGTGCGCGAATATGAAGAACGTGCCGTCGCCCTCGGAGCCGACATCATCCGCACGCACCTATAAAAAAACAACCCCGTTCGACCGAACGGGGGTTGTTTTTGTAATTCGCTTCGTTGCGATTATAAGGTCTTATAGTCGCGGCCGTACTGAAGCTGCTGCTTGAGGAAGTCGTCACCGTAGACGATCTCGTAGTCCACGACCGAACCATTCTTCATCACGGGCACGATGTCCGGATTGATGAAACCGCGATAAGGCTTCAGGTCGAGGCTGGCATAGCGCTCAAGCACTTCCTTGTGCAACTGGGGATCGATGTTGACGGCGTACTTCTGGACCAGTTCCTTGCCGGCCTCATAGTCGCCCTCCGACTTGATGCGCTGGATTTCGGCCAGCAGGTCGCCGAACAGGCCGCGCAGCTTCTCGAAATCGTTGATCACGAAATAGGTCTTGCCGTCGCGGACCTTCTTCTCGATGACGTTTTCAGGCATGCCCTTCTCGTAGCACCAGTCTGCGATCAGCTTGCGGTTCTGCATGTGCGCCTCGGTGTTGGGCTTGCCCGGTTCCACGCGGCTGAACTGCGTGAAAATGCCGTTGCGGATGTAACTCATGTACTCTGCCTTGTAAGCTTCGGGGCTGTCGAGCAGGCCGAGTTCCACGAGCTTCGGGTCTGCCAGATAATAGAGTGCGAACAGGTCGGCGCGCGCCTCTTCCAGTGTAGAGGTGAACTCTTTCAGCGCATTGGCCGGCGTGCCGGGCAGTAATTGTCCGGAGCCGTGGCCCAGGCACTCGTGCAGGTCGGTGTGCAGGTTGTCGGTGATGTTGCCGTATTTCTTGCACAGGTCGATTTCGGCCTGGTCCCACGCAAATTCCGAGAGGACGCTCTTCGGGCGCTGCTCCGATGCAAGCGCATATGCGTCGGTAATGTTGGCGATGGTCACGGATTTGGAACCGTGTTCCTTGCGGATCCAGTCTGCGTTCGGCAGGTTGATGCCGATAGCCGTTGCCGGATAGTTATCACCGGCGATGACGGCCACGTTGATGACCTTGGCCGACACACCCTTGACTTTCTCCTTGCGGAAACGGGGATCGATCGGCGAATGGTCCTCGAACCACTGTGCGTTGTCGCTGATGATCTCCGTACGCTTCGAGGCCTCGCGGTCGCGGAAGTTGACGATGCCTTCCCAGGATGCCTTGCGGCCGAGGGGATCGTCGTAATCCTCGATGAAGCCGTTCACGAAGTCGACGTCGCTCTGCGTATCGCCGACCCAGGTGATGTTGTACTGGTCCCACATCCGCAGGTCTCCGGTACGATAATAATCCACCAGCTCGTCGATGTATTTCTTCTGGACGTCATTCTCCGCCACTTCGCGGGCAGCCTCCAGGTGCCCGATGATGGCTTCGATGGCAGGGCCGTACAGGCCGTCCGCCTTCCAGGTCTGTTCCACGATCTTGCCGTCCTTCTTCACCAGCTTGCTGTTAAGGCCGTAGCTGATGGGATGCGGGTCGGAAGGATCTTCCATCTTGGTATAGAAGTCATTGACTTCCTGCGCCGTGACGCCGTCGTAGAAGTTCACGGCCGAAGCTTCGACCAGGTCTTTTTCCGTTCCCTGATACTGCAGGGTCGGGTACAGGTCGGGATCGTAGATCACGTCCAGCAGGAAAGCAGTGCGCTCCTTGTCAGCCCCCACGGCCTCGGCGAGCCGCTCAAAATAAGCGCGGCTGCAAGCCGGGAAGAACTTGTCGTTGGCATAGTGGTGATGGATGCCGTTGCTGAAGAAAACGCGCTTCGCGTACACCAGGAAATCCTGAAAATCGGCCGATTTGCGGTCTCCGGCATAATTTTCGAGGATGTTCTCGAGCAGATGACGGATTTCCAGGTTATGCTTGAAGTTCTGGTCCCACGTAATGTCACGGCCAGACTTGGCCGCTTCGCAGAGATGGTAGATGTATTCCTTCTGCTGCAGGGTGAGGTCTTCCCACCCGGGCACCTGGTAGCGGAGCACTTCGATGTCCGCGAATTCGTCGATGGAGTATTTGAAGTCGGGATCGCCGGTTTTCGATCCGCAGGAGGTCAGCACCAGACCCAGCCCGGTAATGATCATCATGGCTTTTAAGAAACGCATATTGAATGGAGTTTTATTGACTATTTCTTGACAAAGATAATATTTTTTCATATCATTGCCTTATGAAGCGATTCTGTGTACTGATCCTTGCGGCATTCTGCCTGACATCCTGCCACTGGTTCGAACCATCGGGCAAGGACAGGCAGGCCCTCCTCATCTACCTCGCAGGCAATAACAGCCTCTCCGCCGAGGGCGAGGCCGACCTATACGACATTGAACAATCCTGGCTCCCCAGCGTCCGCGACAAGGACAAGGGCGTGCTCATTTATTATCATTTTTCCGACGGCGTGCCGACGCTGAGCCGGTTCTACAAGGACCGCAGCGACGTGACGGTGGAAGATGTCATCAAGACCTATCCCACCAGCACCAATTCAGCATCTGCCGCTACGCTGGCCACCGTCCTGGCAGACGCCGAGAATGCCTGGCCGGCAGAACGCCACAGCCTGATCCTGTGGTCGCACGGCTCCGGATTCCTTCCGGAAGGCTATTATGCACAGCCCAAGGAAATGGCCGCTCCCGGTGACAGGCTGAAGGACGCGGGGCCCGATCCTTATGCCTGGATGGTCAAGGCCGGCGACGGCAGCAAGAGTTTCGGAGAGGACCATGGCAGCGAGATGGACATCAAGGAAGTCAGCCAGGCGCTCGGCGTCAACAAGTACGAATTCATCCTGTTCGACGCCTGCCTGATGGCCAACGTCGAAATCGCCTACGAGTTGCGCAACAACTGCGACTACCTGCTTTTCTCTCCCACGGAAATCCTGGCCGACGGCTTCCCGTATGAGAAAATGGTCCAGCCCGTCTTTTCGCTCAATGCAAAGGATGCGCTCAAAAACATTGCAGTCAGCTATATGGAACACTACCGGGCGATGACGGGCGATTTCCAGTCTGCGACGGTCACCATTGTGGAAACCGCCGGCCTGCCCGCCCTGGCATCGGCTTGCAAACCCATCTTCCAGAACCATCAGGACCGCATCCTGACACTCGACCGATCCCAGGTACAGCCCTATTTCCGTTTCAACAAGCACTGGTTCTACGATCTCGACCATTTTGTACAGCAGGTGGCTACCGATGCCGAATACCAGCAGTTCAAAAATGCGCTCGCCGGCGCCGTCATCTTCAAGGATACGACCGAGAAGTTCCTCGGCATTGAGATGAAGAATGTCTCGGGCCTTAGCGTCTACATCCCCCGTGCCGAATACACGGTGCTCAACACCTATTATAAAACCCTCGCCTGGAACCAGGCCACCGGCCTGGTGCAATAAAAAAACACCCCCCGCTCTGCCGAACGGGGGTTGTTTTTCATTACTGGCTCAGACTATTTCTTGTTCTTGAAATAGCGGTTGTAAAGGCCTTCGAAGCCCTTGCCGTGGCGCGCCTCATCCTTGGCCATCTCATGGATGGAGTCGTGGATGGCGTCATAGTTGAGCTGTTTTGCGCGGGTGGCGATGGCTTTCTTGCCCTCGCAGGCACCGGCCTCAGCCTCCATGCGTTTCTTCAGGTTGGTTTCGGTATCCCACACCATCTCGCCGATCAGTTCGCAGATCTTGGCAGCATGCTCGGCCTCTTCCCAGGCGTAGCGCTTGAAAGCGTCGGCCACTTCGGGATAGCCTTCGCGGTCTGCCTGACGGCTCATGGCCAGATACATGCCCACTTCGGAGCACTCTCCGCGGAAATGATCCTGCAGGCCCTGCCAGACTTCGGGGTCGCAGCCCTTGGCGACGCCGAGCTTGTGCTCGTCGACGAAGGTAAGGCCGCCTTCGCTCTGGACCAATTCATTGAACTTCGCCTTGGGCGCCTTGCACTGGGGGCAGCGCTCAGGTGCTTCGGGACCCTCGTGGACATAACCGCAAACGGTGCAAATCCATTTTTTAGACATAATCGTAAAGTATTAAAGCGTTTATTAAAAATGTTAGTCGATGTCTGACAAATTTATGCAATTAATTGGTAATCACAAAATAATTTTCCTAACTTTGCGGCTCGCTTAAAAGGGAAACCTTTTGGTGCAATGGGAGCCGGGAAGCCCCGGCTTGAGTAACACATTTTAAAACAAAAGCAATGAAACACTTAGAACTCGAAGGTAAGAAGAGAATTACCGGCAGGAAGGCTGACGTCAAGAGCGTCCGCCGCGAAGACAGGGTGCCTTGCGTCATCTACGGCGCCGGCGTTGAGAACACCTCTTTCTCGGTTGACGAGAAGCAGCTCAAGAACCTCACCCACACCCCGTATTCCCACATCGTGGACCTCGACATCGAAGGCAGCAAGTGCCTCGCAGTCCTGAAGGACATCCAGTATCACCCGGTCAGCGACCGCGCCATGCACGTGGACTTCCTGGCCATCGACCCGGCCAAGCCGGTCACCATCGATGTGCCCATCAAGATCACGGGTAACTCCATCGGCGTCCGCCAGGGCGGCAAGCTGAACGTCCCGACCCGCAAGCTGAAAGTCAGCGGCCTGATCGACAACCTGCCCGACGAACTCCCGATCGACATCACCGATCTCGGCCTCGGCAAGCAGATCAACGCTGGTGACCTCAAGTTCGACGGATTCCAGATCGTCTCGCCGAAGGGTACGCTGGTCTGCGCTGTCCGCGCAACCCGTAACTCGGCTGCAGCCGCAACGACGGAGACTGCCGAATAATCTCTTCCCATGAACTATCTTGTCGTCGGACTGGGGAACATCGGTGAAGAATACGCCTCCACCCGGCACAATATGGGATTTATGGTGTTGGACGCCTGGGCTCAGGCGTCCAACGCTGTTTTTACGCCCGGGCGCTACGGCGCCACGGCCGAAATCTCCTTCAAGGGGCGCAAGTTCACGCTCCTGAAACCCTCCACCTACATGAACCTGAGCGGCAAGGCGGTGCGTTACTGGCTGCAGAAGACCAAGATCCCGCAGGAGAACCTGCTCGTAGTGGTCGATGACTTCGCCATCCCCTTCGGCACGATGCGCCTGCGCCGCCGCGGATCGGCCGGTGGCCACAACGGACTGAAAAGCATCGACTACGAACTCATCAGCGACGACTATGCCCGCCTGCGCATCGGCACGGGCAACGGCGGCTTCGCCGAAGGCCGCCAGGTCGACTTCGTACTCGGAGAACTGTTGCTTGAAGAAAAAAGGGCGCTGCCCGAATTGCTCGAGCGCGCCGTGGCAGCCATCAAGTGCTACGCCACCGAAGGCATCGACCGGGCCATGACCCAGTTCAACAAGGCCAAGCCCGCTCCCAGCCAGCCGGAAGATCAGTCTTCTTCCCCCTCTTCCACAAAGAAAGATTCGTAGAGCGTATCCATCTCGCGACGCTCCTTCTTGGTCGGACGGCCGGCACCCCGGTCGCGACGGATGAAGAACGTCTCTACGGGCGCATGCAGCTTGTCGAGTTCGCTCTGCGGCGTAAGATTCTCGGCAAAGCGCGGCACGTCCTTCGCCCCCACCCTTTTCTCCAGCGGGGCCAGCACCTTATATTTATATAGCACGGGGCCTTTCCGCACCTGGATGACCTCGCCGGCCTTCACCTCGCGGGAGGGCTTGACATCGGCGCCGTCCACGGTCACCTTGTTGCCCTTGCAGGCGTCGGTCGATTCGGTACGTGTCTTGAACACGCGGATGGCCCACAGGTATTTGTCTATACGGACTGAATCCATCGTAACAAAAAGGGACCGCCTTTGCAGCGATCCCCCTCCTTTTTTCTTCAGAAACGCAAATTATTTTGCTGCCTCGACGGAAGCCTTTCTGAAGTCCTTCATCAGTTTTGCAATGACGAGGGCGTTCTTGCGGGCACGGGTGCCGGCTGCTTTGTTGCCTTTCACGAGCTGCAGCTCTGCGTTCTTCTGGAAGAGAGCGATTTCAGCGTTGATCTGCTCAATAAGTTCTTTCATAGGTTTGGTGTTATTAATGGATAAAAAATATTTAAAAAATTTTCGCTTATTCGTGTCGAAGTTAGCCAGTTTCAATGAATTATCCAAATTTTTCTTTAAAAAACCGGTTTCTGCACCTTATATACGCCATAATTGGGCCTATCTTCTTCCCGTTCAATCTGATAAGCGCCCTGCGGGCCCGCCTTCGTCCAGCTGACCCTGCGCGGCGTCCCGGGTATCTTCGAAGGGTAGCGCCCGGTCGCCACATGGGTCAGGCAGGCATTGATGCTGCTCTCTTCCAGATCGAAATCGTGGTACAGGTCGTCAGGCCTGTACAGGTCGGGGATGAAGCCCGTTTCGGGGATCTGATCGCCCCGGGAGTTTTCGTTGTAGAAGCAGATGGGCAGGAACACCCACTGCAGTGAATTGAAGTTTCCCTTGTTGTAAGCCTCGTAGTCGGACTTGCTTCCCGGGTACATCAGCACGTACATTCCGTTGGGCTTGCCGTAGGTCGTGTCGCCGACCATCTGCTGACGTTCCCCGTAATAGGGTTTCAGACCGTTCATCACCATCTCGCTCGCAGAAGCCGAGCCAGAGCCCACGATGAAATAAAGCTTGTCGAGCGTCAGCGAGTTATTGTTCCCTTCCACGCTCGCCGTGTTTTCGGCATCGGAATACGAATCGTCCAATGACGCCAGGTAAGAATTGTGCTTGCGGATGACATAGGGCTTGCCGACCGCGGAAAGCGGGGCCAGGTAATCGACGAGCAGCTGGCTGGCGCGGGAATCGCCGCCGCCATTGTAGCGCAGGTCCACGATCAGGTTCCGGATGCCCGCATCGTGGAACGTGGTCATCGCCTGGTTGATGTCGTCCAGGAAGTTGGCCTTGAATCCCAGATAGAGGAAATAGCCTACCGGAGCCGTAAGGCCCGGAAATTCGGACGGCTGTATGATCCGGGTGATCAGGCCGGGACGCGTCGACAGCGAAGTGGCCATCGACTCGGTGAACGTCACTTCACTGCCGTCCAGCAGCCGGAAGGTGAAGGTCTGCGGACTCTTGTAGAAATTCTGTTGGAAATAGTTCAGCTTCTCTTTCGTGAACCCTTCCGCATCATCCTCGACGCTCTTTCCGTCAATCTTCGTCAGCGCGGCTCCGCGCGTGATGCCGTATTTCTCAAAGGGAGAGCCCGGGTAGATGTAGCGGATGCGGATGGTGTAGTCCTGGTAGTACTTGATAGCCTGTCCGAGATTCACGCCCCAGGTTCCCGTGATGACGCCCGTCTCCTCCGAGATATACTCTTCCTTGTCGCACATCCAGCTCCAGTGGTCGCGGGAATACAGCATCTTGTCGAAGAAATCGTAGATATCGTATTCGTAGGGCTTGAGCGTGGCATTCTGGTCGATCACCTTGTCGCGCCAGTAGTAGAATACGTCCATATATTGCGAGCGCAGGAAATCCTTCGCGGCATAATCGGGATCATTATCGATCTTTTCTTGTTCAGGATCGACATACGGGCAGCCCTGGGCCATCAGCAGGATGGCGGCCAGCGCCCATAATTTCGCGAAGCGATACAAGAGACTCGTTTTCATCGTTCCTCGTTTTTTTGTATATTTGCAAAGATACTCAAATTCTTATGAACTCATTCGCCGACATCGTAGAAAAAATATCGACCGCCGTCTGGGGCTGGCCGATGATCATCCTGCTGCTGGGCACGCACGTATTCATGACCATCCGGCTCCGTTTCCCCCAGTTGAAGGTGGGAAAGGCCATCCGGCTGTCCGTCACCCGCGACAAGCAGTCGCAGGGAGACGTGAGCCAGTTCGGCGCGCTGGCCACCGCCCTGGCCGCCACCATCGGCACCGGAAACATCGTCGGCGTGGCAACCGCCGTCGCGCTCGGCGGCCCGGGAGCCGTGCTGTGGTGCTGGATCACAGGCGTCTTCGGCATGGCCACCAAGTATTCGGAGGGGCTGCTGGCCGTCAAATACCGCGTCCGTACGCAGGACGGCCGCATGCTCGGCGGACCGATGTTCGCCCTGGAGCGCGGGCTGAACGCGAAGTGGCTGGCCATCATCTTCGCCGTCTTCACGGCCCTGGCGGCCTTCGGCATCGGCAATACCGTACAGGCCAACTCGATCTCGCTGCTCCTGAACGAGACGTACGGCGTGTCGCAGTACGTGGTGGGCGGCATCCTGGCCCTGCTGGTGCTGCTGGTCATCGTCTTCGGCGTGAAAGGCATCTCTCGGGTCTGTTCCGCTCTGGTGCCGTTCATGGCCCTGTTCTACGTCATCGGCTGCCTGGTGATCCTCGGCCTCAACTGGCAGTTCCTCGGAGAAAGCGTCCGGCTCATCTGCCGTTCCGCCTTCACGGCCCGTGCGGCCGGCGGCGGATTCATCGGAACCACCGTCCTGATGGCCTGCCGCTTCGGCATCGCCCGCGGCCTGTTCTCCAATGAGTCCGGCCTGGGTTCCGCACCGATCGTGGCGGCCGCCGCCCAGACCCGGAACCCGGTCCGGCAGGCGCTGGTTTCCTCCACCGGCACGTTCTGGGACACCGTCGTGGTGTGCGCGCTCACCGGCCTGGTCATCGTGAGCAGCATCGTGGCCCATCCGGACATCGACTGCACGCAGGGCGCCGCCCTCACCAAGGCCGCGTTCGAGAAACTGCCGCACATCGGGCCGCTGATCCTGTCGGTCGGCATCGTGACCTTCGCCTTTTCCACCATCCTCGGCTGGTCGTACTATGGCGAGCGGGCCATCGAATATCTGGCAGGAAAGAACCACAAGGCCGGCAAGGTGATGATCGCGGTCTATCGCACGCTGTTCATCGCGGCCGTCTTCATCGGCTCCGTGATGAGCCTGTCCGTAGTCTGGAACCTGGCAGACATCGCCAATGCGCTGATGGCGCTGCCGAACCTGGCGGCCATCCTGCTGTTGAGCGGGGTCATCGTGCGGGAAACCCGGAAATATCTCTGGAACGACAAACTGGACGAGGACGGCGGAGAAGAAACGCCTATTTTATAACATACACGTCCTCGCCGTCCTGCTGATAATAGTATTCTTCGCGCGCGAACTTTTCGAGCGTATCGCGTTGTGACTGCAGCTGGTCGAGCTTCCGTTCCATCTGGGAGATCTCCTGCTTGTAAAATTCGATCTGCCGCCGCTGGCTGCGGAGCGTCCGCCGCGTACGGATGAACTCGCCGATATTGTTGGTGTCGAAGAAGCATATCCAAACCAAAAAGATGAACCCGACGATAAAGTACTTGTTCAGAAGTACTTTCCCGACGGGATGCTGTTTCCACCGGTGAAATGTTTCCTTGATTTTTCCGAAAAAGGACATGCAGGCAGATGTTTCCACAAAAATAATGATTAATTTTGAACGATGATTGAAAACTTCAAATATTACAAGCCGACGCTGGGCGGGTCGTGGCTGATTGTCGCCATCCTGCTGGTCAGCAGCATCGTGACCGGTGTCCTGCTGCCCCACGCACCCCAATCGATAACCTACGCGCTGATGATGGTCCTCCCCTTCCTGTTCTGCTGGTGGATGGGGCGGAACGCCCGCGAGGCGGGCCGGCGCCCGACACGCATCAACGCGCCGCATTTCGGCAAACTGCCCGTGCCCGTGTATCTGTTGCTGGTGGTCGTGGCACTGCTGGCCATTACGGTGGTCATCGAGCCCACCACGTCGTTCATCCCGATGCCCGACCTGATCAAGAACCTCTTCGAGAGCGTGTTCGTGAACTCCGAGCTGTGGGACATGATCGTCTCCACCTGCGTCCTGGCACCGCTGTGCGAAGAGTTCCTCTGCCGCGGCATGATGCTGCGCGGGATGCTGCACCAGATGTCTCCGCGCAAAGCCATCATCTGGTCGGCCGTCCTGTTCGCCATCATGCACATGAACCCGTGGCAGTCGATTCCGGCGTTCCTGATCGGTCTCTTCCTGGGCTGGTTGTATTACCGCACGCATTCGCTGTGGACCACCATTTTCCTGCACTGCTTCAACAACTCGCTCTCGACCCTCCTCATGCGGATCTTCCCGGACATGGAGGTCGACTCGGGCCTGCGTGACCTGCTCCCTCCCACTACCTATTGGATTGTTTTTGCGGCCTCCGTTGTCGTGCTGGCCGTAACATTGTATATCTTGCATGAAAAAACTCTACCCGCTGAAGTTTCATCCCCAGTGGATGCCTAAGGCCTGGGGCGGCGAATACTGGGACCTGTGTGGTTTTGATGAAACGCCGTCGGTCGTTTCGGAAGGCTTTCTGGCTGATAACGATCTCCCCGACATCCTGGAAACCTACATGGGAGACCTTGTGGGTGAAGAAATCTTTGATTGGTACAACCTGTATTTCCCGTTGCTGAACAAGCGGCTGGTCGTACAGGACCGGTTGTCTGTACAGGTCCATCCCGACGACACGGTTGCCGGCGAGCGTTTCGGGGAGTTTGGCAAGACCGAATTCTGGTACGTGCTGGAAGCCGGTGCGGATGCCCGTATCTGGATGGGCTTCAAGGAGGATACCGATGCCGGGGCTCTCTGCAAGGCGTGCCAGGAGGGTACGGCAGAGCAGTTGCTGAACGTCTACACGCCCCGGCCGGGTGACTGTTTCTTCATTCCGACCGGAACGGTGCATGCCGCGGGCGGCGGCCTGAAGATTGCTGAAATCCAGGAGGCTTCCGACATGACATTCCGGCTCTACGACTGGGGACGGGAATTCAATCCCGCGACGCGGCGGCCCATGCATCTGGAAGAGGCGCTGGACTGCATCGATTACAAGAAATACGATGAGGCGGCCTGCAGCTGCCATTTGTCGGAAGGAGACGGGGTCCGCGTCCTGGCAGAGTGTCCGCATTTCGTCATTACCAGCCTGCCTTTGAAGGAGCCGGCAAAGGTTGCGATGGAGCCGTTCAAGAGCTGCGTAGTTTATACGTGTCTGGCGGGCGGCGTACGGGTCGAGACAGGCGGCAATCATTACACGCTGACGGCCGGTGAGACCCTGCTTGTCCCGGCGACAGCCGACGACCTGCTGCTCATTCCCGACGCCTCCGGCGCCCATCTCCTCCAGACCCATCTTCCCCAGCCCCCAAAAGACGACATTTACGACGGCCCCGAGCTTTAGCTCTTTTGTCATGCCCGGCTGGTCTCCCCGTTCGTCATGCCCGGCTTGACCGGGCATCTGTTTGCTTGCTTGGCGCTCTGGGTGTTGCTCCAGGCGGCATCAGCCGCTAGCGGAGACCAAGCGGGATAGCCTGTGGAATAGCTGGTCGAAGCGGCAGGGTTTGGGGCAGCGCCCCAGTAACTCGTAGGCCGAGGGTGGCACGGGTTCTGGAGCATCCACCCACCCGCGCTAGGCGCAAGCAAACAGGGGCAAAGGGCATCGAAGACAGGAGAAGGACCTTTCTGGAGCGATTTGGAGAAAAAGGGTCCGTGGGAAGGCCTGTGCAGGGAGCGTTGCGAAGCATGACGGCGTGTGATTGACGACCGTTAGACTCGCCTTCAGGCGAGGCTAAAAGGGAGGAGTTAGCCGTCAAGCGACCGGGTTAGCCCCTTTTTCGACGCATGAGCGACAGAAAGGCTCCTTCTATCGTCGCAGGTGCCCTTTGTTTTCAGATGCCCGGTCAAGCCGGGCATGACAGAAGGTTGACTATTGGTTCAGGCCCATTTCGGTGGCTTTCTGCTCCATGAGGGCGTAGGCGGCGTCGAAGTCGTTGGGAATGACGCCATCGAGGATGGCTTCCTTGATGAATTCCTTGATGATGCCCACCTGACGGCAAGGCGGCAGATGATATTTCTCCATGATGAGCTCGCCCGTAATCGGATTCTTGAAATTGCGGACGGCATCCTTCGCCTCCACCTCCACGAGTTTCTCCTTCACGTGCTCGTACTGACGGCGGAAACGTTCGACTTTCTGTTCGTTGGCCGAAGTGATGTCGGCCTTGCAGAGGATCATCAGGTCGTCGATGTCGTCGCCCGCGTCGAACAGCAGACGACGCACCGCCGAATCGGTCACTTCGTCGGTGACCAGCGCGATGGGACGTAGATGGAGCGACACCAGCTTCTGGACATATTTCATGTCATCGGTCTGCGACATCTTGAGCTTGCTGAAAATGCCCTTCACCATCTTCGAGCCGACATATTCGTGGCCGTGGAATGTCCAGCCCGTACCGGGCTCCCAGCGCTTGGTAGGCGCCTTGCCGATGTCGTGGAGCAGTGCCGCCCAGCGGAGCCAGAGATTGTCGCTGGCTTCCGCCACATTGTCGAGCACCTGCAGCGAATGCCTGAAGTTGTCCTTGTGGCCACGCCCATCCACCGTTTCCACCCCTTTGAGATTGGAGAGCGCCGGCAGGATGTATGGCAGCAATTCGCATTCGTCCAGCAGGTAAAAGCCCACGGACGGCTTCGGCGTCTTCATGATCTTGTTCAGCTCGTCGGCGATGCGCTCGGCGGAAAGGATCTCCAGCCGCTGTTTGTTGCGGCGCATCGACTCGATGGATTCAGGCACGATGGTGAAGCCCAGCTGCGTGGCGAAGCGGACGGCGCGGAGCATGCGGAGCGGATCGTCACTGTAGGTCGTGTCGGGATCGAGCGGCGTACGGATCAGGCCGGCGTTCAGGTCGCGGATGCCGCCGAACGGATCGACCAGGTCGCCGTAGTCTTCCTGCTGAAGGCTGAAAGCCATGGCATTGATGGTGAAATCGCGCCGCTGCTGGTCCTCCTCGAGGGTGCCGTCTTCGACGATCGGCTTGCGGGAATTCGCGCGGTACGACTCACGCCGCGCCCCGACGAACTCCACTTCGATGTCGTTCCATCGCAGCATTGCCGTGCCGAAACTCTTGAACACCGAAACCTTCGTCCGAAGCTTCGCAGCCACGGCCTCGGCCAGTGCAATGCCGCTGCCCTCCACCACGATGTCGATGTCATTGTTCGGCCGCTGCAGGAAGAAGTCGCGCACGAAACCACCGATCACGAAGGCGCGGACGCCCAGTTCGCGTGCGGTTCCGGATACGACCCGGAAGATTTTGCCGTCGAGTGCCTGATCAATCATACTGCAAAGATATATAAAAGATTCCCGGTCAGGCCGGGAATGACGCTTTTATTTCTTATCTTTGTCGAGCGATGGCAAAGACGACGAAAGATACGGCCCAGGCGTTCCAGGCGCTCCGCGAAGAGATTCTCCGCGGAGACATCAAGCCTTTCTATCTCCTGTTCGGCAAGGAACACTACTACATTGATGAACTGTGCAAACTGCTCACGGAGAACGTCATCCCGCCGGAAGAACGGGATTTCGGGCAGATCGTCTATTACGGAGCCGACGTGACGGCCAACCAGGTGGTCAGTACAGCACGCCAGTTCCCGATGATGGTGTCCCGCCAGCTGGTCGTGGTCAAGGAGGCGCAGATGATGAAGAAGGTGGAGGACATCGGCGTCTATTTTGAAGGCATCCAGCCCACCACCGTGCTGGTGATCTGCTACAAGACCAACAACGACCCCACGCGGACCGGCAAGAATATCGACAAGCGCACCGCTTTCTACAAGCAGGCGCAGAAGATCGGCGTGGTCTTCGAGTCAGAACAGATTCCGGACTACCGCGTCGCCCGCTGGATCGAAGGTTACGTGGCCGGAGAAGGCCTTTCGATCGCCCCCGATGCATCGGCCCTGCTGGCCGAATTTGCGGGCAACGACCTGTCCAAGGTCGTGCTCTCGCTTGACAAGCTGCGCAAGGTGCTGCCGGAAGACCGGCGCAACATCAGCGTCCGCGACGTGGAAGAGAACGTGGGCATGAGCCGTGACTATTCGGTATTCGAGCTGACCAAGGCGCTTTCGCTGAAAGATGCGGCCAAGGCCTTCCGCATCGTGCATTTTTTCGGCGACTCCCCGAAACGGTTCCCGCTCCCGATGACCATGGCCGCCCTGTCGGGCCATTTCATCCGGCTTCTCCGCTTCGAGGCACTGCAGATGGCCGGTACCGGCCGCAACGAGATCCTGTCCCAGCTGGGCATCAACCCGTATTTTGCGGGGGAATACGACACGGCCGTCCGCAACTATCCCGTCAAGAAAACCATGCGTGTGATCGCGCTACTCAAGGAGTACGACCGCCGCTCGAAGTCCAACACGCGCGGAGAGGCCACCGACGGAGACCTCCTGCAGGAGCTGGTAGCCAAGATATTATCCTAGTTTTTCCGGTATTTCGGCCAGGAAGGCATAGCTGCCGTCCGCCTCGTTGCGGGCAAGCAGGTGCGTCACCGTGCCGTTGGTGACCATGATATGCCGGACAGGAAGCACCCGCGCATAACGCACGACCTGCTCGATGACCTTTTCGTCAATCCTGACGCCGGGCGCCTTGCACTCGACCAGCAGCTGCGGCCGGAGCTCGCGGTCGAAGGCCACGATATCGGCCCGGTAGCGGCGGCGGTTGTACGTGAACCCCCATTCGCTTTCCATCCGTGTTTCAGGAATGCCCTTGACATCCCGCAGCCACGCGATGACGGCCTGCCGGACTTCCTCTTCGGGCGTCCGCGCCACCATCTTTCGACGCAGGGGATCGTAGATTTCAGCTTCGTCCGTCATAGCTTGTGCGCCAGCACGCCCACCTTCTGGAACTCATTCCACAACCAGATGTATTCATCGTTCACCTGGATGACAACCAGCTTGACAATCAGCGTGGTAGATTCACCCGCTTCCAGTTTGTAGTGGATTTCGCACTCCACTTCTTCGCTCTCGCGGGAAGGGATCCGGTCGCTGTAGTGGACGTTCAGGTAGCGAGACTGGTCGTCACTCTGGATGCGGTAGTTGCGGCGGATGGGATTCACCGCCCGCTGGAAGGTGACGCCGTCGTACGACAGGACACGCAACCCCTTGACATACAGCCCTTCGACGACAGCTGCCTCAAACTGCTTGCGCTCAGTCGTCTTGGTCTCGGGCCCGGGTTCCGGCTCGGGTTCAGGTTCCGGCTGGGGGCACGAGACGGCCATGGTCACGGCTACCAGAGCCAGTGCCAGGAAGAAGCGGAGACCGAATAACAGGCGCGATGCTTTCATTCTTTCACCTCCAGGATTTTGGTCAATGTCTCGTAGGATCCGTCGGCATAGTTGATGACCGCTTCGACCTTGTACATGCCGGCCCGTCCGAAGGTATGGTGCAGGTCCTTGACGGATTCGCCGTTGATGTACCAGGTGACAGAAGCGCCTTCCTCCACCAGGTTGAGCACGGAAAGATACACGGGCACACCGACACGGCATCCGGCTTCCAGGCCGCCGATCAGCGGATAGTCGCTCAACCGCTGGACGGAACGGAATTCCATGTGATAATGCTTCCCTTCCAGGTTCCGCAACGTATAGAACAGTTCGCAGTAATAGGACTCGTCGGGTTCCAGGTTCTCGAACAGATAGGAAGTGCGGCTGCCCACGATGACGCGTTGTTCCTGGATAATGCTGCGCCCGCCCCAGATGATGTTCCATTCGCCGGAAGCGACCTTGTCGGCCTCCCACGACAGATAGGCGGAGGTCTGTCCCGGAATGATTGACCAGCCGGTCACTACGGGAAGATCCCATCCGTTGTCCGAAACAACCTGGCAGTTCATTCCTTCAACGCCCAGGCCGATTTCGGCAAGGCCCAGGCCGAGTCCCTGCCCGTTCCAGGCGACGAGCGGGAAATTGACGGAAGAACGGATATCCCTGACATTCATCGCACCCGGATAGAAAGCATCCGCCACGGAAGCGGGCGTTTCTCCGGTGGAGGCGATGAAGCGGACGCAGGGATGGTCGGCAGCACCGTTCACGGCGTTGGTCTCCCACCGCATCTTTGCCGGCATCGAGCCGGCGGAATTGTTGCTCCGGTCGACATGGTAGACCACCAGTCCCGTCCCGCCGATATAGGCATCCCAGCGGAGCCCGGTCCGGTATTCGATCCAGAATTCCTCGCCCGTGACCGTCGTGGGCAGCACCCAAGCCTGGGTGGCGTACTGGACGGGCGTTATCGTGAGATGGCGGGTGGAACGGATCGGCATCATGGAAACCAATCCGATGATATGGCGTTCGAAAATGGTCAGGTAGGGCGGCGTGCGTCCTTCGTTGTTATAATTGCCCTGGTCCATGATGGAAAGGGTTCCGCACAGGCCCGGGCCTTCCCCTTCCGTCGAGCCGTTGATGTCGTACAGGTCCGGCAGGCCGAGGAAGTGGCAGAACTCATGGCAGATGGTGCCGATGCCGGTGAAACGGTAACCCGACGCGCCGGAAAGTTCAGAGCATACCGAGAAATTGGATACCCGTTTGCCGTCGATGGTCAGGCCGGCGTCGGCGATATTCCACGATTGCGGCCAGATGGTGTAGTCTCCGCCGCCTTCTGCCTCATTATGGCCGGCGACGATCAGGAACACGTTGTCCACGAAGCCGTCCTTGTTGAAATCATAAAGCGAGAAATCGACGCCTGCCGCATCGGCCGCGATGCAGGCATGCTGCACCAGCTGCCGGAGGTTCCGGTCGTTGACGCCTTCGGCGTTCTCCCCGTAGTATGCCATCGTATAGGGAAGCGTCACGACGTCGCAGACATCAAAGATCAGCTGTCCCCGGTCGTCCAGGTTGTCACGGAAATAGTCGAGCACACTGCCCGTGGCCCCATATTCAGAATAATTCTGCTGGTTGAAGAGGTTATAGATGGAGGATCGGGGATTGGGAATCGAGAAGGACCGGTCGGAGAACTGGACGGGAATGACAAGCGTACGCACGCTGACGGGCGATTTGGTGGCAAAGAAGGCGGTCAGCGCGCCTCCCTCGGGTGACAGTTGTTTCCGCACCTGGGGAAAGAGGGCGACCGAGTCAGTCTCGTGCCAGAAACCCTGTGCGTCCTGATAAACGGGGCGGCCGGCCATCGTGGTCTTGCACGACCAGTTCTCGTCGCCGACAATGCGGATGGCCAGCGTCGAGCCGTCAGGCTGCACGACCGTCACGGGATACGGCCATGCCTTCACTGCACCGAGTTGCAGCGAGAAGGCCAGCAGGGCAATCAGAATCGCGACGAATCTCCGAAGCATTTTTAAACGTTTATACCCGTTTCTACACGTTTCAAACTACATAATTACACATTTTTCTTTATTTCTCCAAAAACAAAACCCTATCTTTGCACTGATGAAATACGCGTTCACCATTATTGTGCCGCTGTACAACGAGCGGGAAAACCTGGAAAGGCTGGAGCAGGTATTGTCCGGATACCTCCGCAAATCCGCCATGCAACCCGCGTGCGTACTGTTCGTTGACGACGGTTCCACCGACGGCGGAAGCGCCCTGCTGGAAGAGATCTGCGCCCGGCAGCCGGATTTCTTTTTCCTGCGCTTTGCACGGAATTGCGGCTTGAGCGCTGCGCTGAAAGCGGGTTTCGATGTGTGTACTTCGCCTTATGTCGGCTACATTGATGCCGACCTGCAGACCGATCCGGACGATTTCGACCTGCTGCTGGCCCACGCTGCCGAATTCGAGCTGGTGACCGGCATCCGGACGCAGCGCAACGACGGCTTCGTCAAGCGTGTCTCTTCGAAGATCGCCAACGGCTGGCGGCGGATGATGACCCACGACGGCGTCGCCGACACCGGCTGCCCGCTCAAGGTCCTGCAGACTGCCACGGCGAAAAAACTGCCGATGTTCACGGGCATGCACCGTTTCATCCCGGCCCTCGTACAGATGGCGGGCGGCACGGTCAAACAAGTTCCGGTGCGGCATTACCCCCGCATGGCCGGCAAGGCCAAATATCACTTGTTCAACCGTTTATGGGGGCCTTTCAACGACTGTTTCGCCTATCGTTGGATGAAGAAGCGTTTCATTGACTACACAATCGACGCCACCAATCTTGACTGATGGATAACCTTTGGATCTATGCGCTCGGCCTGGTCGCGCAGGGGTTGTTCTCGGCGCGGATGCTCGTGCAGTGGATCCGTTCTGAAAAGGCGCATACCGTCGTCAATCCGACGCTGTTCTGGGTGCTGAGCCTTGCCGCTTCGCTGATCTTTTTCCTGTACGGCTGGCTTCGCGGGGATTTCGCATTGATGCTGGGCCAGGTGATCGGCTATCTGGCTTATGTATGGAACCTGGGGGCGAAGGGTATCTGGCAGAAGCTGGGGCGCTGGCGCATTCCGGTGGTGGTCCTGTTGCTGGCTGTTCCGGCGGCCGCGGCCGTGGGCATTGTCCGCAACTGGGATTCGGTATCGCAGACGTTGTTCCACAATGACGCCATTCCGCTTTGGCTGCTGTGGTTCGGCATCGTGGGGCAGGTGATCTTTTCAATCCGGTTCATCTACCAGACGGTCTATTCGGCCCGCCGGGGCGAATCGACGCTGCCCGCCGGCTTCTGGATCATCAGTACCATCGGTGCCGTGCTGATCCTCTCCTACGGCATCCTCCGCCACGACCCCGTCGTCATCCTCGCCCAATCCTTCGGCCTGATCACCTACATCCGCAACCTCATGCTCCTCCGCAAATAGCCCCCACTCTGTTTGCTTGCTTGGCGCTCTGGGGGTTGCTCCAGAACCGTCTCGCTACGCTCGACCCCTCCCAAGCTGCGCTTGGGCCCCTCCCTCTTACGGTGCCGAGGGTGGCACGGGTTCTGGAGCACCCACCCACCCGCGCTAGGCGCAAGCAAACAGATGCCCGGTCAGAGCGGAGAGTTATGTTTTTTTTGTATCTTTGCAAGATTATTGATTTCAAGGAAATGAATAAGAATACGCCCCTTGCACGGCTCGAACTCAGCCGCAGCGGCATCGAGAGCAACTTCCACTATTTCCGCTCTCTCCTCAAACCCGAAACCAGGATGCTCATCCTGGTCAAAGCCAACGGCTACGGCCACGGCGCCGTACCCTTTGCACGCCAAATGGAGAAACTCGGCGCAGCCTATCTGGGCGTCGCCCTGCCCGGCGAAGGCGTCGAACTCCGGAAAGCCGGTATCTCCCTGCCGATCCTCGTCCTGACTACAGGCACCGAAGACTACCCCGAAATCATCAGCCACGACCTGATGCCCGGCATCCCCGACCTGCCCGCACTGATCCGCTTGCGCGAAGAAGTCCGCAAGGCCGGACGGACCGCCTACCCCGTGCATATCAACATTGACACCGGTATGCACCGCCTCGGCTTCATGGAAAAGGAAATCCCAGCCCTGCTCGATTTCCTGAAAGAGAGCCCCGAGATCCACATCGAAGGCCTCTATACCCACCTGGCAGCATCCGACGAATACCAGCACGACGCATTTACACTCGGACAGATCCAGCTCTATGAGAAACTCAGCACGCAGATCATGAGCGTGCTCCCCTATAAGCCCCTCCGCCACGTCCTGAACTCAGCAGGCATCGAGCGCTTCACCCAGTACCAGTACGACATGGTGCGCCTGGGCATCGGCATCTACGGCATCAGCTTCGTCGACCAGTCGAAGATGAAACCCGCCGCCTTCTTCCGCTGCCCGATCCTCCAGATCAAGGAACTCAACCAGACGGACGGAACCGTCGGCTACGGCCGGCACGGCATGCTCGGCCCCGAAGTGACACACACCGCCACCCTCTGCGTCGGGTACGCCGACGGCGTGAACCGGCACCTGGGCTGCGGCAAGGCCAGTTTCGAGGTGAACGGCAAGATGGCACCCACCATCGGCAACATCTGTATGGACATGTGCATGATCGACGTCACGGGCATCGACTGCAAGGAAGGCGATACGGTGACCATCTTCGGTGACCAGCCGACCGCCGGGGACCTGGCCCGTATCCTCGACACCATCCCCTACGAGATTTTCACCTCGATCCCCAAACGCGTAAAACGAGTAATGATTGATTAACTAAAACCTATAAGTTATGGCAACCAAGAAACTCAACATCACCCAAACCATCAAGGACGGTGTCCAGTATGGCTTGAAGAACTTCTTTCCGCTGCTGCTGATGGTCATCCTCTACTTTGTGACCATCTGGATCCCTTACCTCAACGTCGGTACGACCATCGGTGTGTACAAAGCCATCATCGGCATCGGCCGCGGCGAGACCATCGACCCGACTGCCATCTTCGCAAAGGAGAACTTCAAGAACCTCAGCGGTTTCTTCCTCCTGTTCGGCCTGCTTTACATCGGCATCGTGACCGCATGCCTGTTCATGTTCATCCCGGGCATCGTGATGAGTATCGCATGGGGCTTCGCCATGTTCTTCTTCCTCGACAAGAAAGTTTCCCCGCTCAAGTCGCTACAGTTGAGCTATGACTCCACCTACGGCAACAAGTGGCGCATCTTTGCCGTCGAGATCCTTTGCTCCATCCTGATGGCCATCATCTGCGGCATCTTCGCCTGCATCCCGAAAGTCGGCGTCGTGCTGGTGTTTGTCGCCACCATCGTCTGCTCTGCCATCCTCCTGGCGATTGAGGGCGTGATGTACGACTTCTTCTCGAAGCGTGCCGATGAGATCATCGCTGAGAAACGCAGTCACTGCCACTGCGGCGAAGCGCCCGTTGCCGAAATCGTGGAAACCGACGATGTGAAGACCGAAGCGTAGCCCGCGATGCATCGGATTTTCCTGCCGATCTACCACTATCTTCACAAGCACAAGGCGGTTCGCCTTGTGCTTCTGATTGTCAGTACCCTCGTCTTCCTTTTCTTCGGACTGCAGCTCCGTTACGAAGAGGACGTCGCGAAACTCCTGCCCCGTTCGAGCGTCGACAGCGAACTGGCCTTCAGTGATATCGAACTCAAGGACAAGATCTTCATCCAGATCACTTCCGCCGATCCCGAGCAGCCGCTCGATACCTGGACGCTGAGCGACTACATCGACGAATTCAGCGCCGCGCTCCTGCAACGCGACACCACCGGACAATATATCATCGGCATTCTCAGCTCGCTCGATGCGGGCATGATGCTCGGGGCGATGGACTACGGCTTCGAGCACCTTCCCTCGCTCATCGACACCAGTTTCTACGAAGCCTTCGCCGAGGCCCTGACGCCCGCTGCCATCGAAGCACAGATGGGCCGCAACCGCGCACTCATCGACAATGACATGACCGGCCAGACCACGCAGATGGTCTGCATGGATCCGCTGGACCTGCGCGATATCTTCCTTGCCCGCATGTTCCCGGACGGACTGGGAGCCGGTACGGTGGGCGACTTCACGATGGAGAACGGGCACTTCTTCTGCCCGGACCGCACCGTCGCGATGGCATTCATCTCCTCGACCGTCAGCCAGACCGATTCGGGCACCGGCACCCGTTTCGCCCGTATCCTCAACCAGGAGAAAAAGGTCTTTGAAGAAGCCCATCCCGACGCCCGCGTGCTTCTGCACGGCAACCCGCTCGGCGGCGTTTCCAATGCCAGCACCATCAAGTCCGACCTGGTCTGGACCGTGGGCCTCTCGCTGCTGATCATCCTGGTCATCCTGCTGCTGTGCTTCCACCGGCTGCGCTTCGTCATCCATATGCTGGCGCCCGTGGTCTACGGCACCTTCTTCGCCCTGGCCTGCGTCTACTGGATTAAGGGCGTGATGTCGTTCATGGCACTGGGCATCGGCGCTATCATCCTGGGCGTCGCACTGAGCTATTGCCTGCACGTGCTCATCCACTATTATTTCGTGGAAGACGTGGAACAGATGCTCCGCGAGGAATCCACCCCCGTGGTGCTGGGCTGCCTCACCACTATCGGCGCCTTCCTCGGACTGCTGTTCACGGAAAGCGACCTGCTGCGTGACTTCGGCCTTTTCGCCACCTTCGCGTTGCTGGGCAACACCCTGTATGCGCTGGTGTTCCTGCCGCATTTCCTCAAGAAAGAAGACATCTGTTACAAGCGATACAAAGGCTTCAAGGCCGTCGAGCGCTTCAACAACCTGCCCTGGGACCGCAACCCGTGGATCCTGGGCGCGATGACCGTCCTGCTGGTGCTGGGCATCGCCATGAGTTCCCGCGTGGGCTTCGACACGGACCTGCGCAACCTCAACTATGTGAATGAGCCGCTCGACGAGAGCCAGACGCTTTATTACGAAAAGAACGAAAACGGCAGCATGACCCTGTACTTCGCTGCCTACGGCGAAACCCTCGACGAGGCACTGGAATGCAACAAGTCGCTGCGCGACCGGCTCGACTCCCTCGAAAAGGCCGGACAGCTGACCCGGTACTCATCGATCGTTCCCCTGCTCTTCCAGTCACAACGCGACCAGGAAGACCGGATCGCAGCCTGGAAAGCCTTCTGGACGCCGGAACGGATCGCCCGTACCCAACGCGACGTTACCGCTGCCGCCCGGAAGCAGCAGCTGGATCCCGACATCTTCATCCCCTTCTACGCGCTGCTGGAAAGCGATTATGAACCGGCATCGCTGTTTGAGGCCGGCGTCATCCCGCACGAGATGATGTCGAACTTTGTCGAACACCAGTCCAGCGGACGCTGGATGGTCTTCTCTACCGCGGCATTCGACCCGGAAGACAAGGACAAGATAACCGACGCACTGGTAGACGGGCCGCAGGCCGTGGTCCTGGAACCTTTCTATTATTGCCAGGACATGGTCAAGATCGTCCACGATGACTTCCAGCTCACGCTGTGGATCTCCTCGATCTTCGTGCTGCTGGTACTTCTGGTCGCCTTCCGCAACATCTGGACGGCCCTTGTGGCCTTCTTCCCGATGTTCCTTTCCTGGTACGCGCTCCAGGGATTCATGGCCCTCCTCGGCCTGCAGTTCAACCTGATCAACATCGTCATTGCGACCTTCGTCTTCGGTATCGGCGTGGACTACAGTATATTCGTGATGGAAGGACTGCTGCAGGAGATCCGCACCGGCTCGAAAGAACGCCTGACCTACCACAAGGTGGCCATCTTCTTCTCGGCCATCGTGCTGATCATCGTCATCGGCTCGCTGGTCTTCGCCCGTCATCCGGCCATCCGGTCGACCGGTGAGATCTCGCTCATCGGCATGATCTTCACGATCCTGATGACCTACTCCCTGGAACCGTTTGTATTCCGGTGGCTGTCGAAATTTCCCTATTTCAGGAAGCAGTTCCAAAAAGAAAAAGGAGACCGGGCATAGATGGAAACCCTGAATGGAAAGCGATACCTCGCGATGATCTGCGGCGGCGCAGCCCGGCTGGACGCCAGCCGCCAGGAAATCAACAACCTGAACGTGTTCCCGATTCCCGACGGGGATACCGGTGACAACATGTATATGACCATCGAGGCCGGCTGCCATGCGGCGGCGGGCCGTCTCTGCGATACGGCCGCCGCCGTGTCGCAAGGCATGCTGACAGGGGCGCGCGGCAATTCCGGCGTCATCCTCTCGCGCATCTTCGCCGGGCTGACGAAAGGTTTCGCGGGTCAGGAGGAAGCCGATATCCGTGCCTTTGAAAAAGCCTTTCAGGCTGGCGTAGAAGAAGCGTACCACGCCGTTTCCACGCCGGTGGAAGGCACCATCCTGACCGTCCTGCGCGAAGGCGTGGCAGCTGCCCGCGGGAGCAAGGACTTCGACGAATACTTCGACCTCCTCATCCCGGCGATGGACCTCTCGCTCCAGCACACGCCCGACCTGCTCGACGTGCTCAAGAAAGCGGGCGTGGTGGACAGCGGCGGCGCCGGCCTGCTCTGCATCGCGGAAGGCATGCGGGCCGCCCTCCACGGGGAGCCCGTCCTCCCGGCCGGCAGCGCGGCACCGGCAACGGCACAACCCGTTGACCTGAATGCCTTCACCGAAGACAGCGTGCTCGAATTCGGCTATTGCACCGAATTCCTGCTCCGCCTCCAGCGCAGCAAGGTCGACCTGGATACCTTCGACGAGCAGGTCATCGCCGACTGGCTCGCCGCCCACGGAGAATCGCTGGTATTCTTCCGCGACGGCAGCATCATCAAGGTCCATGTCCATACCCCCAGCCCCGGCGACATCCTCAACCACTGCCAGCAATACGGCGAGTTCCTGACGCTGAAGATCGAGAACATGACGCTCCAGCATCACGAGAACAAGATGGACGAGCGTTTCCACACCGGCCGCAAGGCGCTCGGCGTGGTGACCGTCGCTGCCGGCAAGAAGCTCCGCGAAACCTTCCTTGAAATGGGCGTAGACGAGGTGATCGAAGGCGGGCAAACCATGAACCCGCCCGTACAACGGTTCCTCGAGGCGTTCGACCGCATCGCCGCCGACAGCATCCTCGTCCTTCCCAATAACGGAAATATCCTGCTCACGGCACAGCAGGCCGCCGCCATGTACGACAAGTGCCGCATCGAAGTACTTCCCACCCGCAGCCTTGGCGAAGGCTACTTCGCCCTCGCATCGCTCGATACGTCCGAGACGATCGACGACATCGTTCCCGAACTCACCGAGGCGCTCGAAGGCACCGTCACCGGACTGGTGTCGCGCGCCATCCGCGACTCGGAAGCCGGACATACCGGCGACTACCTGGGCTTCAGCGGAAAAGACATGCTTTGCGGCAGCCCTGACCGCCAGGAAGCCCTGCTCACGCTGGCCCGGAAACTGGAAACCGGCAGCCATGACATCGCCGTCCTCTTTTCCGGCGCAGACACGCCCGCCGAAGAGGCGGCCGACTCGCTCGAAAAACTCTCCGCCGCCTGGCCCCGCACCGAATTCACCCTCATCGAGGGCGGACAACCCGTATACGATTATATTCTCCTGTTATGTTGACACTTTATACTGACACCGACACCGACATCACCCCCGCTGTCGCCGCGCAATACGGCTACAAGCTGATCAGCATGCCCTACAGCGTGGATGCAAAGACCATCTATCCGTATGTGGATTTCGACACGTTCGACTCCCGCACTTTCTACGACATGCTGCGGAGCGGCGTTCTCCCGACCACGAGCGCCATTTCCAAGGAACGCTACCTGGAATACTTCGAGCCTGAGTTCGCAGCCGGCAACGACATCCTCTACGTCCACTTCTCCCGGGCGATGACCGTCACTTTCGACGCCATGGACCAGGCTGTCGCCGAACTTCGGAGCAAGTATCCCGGACGGCGCTTCGCAGAGGTCGACACCAAGGGCATCACCACCATCAGCTATGCCATCGTCCGTGCCGTCGGCGACCTGCACCTGGCCGGACAGGACCTCGACCAGATCCTTGCCTGGGCGGAGAAGGAAGTCGACCGCTACGCGATGTATTTCTTCGCGGACGACCTGAAATTCTTCCGCCGCAGCGGCCGCGTCAGCGGTCTGGCCGCCACAATGGGCACCCTGATCGGCATCCGCCCGATCATCTACATGTCGCCCGAAGGCAAGATGGTCTCCTGCGGCAAGACCAAGGGCCGCGTGAAGGCCATGGAACTGCTGGTCGACCGTGTGGCCGAACTCGGCGACGACATCAAGAAACACCGCTTCTACATCGGTCACACCGACGCTCCCGAGATCGCAAAGGAAGTGGGACAGATGATGAAGGAACGGTTCGGAGACGATCTGGACATCGAATACGTGGTAACCAACCCTACAGCAGGCAGCCATTCCGGTCCCAACGGCGTCGGCGTCTGCTTCCACGCAATCCACCGGTAACCGCCATGATTACCGTACGGGAAGTCAAGACCAGGCGTGAGCGGCGGGAATTCCTCAACTTCCCGCTCGACCTGTACGCCGGCAATTCGTATTTCGTTCCGCCGTTCTATGCGGACGAACGGAAAATGTTCAAGCCCGGATTCGTGTATTCGGACTGCTGCGAATGGATCTGCCTGAACGCCTACAAGGACGGGAAGATCGCCGGCCGCATCCAGGGCATCATCCAGAAAGCCGCCAACGAGAAGAACGGGGAGCGGCGCGCCCGCTTCGGCCACTTCGACGCCATCGACGACCCCAAAGTATCCGAAGCCCTGTTCAAGGCCGTGGAGAAATGGGCGCTGGACAAGGGCATGGACACGCTCTGCGGCCCGCTGGGTTTTTCCGACCTGGAGCGCGAAGGCCTGCTCGTCGAGGGCTTCGACCAGCCGCAGACCTTTGAGGAACAGTACAACGCCGAATACTACCAGCACCATATCGAACAGCTGGGCTTCGTCAAGGAGGTAGACTGGACCGAGAGCCGGCTTTACGCACCCGAACCCTCCGAGGATGAAGAAGACCTGGACAAGCTCACGCAGTTCATCTTCCGCCGCTACAAGCTGCACTTCGGCGAATCGAAGAACACAAAGGATTTCATCGACCGGTACAAGGACGGCATCTTCGAGCTGATCGACAAGTCGTACGACGGGCTCTACGGAACCGTGCCCTTCACCGACCGCATGAAGAAGCTGATGATCGACAATTTCCGGCTGGTGATCAGCCCGAAATACACGGCCGTCATCCTCGACGAAAACGAGCGGATGGTCTGCTTCGGCTTCGCGATTCCGAGCCTTGCGTCCGCCCTCGTGGGCACGCGGGGCCGCTACACGCCCCGGGTGATCGCCCGGCTGCTGCGCTGCATCCGCCACCCGAAGGTTATCGACCTGTGCCTCATCGGCGTGGATCCGGAATACCTGAACCGCGGCATCTCGGCCGCCTTCGCATCGGCCATCATGCACATGCTGCGCGATACGGACGTGGAGTATGCGGAGACGAACCTCAACCTCGAGGACAACTACGCCATCCTGAACCTGTGGCGCCGCTTCAATGCCGTCCAGGCGAAGCGCCGCCGCGCCTATGTAAAGAGACTGAAATGATCAAGATCATCGTTGACTGCTTCGGCGGCGACCATTCGCCGCAGGCACCCGTGGACGGCGCACTGGCCGCCCTGGCGAAGAATCCCGACCTTCACCTCCTCCTGACCGGCGACGAGGCGACGCTCAAGGCCGCACTGGCCGGAAAGGCGTACGACGCCGCCCGGCTCGAGATCGTCCATGCCCCCGAAGTCATCGGCTGCGACGAGAAGCCGACCGACGTGATCCGCCTCAAGCGCAACAGTTCGATGATGAAGGGCATCATCATGCTCCGTGACGAGGACGACATCGCAGCGCTCGTCTCCACCGGATCGACCGGCGCCCTGGTCACCGGCGCCCTGGTACGCCTCGGCCGCATCCCGGGCGTCATCCGCCCCGCATTCTGCCCGATCCTGCCGACCATGGACGGCGGTATCGTGGGCATCTGCGACAGCGGGGCGAACGTCGAAGTAACACCCGCCCATCTGCGGCAGTTCGCCATCATGGCCAGCCTGTACCTCGAAAACGTGTACGGCGTGACACGCCCCCGCACCGCGCTGCTCAATGTGGGCAAGGAACCCGAGAAGGGCGATGACATCCGGCGCGAGGCCTTCCGGCTCCTGCAGGAGACCCCGTCCGTGAACTTCGTGGGCAACATGGAGAGCCGCGACCTGCTCGGCGGCAGCTATGACGTCGTGGTGACCGACGGCTTCGCCGGCAATGTGCTCGTGAAGACCACGGAAGGCACGGCCATCGAATTGCTGAAGAAGCTCAAGAAAGACATCTATTCCCGCACACTATACAAGGTGGGCGCCCTGTTGATGAAGCGCATGTTCCTGGAAGAGAAGGAATTCATGAACTACCAGAACTACGGCGGGAGCGTGCTGCTGGGCACGCAGAAGGTCGTGGTCAAGGGACACGGCAGCAGCAAGGCCGTTGCTGTAGAGAAATGCATCGAACAGGCCTACAAGATGGAAACCAGCCGCCTGTCCGACAAGATTGAAACGGAAATCTCAAAATACGAACACTACGAAGACTGACATGTTTGACAAAGTGCAGGCCATCCTGGCCAAACAGTTACGGAAAGATCCGGCCATCATTACCCGGGATTCGAAGATCAAGCGCGACCTGGGCGCCGATTCCATCGACATTCTCCAACTGCTGATGAAAGTCGAGGACCAATACGGCATCGTCATCCCCGACATGGCCCTCGCTACCTTCGAGACCGTCGGAGACGTAGTGGATTACCTGGAAAAACAGGAAAAGGACCTTAATATTTAAAGATATATTCGGTCAGGATCCCGCCGAACTCCTCGAGCACCATCCGCACGGGGCGGTTCTTGACATACTCCATGATGATCTGCGAATAGCCCCGCGGCGCGGTCTTGCGGGCCGTCATCGTCACGGTCTTCACGCCGTTCTTCTCCGTGACCTTCAGCTCGGCGTCGTTGTCGGCGGCAGCCGTCTCATACTCGCCCATGATGCAGTTCATCAGGGTATTGCGGAGATTCTTGAAGCGGGGGTTCTTGCTGGTGTCGATGGAAAGCTGCTGGCCCTGCGAATTCGAGCGGAGCATCGGCCCGGAGATGATGAGGTATTCTCCCTGGGGATCGGTGTAGGTCATCGTCAGCTGGTCGGGTGCCTTGAATGAAACGACGCCTTCCGAGTGGATGGACTTGCCGGACGCCTTGATGGTCCGGGTCTGGGTGAACGAACTCTCGAGATCTTGTGCGCCGGCGAGCCAGGAACAGCAGACCAGGGCGGCGAGCAACAGCATTTTTTTCATGTTCAAATCCTATTCGCTTTGAAAATTGTGCAAAGATAGGCGTTTTCTTCCGAAATCCGTGCCAAAAAAACAGCTATGAAAAGAGGATTTCCGCACAGAAGGACGACCGGTCCTCCACGCGGCCTTCGACGACCCAGCCTCCCTCTACGGGTGCACGGAAGATTTCTACCGTCTGGCCCGGCAGGACTTCCTTGTTGAAATTGATGCGGATGGAACGCACGCGGTTTTCCGCCACGGTGCCGTAGTCGAGGCAGTCCATCGCCCAGGCGATATACCGGGCGTTGTTCGCATGGCCGATGATGTCCACGTCCGAATAGACAACGCGATGCTCGACGATTTCCTCCATTCCCTCGCCCGGCATGACGACCTTTCCGCAGGGTTCCGCGATCGCGCTTTCGGAGCACACCGTATCCAGGGGGAGCTTGTCGGCCAGATGTTCGCGCCGCAACAGCCGCCGTGATTCCACATCAATGATCAGCCAAGACGAGGTGGCCAGCACGGCCGGCTGGCCGTCCGCACCGGTCATCCGGAAGTCGCGGACGTAGAACGGCCCCTCAAAGCCCTTGTGCCAGGTCTGCAGTTCCACTACGTCCTTCCAGCGGGGCATCGCCGGGAACTCGATATGCATGCGCGACAGCACCCAGGCCGTCCCGTAGCGCTGGAGATCGTCGTAGCCGAAACCCAGCGACTGCGCCGAAACGTACGCAATCTCCTGGGCCAGGTCCATGAAAGCGGCCGGCTTCAGATAATGCGCCACGTCCGTGTCGTAGCACGTCACCGTGAGACGTTGGGTTGTCTTCTTGTCAGTCACGATTCCTGCGGCGGAAGAGACAGCAACGGCGTTTTTTCTTGGGTTTTCCGACGAGCGTCTGGGTCAACTCGTTTTCCTTGAGTGTCAGGCACTGGAACAGGGCCACCGTCACGTTGTCGTGTCCGCCGGCCGTCAGCGCCGCCTCGATGAGGGCATTCTTGCAATGCTCGATGCTGCCGCTTTCGTCGTCCTCTGCATTCAGGACTTCGAGGATCTCCTCGTCCTTGCACAGGCCGCACAGGCCGTCGCTGCAGAGCAGCAGCACGTCGCCCTGGGAGAGTTTGCGGGAAATGTACTCGGGCTGGGCCTTGGCAGGATTGTCGCCCAGGCTCCGGGTGATGATGTTGCTGTTGGGATGATAGAAGGCCAGTTCAGGGTCCAGTTCCCCCTTGTCCACCAGTTGCTGGACATAGGAGTGGTCCTTGCTGAGCCGGCTCAGGCCGGACTGCTTGTTGAACAGATAGGCACGGGAGTCTCCGCACCAGGCGACGTGGGCGATTCCGTCACGGACCCATACGGCGACGACCGTAGTTCCCATGCCGGCCGTGGAGGGATCCTCATGGACCCGCTCCTTGATCTTCTTGTCCGCCAGCTCGATGGCATGGCAGAGGAAAGTGGGGATGAGCGTACCCGCATCGCCCTCCGTCATTGCAGGCAGGTCTGAGAAGGACTGCCGGAGGCTTTCGACAGCCAGGGCCGAAGCGACTTCACCGGCGTTCATGCCGCCCATGCCGTCGGCAACGACGAGCAGGCATCCATCCTTGCCCAGCGTAAGCGGAGCCTCCGGATCTTCCGGGACAAACCATTTGTCCGCCGTCAAATCGGGATTGACGATAAAGTTATCCTCGTTGTTGGTGCGCACCAAGCCTACGTTGGTGGCAGCCGTCATCTTGAAAGTCAGTTCAGCCATTTTAATAAAAACGGGGCCGCAGGCCTTCCCGCGGCCCCGAAACAATCATTCGTTGTGAAAAAAACTATTTGGTCACGTACACGTCGATGCCCAGCGCACGTTTCATCTGGTCGATCTTGCGGCGGAAGTCTTTCAGACGGCTGGCAATGTTTGCGGATTTCTTGCCGGCCTCGTCATAGTACTGCTCCAGCAGGTCGATTCTCTTCTCGAACTCACGGAGGTCATTGACCGTATTGACTTCGCGGTCGAAATAGCGGTCAGCTGCATCGCAGAGGTCGCGCAGGACGGAGACCTGGGTCTCATCGCTTGCATGACGGAAGTTCTCAAAGTTCGTGTCGGAGTTCATCGTGTCGAAATGAATGCCGCTTGCGAGGGCATCATAGTTCGTGCCGCAGGAGTTGAAGCTCAACAACGCGCCACCCAGCATGAGTAAAAACAGGAATTTTTTCATGGTTGTAATGGTTTTGTGTGAATATTAGTCGTCAAAAATGGTTTTCTTGTCCTTGAGTTGCTCCTTGGCTTTCTTGAACGCATCCTCGTCCGGATTGTTCTTGTGCTTCTCGGCCTCTTCGGCAGCCTTCTTGGCAGCAGCCTCCTCGGCTTCCTTTATCTTGCGGGCAGCTTCCTCTTCGGCCTTGCGTTTCATTTCAGCCTGCTCCTGATCCTTGACGCGCTCACGGGTCTTGATGTTGTTGAGCTCTTCCTGGAGCTTCTTGCTCTGCATTTCGAGCGTCTTGCGCTCCTCGCGTGCCTGCTTGGCCTGCTCGAGCATCTTGCTGTATTCTGCGGAGGATTCGTCCTGGATGTTCTTCAGGTTTTCGTTGAGGGCGTCAATCTCGCGGTCCTTCTTCAGGATATCGTCGTTGACCTGCTCGATCTGCTGACGGTACTCACGGCTCTGTTCCTCGTACTTCTTGCTCTGCATCACGTTCCAGATGATCAGGCTGGCGACGGCGAGGACCAGCACGATACCCATGATGATGAGGGCGCGCTTGTACGGGCGGAGTGCCTGCTGGCGGAAGAGGCTCATACGCTCGGTCAGGCCGATGCTGCTCACGACGCTCTGCTTGCCCTGCGGCACGATGAAGCCCATGACGGGACCGCGCGAAGAGAGACGGATCTCGTCACCGGAAGTCAGGTGCCATTCGCCCTGGACGGGCTGTCCGTTGACATAGGTGCCGTTGGTCTGCGACAGCGGGATGAGTTTCCAGCCGTCACCTTCCTTCACGATGGCTGCGTGGCGGCGGCTGACCGTCTCGAACGATTCATCGAAACGGACCTGGCAGCTCGAGTCGCGGCCCAGTTCGATCTGGTCGACGATAATCTTCTGCGATTCACCGGAATGGTGGTACTGCGATTCAGTCTTGTGTTCCAGGATGTAGTACTTCCTGCCGGAAGCGTTGAACACGGAACCCAGGCCCGCTCCGATGGAGCCGGCTACGGTTTTTTTGTAATTGGTTGTGTTTTCCATAGAAACGTTTGTTGTTATTTAGAATATGTTATTGATATATCTTGAATCGCAATTTGATGTTGCCGGCCGAGATGATGTCGCCGCTCTTGAGCGGCTCGCCGAACTCATCGACCTGCTTGGAGCCGACGTAGGTGCCGTTGGTCGAAGGCGCCCATTGCGTGGTTCCGGTCACCCACTGCCCGTCCCGGACGATCCATCCCCCGTTCCGGACCCGTTCCAGGGTCATGTGGTGGCGGGAGGTGTAGGAATCGCTGAAGTCGAGCAGGAAGATCCGGTTCATGTAATCGCGGCCCACCGTGATCAGGTTCTTGCCGTCTTCCTGCAGCATGGTCTCGAGCGGGAACTCCTTGCCGAATTCCTCGCCCTGCATGATTTTGATGAACGTCCCGGAAGGATGGCCGGGCTCCGGCTCTTCCTCGAACCGGACCGGTGCAGGCGCGGGCTGGTAAGACTGCCGGGGCATTCCGGGAACCGGGTAGTCGGGGACCAGTGCCAGCACCGCCTCCGCATTCTGGAGCCGCGTCTTCCACGACGCGTCCAGGCAGCCGGCGATCAGGCGTTCCCAGCGGTAGCCGTTCTGCACGGAGAGCAGCCCGTTCCGGTTCCAGTCACCCGCCTTGCTCTTGATCAGGTACTTGGCCAGGTCGTTCTCGTCTTCCAGCCTGCCGAAAGGCAGTTCTCCGGTGATCAGCTGGTACATCAGCACGCCGAACGAGAAGATGTCGGTGGTGGGGAGCACCGTGCAGTCGCCGCGGGCGCGGTTCGACTGCTCCGGCGGCATATAGGCATACGTGCCGAACATCTGCTGGGGACGGCCGAAAATGTTCCTTTCCGTCATACGGCGGTTCCGGTCGCCGCTGATGCCGAAATCGGTCAGCGCCGCGACGTCACCATCCTTGAGCAGCACGTTCTCAAGCTTCAGGTCGCGATGGACCTTGCCGTGCGAGTGAAGGGCATACAGTCCGTTGAGGATCTCGCGGGCATAGCGCGGGAAATCGGCGTCGGGCCGGCCCGCATACTTCGAGATGTCACCACCCGAGCAGAACTCCATCACGAACCACGGATTGCCGTTCAGGAAACCCGTATCGATGGAATGGACCAGGTTCGGGCAGGGAATCTGCCCGGTCTGGACCTCCATGTCGAAGCGCTCGATGAGCGGCTCGCGGATTTCAGCCGGAACGTCCCAGAGGCGGAGCAACTTGAGCGCATGCAGGTTCCCCTGGACATCCTTCACCTTGAACACCTGGCCGAACGATCCGGCGCCCAGTTCGGAAACCACCGTATAGCGGTTGCCGATCCAATCGCCCGGCTTGCAGTCACACCGGGAAGGAACCTGACGGGGTGCGTTCATGCTCATAGTTCAAAGCGGTATTTGTGATAACCTATTTCAATGTAGGTTCCCGGACGGAGCGGGATCACCTGTCCCCCGTCGACGGGAATCAGACGCGGCCCGGTGACGGACGCGTGGGCATAGGAAGGTGCCGCGGGCGCAGGGGCGGGTGCGGGGGCAGGCTGCTGCACGACCAGCACCGTTCCGCAGTTCGGGCAGGCGTCGGAATAGCCGGTGGCCGGATAGCCGCACTTCGGGCAGATATGCAGTTCGGGTTTCGGCGGCTCCGGCTCCGGAGCGGGGCGCGGCGGCATCTGTTGTGCCTGCTGCATCTGCTGCATCTGCCGCATCATGTCGGGCATGGCAGCACTGGTGTCGAGCACCGTGAAACGGTGCGGGGCCGGCTGCGGGGCAGCTGGCTGCTGATATGCGGGGGGCTGCGGGTACGAAGGCGCGGCC
>LUZE01000174.1 GCA_001602845.1 Bacteroidales bacterium Bact_13 | reverse complement strand
GCGTGGACATCCGCTACGTCCTCTGGATGGTCGAGAAATTCGGCGGTGCCACCAACATCATCAATGAATTGACGTACGTCAAGTAAAGATTCTGTCGCGTGAAAAGGCCGGTGCTGCTGATCCTGATGCTTCTTCTCCCGCTGGGCGTGTTTGCGCAGCGGGCGGAGAGGGGAGATGTGCTTCTTGCAGCGGGCGTATCAGCCGGTACGACGGGCCTTGCCGCGGAAGTTTCCGCCCTGCTGCCGCAGGAAATCGGTTTTCGTGCCGGTTTCAACTGGCTGCAGGCAGAGATTCCGATTCCTGTCAAGCTGCCGGAGAGTTTCGGTGGTGACGGGACAACGTCGGGATTCGCGGCGCAGCTGAACATGAACCATGGTTACCTGCTGGCTGACATGTACCTGCGTCCGGACAGCGGATTCCATCTGACAGGCGGCATCTGGGCGGGCAATTCCGTCTTTGTGCGGTTGCACAATACGGCGCCGCTGCCCGATTCCTTCAATTCGGTCGGCATCGACGTGGACGGATATTCCGTCCATGCCGTGAACGGCGACCTTTCCGCCGAGCTGCGGGTCAATCCGGTCAAGCCTTATATCGGGGTCGGTTTTGGCCGGCCCCGGCCGGACCGTCGCTGGTCTGTCAGTTTTGACATGGGGGTGCTCTGGTGGGGTAATCCCGGTGTATATGCGCTGGGATACAGCATGTTGGACGAAGAGAAAGAAGTGCAGTTGACCAGTGCCGTCATGGACGACATGGACAAGGGAATCCTTGACAAGATCGGGCATGTCCTGATCTGGCCGGTTCTCCGGTGCAGTGTATATTATCGGATTTTCTGACGTATGAAAAGAGCCTTGTTTTTCGTATTGATCCTTATGGCCGTGGCGGGTGCGGGCTATTCCTGCGTCCGTCCGCTGGAGCCGTGGGAGAAGATTCTGCCGGAGCCCGAACCTGAACCGGAACCCGAGCCGGAGCCGGAGCCGCAACCCAATCCCAATCCCAACCCCACGCCGCCGGGGCCTGCGCCGACGCCGACACCGACGCCGGTCGTCAAGCGCCATTCTGCGGCCTATCATTTCGGCGATGCGGCTGCTCCGATTAAGCGGCTCGAATGTTCGGCCGACGGCCGTTATGTCGCGGATGTCCGCCCCGCTACGAAGGCGTCCGATCCGGTAACCGTATACTTCTCAACCTATGACGTTTCCGGCCAGGAACTCGTGCTGGCGGGCCTGGGGAAGATTTCCATCATCAAGCTGAGCAGCAAGGCAACCTGCGAGATCGTGCTGAATGACGGGCGTTCTTATTCCGGAGAGGCGACCATCAAGAGCCCTCCTTCCGCGAGTACAGATGCCAGCGAACTGTTCAAGGCCTGGCCGATCCTCAAGACGAGGATCAGTGTTTCGGAGGGCATCAAGATCAATGCGGACCTGACCGGATGCGATCTGGGCGAGTTGGCGAAGATCCTGAGCGGCCTGGGCGTGAAGACGGACGACAAGTTGAACGGGGTCAAGATCGAGGATGTGAATTTCACCTGGGGAACGATGATCCTGCGTTGCTCCGACGGGCACAACTATGCTGCGACCTGCCAGTACGGTGGCTATGCCGAAAACAAGACGTTCAGTTTTTCGCTGACCGATTTCGTTTCCGGCTTTTCAGGCGGCGACGGGACGGCGAAGGTCCAGTTCAGCAACGGTGTCTGCATGCTGACCCTTGAAATGAGCATGGCGCGCGGCGACAAGAATTACAAGGGAACGATCACGTTTGCGCTCAAGCAATCGTGATCTCTGCCGAATTATTTGGAAATTACGAAGATGCGTATTAACTTTGGAATATGTTCGTACGCAGAAAGATCAACAAATCAGGATCGGTCAGCATCACAGTCGTGGACAAGAGCCGCGGCCGGTACGATGTTGTTCGCTCATTCGGCACGGTAAAGACGGCTGCAGAGGCCGATCTGCTCGAAAACAAGGCACGCGAGTGGGTGCGGGAGCAGGAAGGCGATCCCGAGACGCTTTTCGACCAGATGGACGAGGATCAGTTGCGTGCGTATGCCGCGACGCTGCAGGAAGGCCGCATCGAGCTGGCTGGCCCGGAGTTGCTGTTCGGAGAGTTGTTCGACCGGCTGAAACTCGGCCAGGGGTGCAGTCCGCTTTTCCGTCATCTGGTGATCTGCCGGTTGTCCGATCCGGGCACCAAGTTGCGCGTCATCAATTATCTGAACCGTTATCTTGGGGAGACGGTGAGTCCGGAGGATGTCTTCTCCGCGGTCGACGGTCTTTATCTGACGGAGATGACGATTTCTGCGTCAAAGCCGGTCACGGCAGATTTATTCCCGACGCCGATGGCCCGTACGCCGTTCTGTCTGTTGCGGGATGCGGAGGGACGTCCGGTTGCGGGGCGTCTGATGGACCGATCGAAAGGTGAGAAGCCGGTTCAGCGGCTGGCTCGTAAATACGGCGCCACGGAGCCGGTGTGCATCCGGAAGGGGTCGAAGGTTCCCCCGGAGTTGCCGGTTGCGTTCCGCATGAGCAAGAAGGATTTGTCGTTCAGGCCGTTCCGGCGGCTGAAGAAGGGCAGGGTAGAGGGGCATTTATGTGTTTGCATGGCGGCGTATGCGATACAGGTCGAGTTAGAGCGGCTGCTCCGGTCGGCGGGTTCTGACATCTCGCTGCCGCAGGTCCGTGAAGCGGCGCGCAAACTCTTCCGGCTGAACTACATCTCGCCCTACACCCGCCGTCCCAAATCGGTCCTCCTCCAGATGACCCCCCTCCAGAAATCTCTCTTTGACCTTCTCCATGCTTAATTACGGGGCTCTGCCCCGAACCCCGCGCCTCCCGGCCTTAGTACTTTGCAAATGCGAGGGCCAGTGCGTTCTTCAGTATGGTCTAGCAAAGTACCGGCCTCCGGCGGTCCGCTGATGCGGACTTGTTAGTGCACGTCGCGGAGCGCGGGCTGCGCGTGGGCCTGGTGGAGAGGTCACGGTTCCTCGTGGCGAGTGCTCGACAGCCACGAGGGCTCTGACCTCGCCAAAGGCAAAGCCCGCACAAGCGAAGCGACGGTCGATGGTGCGCCAACCAGAGCGCCTAGCAAGCAAACAGACTAGAAGTATTGATAGAACTTCGCGATGGATTCCATGCCTTTGAAGAGCTGGTCGAGGAGGTAGCTCTCGTTGGGCGAGTGGATGAAGTCGCGCTCAAGGCCGAAGCCCATCAAGAGCGGATCAGCCTTCAGGGCACGCTGCATTTCGGCCAGAATGGCGATGCTGCCGCCGCCGCGGCTCGGAACCGGATCGATGCCATAGACTTCGCCCATCGCCTTCGATGCAGCCTTGTATGCCTTCGAAGAGATCGGAATCAGGAACCCGTCGCCACCATGCTTCTCTTCCACTTCGACCGTCACCCCCTTTGGCGCGATGGCCTTGAAATGCTTCGCGAAGAGCTTGGCAATGGTCTTCGAATCCTGGTTCGGCACCAGACGCATCGAAATCTTCGCATGCGCCTCGCTCGGAATCACCGTCTTCGAACCCTCGCCGATGTAGCCGCCCCAGATGCCGTTCACGTCGAGGCACGGACGGATGCCGACACGCTCCAGCGTCGTGTACCCCTTCTCGCCCGTGAGCGCCTTCACGCCGATGCCGGCCATGTACTCCTTCGCATCGTACGGAGCCCGTCCCAGCATCTTGCGGTCCTTGCGGCTGAGCTCGATCACGTCATCGTAGAAACCCTTGATCGTGATGTGGCCGTCTTCGTCGATCAGCGACGCGATCATCTTGCAGAGCGTGTTGATCGGATTGAAGACGCCGCCACCGTAATGGCCGGAGTGCAGGTCCTTGTTCGGACCGATGACTTTCACTTCCATGTAGGTGATGCCGCGCATGCCGCAATTGATGGAAGGCACCTTCTCGTTGAGCATCGTCGTGTCGGAGACCAGGATGATGTCGCAAGCCAGCAGCTTCTTATGCGTCTTGATCCACTTGGAAAGCGCAGCAGAGCCCATCTCTTCTTCCCCTTCGAAGAGGAACTTGATGTTGTGGCGGAGTTTCTTTTCCCGGACCAGGTACTCGAAGGCCTTGATGTGCATGAAGGTCTGTCCCTTGTCGTCGTTTGCGCCGCGGGCGTAGATGGCGCCGTCGCGGATTTCAGGCTCGAAGGGCGGGGAGACCCAGAGGTCCAGCGGATCGACCGGCATCACGTCGTAATGGCCGTATACCAGCACGGTGGGCTTTTCCGGATCGATGATCTTCTCGCCGTAGACCACCGGATGACCGGTCGTCTCGTACACGCCGGCCTTGTCGGCACCGGCTGCCAGCAGCAGCTCTGACAAGCGATCCGCGCAGCGGTACATGTCCGGCTTGTGCGCCTCTTCTGAACTGATGGAAGGAATGCGGAGCACCGAGAACAATTCTTCGAGAAAACGTTCCTGGTTCTTTTCAATGTATTGTTTCATAGAGATTTTGTTTACCATTTCCTACAAATATAGGTATTTTTTTATAACTTTGCATCCCTTTACGGGGACTTCAACGTATATAACATTCTAAAAATCGATATGAAAGTAACGAAGAATCAGGTTGACGAGCTCAACATGACCGTCAACATCGCCCTTGACAAGAACGATTGGGCTGAACCTAGAAAGAAGAAACTGAATGAGTTTCGCCGGAACGCGGAGATCCGCGGCTTCCGTCGCGGAATGGCTCCGATGTCGCTGATCGAGAAGATCCACGGCGGCCAGGCGCTGGGCGAAGTGGTGAACAAGATGGTTACCGACGCGCTCAACCAGTTCATCGAGGACAATAAGCTCAATATTCTGGGTGAACCGCTTCCGAGCGAGAAGCAGTCCGACAACAACTGGGAAGATCCCGACACCTTCTCGTTCGATTTCGATATCGCCGTCGCTCCCGAGCTGACCCTCACCGTCTCTGCCGAGGACAAGATTCCGTACTATAACGTGACGACCACCGCAGCAGCGCTCAAGGACTACAAGCACGGCCTGCTGAAGCAGTTCGGCCAGCTGGAGAGCGCCGACAAGTCGAAGGAAGACGACTTCGTGATCGCCGACTTCGTCGCGGGCGAGCAGAAGATTGAAGGCGCATACGTCGCCCTCCGCAGCATGCCCGAAGAGGAGAAGAAGGGCTTCATCGGCCTGAAGAAGGACGACACCCGCCAGGTTGACATCGTCAAGACCTTCCCCAACGAGGCGGACCGCGCAGCCATGTTCCACGTCAAGAAGGAAGAGCTCGAGACCCTTCCGGTCGAATGGACGATGACCGTCAAGGACATCAAGACGTTCGTGGACGCGCCGCTGACCCAGGCGACCTTCGACCAGATCTTCGGCGAAGGCAACTGCAAGAGCGAAGAGGAATTCGAAGCCAAGGTGAAGGAACGCCTGCAGGCCGAGTACGCACAGGAGAGCGAGTACCGCTTCATGATCGACGCCAAGGAGTACCTGATCGGCAAGGCCGGCATCCAGCTTCCCGACGCTTTCATGAAACGCTGGATCAAGTTTGCAAACGACGACAAGTTCACGATGGAGCAGATCGAAGCCGAATACGACCTTTTCGCCAAGGACTTCCGCTGGAATATGATCCGTACCAAGCTGATGAAGGACCAGGAACTGAAGGTGACGAAGGAAGACGTGATGAAGCAGGCAAAGCAGATGGCAGCGTACCAGTTCGCCATGTACGGCATGCAGAACGTGCCCGATGAACACCTGACCAAGTATGCCGAGCAGCTGCTCGGTGACCGCCAGCAGGCTGACCGCATCCTCGAGAAGGTGCAGGACGACCTGGTGCTCGACTATGTGCGCAAGACCGCTTCCCTCGACAAGAAGAAGATCTCGCTCGAAAAAATGCGTGAACTCACAAAATAATTTCCAGCCATGACTGAATTTGAAAAATATGCCATCCGGGGGCGGGGCATCAGTTCGCTCAGCCTTCATCGTTTCCAGTCGATCCAGTCGAGCTACATGAACCCGATGATCATCGAGGAGCGTCAGCTGAACGTAGCCCAGATGGATGTATTCAGCCGTTTGATGATGGACCGCATCATCTTCCTGGGATGCCCCATCAACGATGATGTCGCCAACATCATCCAGGCCCAGCTCCTCTTCCTGGAGAGCAACGACCCGAAAGCCGATATCATGCTGTATATCAACTCGCCCGGCGGCGTGGTCTATTCCGGCCTCGGCATCTACGACACGATGCAGACCATCCAGCCCGACGTGGCAACGATCTGCACCGGAATGGCCGCTTCGATGGCATCCATCCTGCTGGCAGCCGGC
>LUZE01000173.1:17736-33077 GCA_001602845.1 Bacteroidales bacterium Bact_13 | reverse complement strand
CCTGCGGCGTGGTGATCGGGCGGAACGAATCCTTTCCGTACTTAGCCCAGTGGCCGCTGGTCACGTAGAGTTCCTTGTTGCCGATGTGCGGGGTAATCACCTGCAGGTAGCCGTATTCCTTCTGCACCTTGCGCAGGAACTGCTCCAGGCGTTCGCGCAGCGCGGCGCCCTTCGGCAGCCAGAGCGGCAGGCCCATGCCCACCTTCTGCGAGAAGGTGAAGAGCTCCATCTCCTTGCCGAGCTTGCGGTGGTCGCGTTTCTTGGCTTCTTCGAGCAGGACGAGATACTCGTCGAGCATGCTCTTCTTCGGGAAGGTGATGCCGTAGATGCGGGTGAGCTGCTTGTTGTGCTCGTCACCGCGCCAGTAGGCGCCGGCGATGGACAGGAGCTTGACGGCCTTGATGACCGACGTGTCGCGCAGGTGCGGTCCGCGGCACAGGTCGGTAAAGTCGCCGTTCTGGTAGAAGGTGATGGTGCCGTCTGCCAGGTCGCCGATCAGTTCGCACTTGTACTGGTCGCCCTTTTCGGTGTATTTCTTGAGCGCGTCCGCCTTCGAGACGTCCGTTCGGACGAAGTGTTCGCCATGGCGGGCCAGCTCAATCATTTTGTCTTCAATGGCCTTGAGGTCCGCTTCTACGAGCTGCCTCTCTCCCAGGTCCACATCGTAATAGAAGCCGTTCTCGATAGCCGGGCCGATGCCGAACTTGACGCCCGGATACAGGGCTTCCAGCGCCTCGGCCATCAGGTGGCTCGAAGAGTGCCAGAAGGTGGCCTTCGCTTCGCGGTCATCCCATTTGTGGAGTTTCAGGGTTGCATCCTCAAGGATGGGGCGTTCGAGGTCGTAAACCTGGTCGTTTACCGATGCGCACAAAACATCGTTCGCGAGCCGGGGGCTGATGCTCATCGCGATCTGATAAGCCGTCGTGCCTTTCTCGAACTCTTTGACGTTGCCGTCGGGAAATGTGATCTTGATCATTACAATTGATTTTTGATTTTCAGTTTATCCTGCAAATTTACACAAATTATTTCTATCTTTGTCATTTAGAACTTTAATTTCAACGTTTTGGAACAGATTGCATCTTCCGGAAACTCCAAATGGAGCCTGGCGGCCAGGGACGGACTCATCCTGGCAGCCGTCACCGTCGTCGTATCAACACTTACCTTCCTGACCAAGAACAGTTTTCTGAGCACGCTGCTCTGGCTGGTGAAACTGGTGGGAAGCATCTGGCTCCTGCGGATCATCATGCTGCGCTACGGCAAGGACCATCCGGGCGAATCGACGTTCGGCTACGGCGTCATCGTCTGCGTGCTGTCCGCGCTGGTGTGCGCCGTCTGGTCCTTCTTTGAATACCAGTTCCTGTTTCCCAGTGCCGTGGAAGAAGCATTCGACCAGATGTACCAGACCTTCGAGCAGATGGGCGCGATGATGCCGGAGGAATTCACCGACGTGATGCTCCGCATGCAGGACAACTACGCGCAGATCAACAGCATCTCCACCTTCTTCTGGTGCTCGCTCCTGGGCCTGCTCTTCAGCGCCATCCTTGCCCGCACCGGCAAGCCGAAAAGCGTCTTCACCGACGAGGAGATGAAGCAGAACCGCGACGAGGACGAATTCAATTTCTAGCCTATGGACCTTTCGATCGTCATCTCCCTGTACAACGAAGAGGAATCGCTCCGCGAACTGGTCGCCTGGATCGATCGGGCGCTGGAACCGCAGCACTTCGAATATGAAATCATCATGGTCGACGACGGCAGCCGCGACCGTTCCTGGGACATCATCCAGGAACTGTCGGAGCAGTATCCGCAGATCCGGGCCATCGGTTTCCGCCGCAACTACGGCAAGTCCGCCGCACTCTACTGCGGTTTCGAGGCCGCTCAGGGCGACATCGTCGTGACGATGGACGCCGACCTGCAGGATTCGCCCGAGGAAATCCCGGAGATGATGCGGATGATCCGCGAAGAAGGCTACGACCTGGTATCGGGCTGGAAGAAAAAGCGTTACGACAACGTGGCCACCAAGAATCTTCCGTCCAAGCTGTACAACGCCACGGCGCGCAAGGTCACGGGCATCAAGCTCCACGATATGAACTGCGGCCTGAAGGCCTACCGCAACGAAGTGGTGAAGAATATCGAGGTCTATGGCGAGATGCACCGTTTCATCCCCTATCTGGCCAAGCAGGCGGGATTCGACAAGATCGGTGAAAAGGAAGTCCACCACCAGAAGCGCAAATACGGCAAGAGCAAGTTCGGGATGGACCGTTTCATCCACGGTTTCCTCGACCTGCTCTCGATCTGGTTCCTCCAGAAGTTCGGCAAGAAGCCGATGCACCTGTTCGGCGCCATCGGTACGCTGACGTTCCTGGTCGGCGCGGTGATCGCCATCTGGCTGATCGTAGACAAGCTCGTCTCACAGGCACACGGCGCGTACTTCCGTCCTGTGGCCGACCAGCCGCTCTTCTACCTGGCGCTCGTGGCCGTCATCCTCGGCGCCCAGCTCTTCCTCACCGGCTTCCTCGGCGAAATGATCGCCCGCAACGCCACCGAGCGCAACCGCTACAACATCAAACGCACCATCCGCTAGAAAATATCCAGCGGCTAAATATGAATCGCTTCGCCGTGGACAGCGGCAGCGGCTTCCATCAGGGCCTCGGACATCGTCGGGTGCGGGAACATGGATCCGGCGAGTTGTTTCGCCGTGATGCCCAGGTTGCGGGCGGCGACGATTCCGCCAATCATTTCTGACACGTTGTCGCCCACCAGATGGGCGCCCAGCACCTTGTCGGTCTGCGCATCGACAACGAGTTTCACAAAACCGTCACGTGCACCGGCTGCCGTGGCTTTGCCGGAAGCCGTGAACGGGAACTTTCCGACCTTGTATTCAATGCCGAGTTCCTTAGCCTTGCGCTCTGTCATGCCGACGGAAGCGACTTCGGGCGTAATGTAGGTGCAACCCGGAATGTTGTCATAGTTGACCGGTGCCGGATTGAGCCCGGCAATCGCCTCGACGCAGCAGATGGCCTCGGCCGATGCTACGTGCGCCAAAGCCGGCGTGGCAATGATGTCGCCGATGGCATAGACGCCATCGGCAGTGGTTTTATAATAGGTGTCCACAGGAACCTTGCCGCGGTTGAGTTCGATGCCGATGTCTTCGAGCCCCAGTCCTTCCGTATTCGGGCGTACGCCGACAGCGGAAAGCACTTTCTCGGCCTCTACGATTTCCTCGCCCTTCTTGGTCTCGACCGTCAGCTTGCAGAGATCGCCGGTGGTGTCGACGCTCTTGACGGACGATGAAACCATCACCTTGATGCCTGCCTTGCGGAAACTGCGGCTGATCTGCGCGCAGGTGTCGTCGTCCTCGATGGGCAGTACACGGTCCATGAATTCAATGATGGTCACCTCCACGCCAAGTGAGCGGTAGAAGAAGGCGAATTCGCTGCCGATGGCGCCGCTGCCGATGACGGCCAGCGACTTGGGCAGCGCCTCGGGCACAAGGGCCTGGTAGTAGCACCAGATCTTCTCGCCGTCAATGGGTGCGAACGGCAGTTCTGCCGGATGCGAGCCCGTCGCCAGGATGATATGGTCTGCATCATACACTTCCGTGGCGCCTTCCATGTTCGTTACACTGACCTGCTTGCCGGGCAGGACCTTGCCCGTGCCCTTTATGACGCTCACCTTGTTCTTCTTGAACAGGTACTCGACGCCCTTGTTCATCGTCGCGGAAACGCCGCGGCTGCGGGCAACGATGGCTGCCAGGTCCGGCGTGACGTTATCGGCCGTAAAGCCATAGTCTGCGCCCTTTTCGGCATAATGCAGCGCCTGTGCGCTCTTGAGCAGCGCCTTGGTCGGGATGCAGCCCCAGTTGAGGCAGATACCGCCAAGTTCACTGCGTTCGACCACTGCTGTATTGAATCCGAGCTGTGCGGCCCGAATAGCGGCCACGTACCCTCCCGGGCCCGCGCCGATGATGATGACGTCATATTTCATAGTCTTCAGGTTACGCTTCTTTTCCGTGGCAGTTCTTGTATTTCTTGCCGCTGCCGCACGGGCACGGATCGTTGCGGCCGACCTTCTTCTCCACATGGATCGGCGCATTGGTCTTCGGCTCCGAACTGTTCGTCAGCAGGTCCGGACGGCTCGTCTGCATCCGGCTCATGTCCGAACGCTTCTCGTGTCCCTCCGTCACCACATCTTCCGGCTGCTGCTCCTGCCGCAGGTAGATCTGCGCACGAAGCAGGAACGCCAGCACATCTTTGCTCATGTTCTCCAGCATCGTGATGAACAAGTTGTAGCTCTCACCCTTGTACACCACGATCGGGTCTTTCTGCTCGTATGCCGCATTCTGGACCGACTGCTTCAGGTCGTCCATCTCGCGGAGATGGTTCTTCCAATATTCGTCGATGATGCGGAGCGTCACCGTCTTTTCGACGGCACGGATCAACTCCTTGCCCTTGGTCTCGTAGGCCTTCCGGAGATCGACCAGCACCGTGTAGACCAGTTTGCCGTCTGACACGGGAATGGCGATGTTCTGGTAGAACATGCGCTTGGTCTCGTAGACGTATTTGATGATCGGCCAGGAACGCTCGACCAGTGCGTCGAAACGGCGCTGCTGGACCTCCAGGATCGTCTTCTGGAGCCGTTCCACCAGCTGGTCACGCTTTGCACGCTCGTAGAACTTCTCGTCGAAATCCGGCTCCACCGACAGGGTCTGGCGCAACTGCTCGCAGAATCCCTCGAAATCCAGGTCCTTGTTCTGGTCGACGAACATCTCGCAATAGTCCGTTGCCATGTTCAGCACATCCACATCGATGCGCTCGCCCGTGAGGGCACTGCGGCGCTTCGTGTAGACCACCTCGCGCTGGTTGTTCATCACGTCATCGTAGTCCACCAGCCGTTTACGGGTACCGAAGTCGTTCTCCTCCACCTTCCGCTGCGCCCGCTCGATGGCGCCCGAGAGCATCGACGCTTCCAGCGCCTCGTTCTCGGCCATGCCCATGCGGTCCACAATGTTCGAAATCCGCTCGCTGCCGAAGATTCGCATCAGGTCGTCTTCCAGCGATACGTAGAAGATGGAGCTGCCCGGGTCGCCCTGACGGCCGGAACGGCCGCGGAGCTGACGGTCCACGCGGCGGCTGTCGTGCCGCTCCGTGCCGATGATGGCCAGGCCGCCCGCCTCCTTGACAGCGGGCGTCAGCTTGATATCGGTACCACGACCTGCCATGTTCGTAGCAATGGTCACAGTCGACGGCTCACCCGCATGTGCCACGATTTCGGCCTCGCGGGCGTGCTGCTTCGCATTCAGCACCTGGTGCTTGATGCCGCGCAGCTTCAGCATGCGGCTCAGCAATTCGGATATCTCGACGGACGTCGTACCCACCAGCACCGGACGACCCAGCTTGACGTATTCCTGGATCTTGTCGATGACGGCGGCGTACTTGCCCTTCTTCGTCTTGTAAATCAGGTCATTCATATCCTGACGGATCACCGGCCGGTTCGTCGGGATCACCACCACGTCGAGCTTGTAGATGTCCCAGAACTCCTTCGCCTCGGTCTCGGCCGTACCGGTCATGCCGGAGAGCTTGTGGTACATACGGAAGTAGTTCTGCAGGGTGATGGTTGCAAAGGTCTGCGTCGCCGCCTCGACCTTCACGTTCTCCTTCGCCTCCACGGCCTGGTGCAGGCCGTCACTCCAGCGGCGGCCCTCCATGATACGGCCGGTACCCTCGTCCACGATCTTGATCTTGCCCTCGATGATCACGTAGTCTACGTCCTTGGCGAACATCGCGTACGCCTTGAGGAGCTGGTCCACGGTGTGCATGCGCTCAGCCTTGAGGGAATAGTTCGCGTAGAGTTCATCCTTGAGGCGCTGCTTCTCCTCGGGGGTTCCCTCCCCTTTCTCAATCTTGGCTACCTCGTCGCCCAGGCGCGGCATCAGGAAGAAGTCCTTGTCGCCCACGGCATCGGCCAGCACGTCGTTACCCTTGTCGGTCAGTTCCACGGTACGCTGCTGCTCGTCGATTACGAAGAACAGGTCGCCCGTCACCACGCGCTGCTCGATGTCCTTGTCCTGGAAAGCGGCACGGATGATCTTGCTCTCGGCGTTCTGCAGGATCTGTTTGATGCCCGGCTCGCTAAGATACTTGATCAGCGGCTGGTATTTGGGAAGGCCTTTGTGTGCACGGAGCAGCAGGATCTCTCCCTTGTCGGTGATCTCACCGGCAGCGATGAGCTTCTTGGCCTCGTTCAGCGTCTGGTTGACCAGATTCTTCTGGGCGTTGTACAGGCGCTCCACATAGGGCTTGTATTCGATGAAGGTCTCGTCGCCGGCCTTTTCCACGGGGCCGGAAATGATGAGCGGCGTACGGGCATCGTCGATCAGCACGGAGTCCACCTCGTCGACGATGGCGAAATGGTGCTTGCGCTGCACAAGGTCCTTCTGGTTGATGGCCATGTTGTCGCGCAGGTAGTCGAAGCCGAACTCGTTGTTCGTACCGAAGGTGATGTCGGCCTGGTAGGCGGCGCGGCGCGCATCGGTGCTGGGCTGGTGCTTGTCGATGCAGTCGACGCTCAGTCCGTGGAACATATAGAGCGGGCCCATCCACTCGGAGTCTCGTTTTGACAGGTAGTCGTTGACGGTGACCACGTGTACGCCCTTTCCGGCCAGCGCATTGAGGAACACGGGAAGCGTCGCCACGAGGGTCTTGCCTTCACCGGTGGCCATCTCGGCGATCTTTCCCTGGTGCAGCACGATGCCGCCGATCAGCTGCACATCGTAGTGGACCATGTCCCACGTGATCATGTTGCCGCCCGCCATCCAGCTGTTGCGCCACACGGCGTAGTCGCCGTCAATGTTCACGAAATCGTGGCTGGCGCTCAGGTTGCGGTCGAAATCGGTGGCCCTCACACGGATCTTTTCGTTCTCCTTGAAACGGCGCGCCGTGGACTTGACGACGGCAAACGCCTCGGGAAGCACCTCGTTCAGTATTTCCTCGATCTTCTTGTCAATGGTCTTGTTCAGTTCGTCCATCTCCGTCGCGAGTTTCTCCTTGAGGGAAACCTCCATCTCGGGGTCGGACAGCTGCTCATGGATTTGCGCCACCTTCTCTTCCTCGGCGGCCGTATAGGCACGCACTTTTTCCCGGATCCGGGCGCTTTCGGCACGCAGGTCGTCGTCGCTCAGCTTGTCGATGCGGTCATACGCCGCCAGCACGAGCTTCAGGGTCGGATTCAGCTGCTTGATATCGCGTTCCGCCTTGGTGCCAAATAGTTTTTTCAGGATGTTTGCCATATCTTGTTATAGTTTTTTCTGGTATTTTTCAATCAATTCCGTGGCTGCCGAGAAAGACTCGAGATCACCGCGGAGGACGGCGTCCTCGTATTCGGGCATCAGTTTCTCGATCCGTTCGTCTTCGTAGAACATGTTCTTGAGGCTCTCGTTGATGCTCTCGTACATCCAGTACCGCGCCTGCTCGCGACGTTTCTTCTGGTAGAAGCCGTTGCCTTTGACCAGCGCGAAATAATCCTCGATCTTCTTCAGGATTTCCGGAAGGCCCTCCTTCGTGACGGCGGAGGAAGTGACGGCGGTCGGCGTCCAGCCCGACTCGGTGGGCGGGAACAGATGCAGCGCGTTGGCATAGAGCGCCCGTGCCATCTGGGCTTTCTCCACATTGGTTCCGTCAGCCTTCGTAATCGCAATCAGGTCGGACATCTCCATAATGCCGCGCTTGATGCCCTGCAGGTCGTCGCCGGCACCGGAAAGCATCAGCAGCAGGAAGAAGTCGCTCATCGAATGGACGGCCGTCTCGCTCTGGCCCACGCCCACGGTCTCGATGAACACCACGTCGAAGCCGGCCGCCTCGCAGAGCAGGATGGTCTCACGGGTCTTGCGGGCCACGCCGCCGAGCGAACCGGCACTCGGGCTGGGGCGGATGAACGCCTTGGGATCGTGGCAGAGGGTCTCCATACGGGTCTTGTCGCCAAGGATGCTGCCCTTGCTCTTCTCGGAACTCGGGTCGATGGCCAGGACGGCGAGCTTGTGCCCTTCCGAGGTCAGGTACGAGCCGAACGCCTCGATGAAGGTGCTCTTGCCGGCACCGGGAACGCCCGTGATGCCGATGCGCATGGTCTGCTTCTCGTTCGAGATGGCCTGGCAGCGCTGGATGATCTGCTGCGCGACGGAACGGTGTTCCGGCAGGGCGCTTTCCACCAGCGTGATGGCCTGGCTCAACACCGTGGTGTCACCACGTTCGATGCCTTCCATATATTCGTCCGCGGTCTTGATGGCGGGACGCTTCTTGAATACTCGTTTCAGATAAGGGTTTACGATCGGGGGCTGCTTCACGCCCTGGTTGATGACCAGTTTCGTGTCGTCGTTGTGGTAGTCGTCGAAGAAGTCGCCCTGGTGCGTTTTGTCGATGGCCATATCGTTATTTGACGTTTCCGGTAATGAAAAGGTTCAGGATGGGCTTTGACGGGGAATTGGTGATGACGGTCAGAACCTCGATCACCTCACCCGTGTAGTCGAGCGAAGCGGTATTGAACTGGACCTTCACTTCTGCCTTTCCGCCGGGCTTGACGGTCAGCGGCATTTTCGTCTGGACGGAGGAAGCGCCGGCCTGTCCGTCGATGTGATGGATCACAAGCGGATTCTTGCCCTTGTTCTTAATGGTGTAAGTGGCCGTGACCACGGCCCCCTTCTTCACCTCGCCGAACTCGAAGTAGCTGCGGTCAATGACGGGTGTACCGGCGGCAGCAATCTCTTCGCGTGTCAGTTTGTCAAAGTTATCCTTGATGACAGATGATATTGTCAATTTGTCAGTATAATCCTTGCCGTTCAGCCGGAATGACGTGGTGAAATTCCGGCGGCCCCAGAACGTGCCTCCCATCTCAGCGGGATTCACCGCGTAGGTCAGGCGCGCCATGCTGCGGGCCGGAATGGGGTTCGGCGTGACGGTGATGGTCAGGCCGGGCGTAGTGGAAACGGTCTCCACGGTCAGTTCTTTCTTCGAGAGGTTGGCCACCTGCATCTGGTCGGACTTGACCACGCCCTGGTCCACATAGCCGATGGACGTCTCCGTCTTGCGGAGGCCCAGGGGACCCACATGGGTGGTGAACAGTTCGTCCAGGTCCTTTTTCTGCTCGTGCGAGACGCCACGAAGTCGCAGCAGCACAGGACGTTCCAGGCTCGAGGATCCCACGCCCACATAGACGGTCAGCGTCTTGTCGAACGGGAACGGGCCCTGGTCGTTGCTAAAGGTGGCCTGGATGGTCCCCGTACCGCCCGGCCGGACCGGCTCACGCGTCCATTCCGGCGTCGTGCAGCCGCACGAGGAAATGACGTTCTGGACCACGATCGGCTGGGAACCGATGTTCGTGAAGGTAAAGATGCAGCTCACGGGGCCCTCGGCGATGAGCACGTCGCCGAAGTCGTGAACCTTCTGGTCGAAACGGATCACGTCGGCCTCCTTGTAGAACTTTTCCTGGGCGGAAATCGCGGCTGCGGAAAGCAGCAGCACGGAAAGCAATATGATCGTTCTTCTCATTTTTCAGATTATTTGTGCAAAGATACCATTTGTTTCTTATTTTTGCCCTAAATTAACATAAATCGAGCCAACTTATGAAACGCATTTTCACCCTGCTCATGATGGCAGTCCTTGTGCTGGGAGCCGCTTCCTGCAGCAAGTACAAGTACGAAACCGTCAAGGGCGACCCCACCGGCGCCCGCATCTACACGCTGGACAACGGACTGAAAGTCTACATGATCGTCAACAAGGACGAGCCGCGCATCGACGCACACGTCGCCGTGAAGGTCGGCAGCAAGAACGACCCGCAGGAGACCACCGGCCTCGCCCACTATTTCGAGCACCTGATGTTCAAGGGCACCGAGCAGTTCGGTACCCAGGACTATGAAAAGGAGAAGCCGCTCCTCGACCAGATCGAACAGCTCTTCGAAGTCTATCGCAAGACCACCGATCCCGAACAGCGGAAGGCCATCTACCACGAAATCGACTCCATTTCCTACGAGGCCTCGAAAATCTCCATCCCCAATGAGTATGACAAGCTCATGGCAGCCATCGGCGGCCGCGGCACCAACGCGTACACGAGCAACGACGTGACCTGCTACACCGAGAACATCCCGTCGAACCAGATCGAGAACTGGGCGAAGATCCAGGCCGACCGTTTCGCCAACTGCGTGCTCCGCGGATTCCACACCGAGCTGGAGACCATCTACGAGGAGTATAACATGTACGCCGTGATGGACCAGGAGAAGGTCCAGGAGGCCGCTTTCGCCGCCCTGTTCCCGAAGCACCCGTACCACACCCCGGTCATCGGCTGGGCCGACCACCTGAAGAACCCGTCGATCACCAACGTGAAGAAGTATCACGATGAATGGTACGTGCCCAACAACATGGCCGTCTGCCTCGCCGGCGACTTCAACCCCGACCAGGCCATCAAGATCATCGACAAGTATTTCGGCCAGCTCAAGCCCAATCCGAACCTCAAGAAGATGGCCTTCGAGCCCGAGGATCCCATCACCGCCCCGGTCGTGAAGGAAGTGCTCGGCCTCGAGTCGCCGAACATCCTCCTCGCCTGGCGTTTCCCGGGCGCCAACAGCCCTGAGGCCAAATACATCGACCTGATCAGCTCCATCCTCACCAACGGCAAGGCCGGCCTGATCGACCTCGACGTGAACCAGCAGCAGAAGACCCTCGGCATGATGGCTATGTCCGAGGCGATGGCCGACTACTCCGCTTTCCTCATCATGGCCGAGCCGCTCCAGGGCCAGAGCCTCGAGGAAGTGAAGGAAATCGCCCTTGCAGAAATCGAGAAAGTCAAGAAAGGCGAATTCGACGATGACCTGCTGACCGCGATCATCAACAACGCGAAGCTCCAGTTCATGCGCCAGTGCGACAATTCCCGTTACCTGGTCCGCGCCGAAGTGAACTGCTTCATCAACGAGATCGAATGGAAGGACTTCGTCCACGAGATCGACGAGCTTTCCAAGATCACGAAAGAAGATGTCGTGGCCTTCGCCAACGAGCACCTCAAGGACAACTACGTGCAGATCAACAAGCTTGAGCAGCCCGATCCCACCGACACCCGGATCGCGAAACCGACCATCACCCCGATCGTGATGAACCGCGATGCTGCCAGCCAGTTCCTCAAGGACATCCAGGCATCGACCGTCTCGCCCATCGAGCCCGTGTTCGTGGACTACGAGAAAGACATGTCGATCCTCAAAGCCAAGAACGACATCCCGGTGCTCTACAAGAAGAACGTGAGCAACGGTACCTTCCAGCTGACCTATTATTTCGAGACCGGCAGCTACGCCGACAAGGTGATGCCTTTCGCTGCCAACTATCTCAGCTTCCTCGGAACCGATGACATGACCCCGGAAGAAGTCCAGAAAGCCTTCTTCAAGCTGGCATGCAACATGAACGTCTATTGCTCAGGCGAAGAGACCCAGGTGTTCGTGAGCGGCCTTGCAGAGAACATGGAAGAAGCCATGGAACTCACCGAGAAGGTGATCGCGCACGCGAAAGCCAACCCCGAGGCCCTGCAGATGCTCAAGTTCAACACCATCTACGAGCGCCGCAACGCCAAGCTGAACCAGCGCGCCAGCGCCCAGAAGATGTCGGCATACGCCCTCTATGGCCCGAAGAACCCGCAGACCAACATCCTCTCCTCCGCAGAACTGATGCAGCTCAGCGACGAGGCCCTGATCGAGAAGATCCACCACATCTTCGACAACGAGCACAAGGTGCTCTACTACGGTCCGGCATCCGAAGCCGAGGCTGTCGAGGCGATCAACAAGATCCACCAGGTTCCCGAAAAGCTCAACCCCGTTGTCAAGGGTGATCCGTTCACCTACATGCCGACGAAGGACAACCAGGTCATCCTGGCTCCTTACGACGCCAACCAGCTCACCCTGCAGGCCTATCATAATACCGAGCTTCCGTTCAACGTGGAGACCGCACCGATCATCCGCCTGTACAACGAGTACTTCGGCGGCGGCATGAACTCCATCGTCTTCCAGGAGATCCGCGAAGCCCGCGGCCTGGCCTACAGCGCCCGCGCCAACTATTCGGTCCCTGCCGACCTCGACCACCCGTCCGTATTCAACTACTACATCGGCACCCAGAACGACAAGCTCATCGACGCCTTGAGCGCTTTCGACGAGATCATCAACAACATGCCCGTCTCCGAGAACGCATTCAACATCGCCAAGGAGTCGATCCTGTCGAACATCCGCACGGCCCGTACCGTCAAGGCCGGCGTCCTGTCTTCATATCTCAACGCCCAGAAGCGCGGCCTCGACTATGACCTCAACAAGGTCATCTATGAAAAAGTCCCCGCCCTCACGCTCGACGACGTGGTGAAATTCCAGCAGGAATACGTCAAGGACAAGCCGTATACCATTGGTATTCTCGGCCGCACCGGCGACTTCGACCTCAAGTCCCTCGGCAACTACGGAACGATCAAGAACGTAAAGACGGAAGATATTTTCGGATATTGATTGGCAATAATCAAAATTGGTATTATCTTTGTCTACGATTTCGCAACAACAACACTTAAACTTTTATACAATGGCTTACAAAATCACTGAAAACTGCGCTGCTTGCGGCACTTGCATCGATGAATGCCCGGTTGGAGCTATCTCTGCCGGCGATATCTACAAGATCGACCCGAACGCATGCGTCGACTGCGGTACCTGCGCCGGCGTCTGCCCGATGGGCGCCATCGAACAGGCGTAACTGACCAGCACTACAAATAAAAAGGACGGCCCGCGGCCGTCCTTTTTTGTTGTCATGCTTTTCGTCATTCCCGGCTTGACCGGGAATCTCTGTCCGCTACTTCTTGAAGAGCGACACGATCCACAGCAGGATGCAGGCGCCGAGCACTGCGGTCAGCAGGCAGCCCCACCAGGTGGCGCCCCAACTGACACCCAGCCAATTCAGCAGGTTGCCGCCGATAAAGCCGCCCACGATGCCGATGATCAGGTTCAACAGGAATCCGTTGCCGGAGCCTTTCACCAACTTGCCGGCGATAAAGCCAGCCAGGGCTCCCATGAGGATACTGATAATGATGTTCATACTACTATTGGTTTAAGGGTTCTTGTATGCGGACTAGCTTTGCTCTGACAAGCGGTGTGAAGTACCCAGGCGGGCCTCGACGACATTGATGATGTAGTCACCGGCCTTTTCGGCCTCGTTGATCAGGTCCATGTAGATACTGCCGCTGTCGTAGCCGTACTCATGGGCGTCGAGGTCGCGGAGGTTCTGCTCCTTGAGGGTCTGCCGGCAGGCGTCGATCTGCGTTTCAATTTCTTCAGAGGGCCGGAAATCGAAGTCCTCGCGACGTCCGTTCAACATTTCGATCATCCGGGTGCCGGCGGCCTGGACGAGTGTCAGCATCTCACGCACGCCAGTTTCCTGCTTGACGGTGAACGTGATCCCGGCCTCGTGCTTGCGGCGAAGGACACGTGCCATGTTGTAGCCGGCATCGCCGATACTCTCGAGTTCGCCGATCTGTCGCAGCATCGCACGGATCTTTTCCTTCGTGTCGTCGCTCAAGTGCGCGTCGCCCACCTGGCCGAGATACTTGCCGATCTCGTTCTCCATATTGTCGCTGATCTGCTCGTATTTCTGGATACGTTCGAAGATCTTCTTGAATTCCGCTTCGTCGGTCGTCCGGTAAAGGTCTTTCACCATGCCCGACATGAGCATCATGCGTTCGCCGAAAGTGGCGATCTCCTTCTGTGCCTGCAGCACGGAGATTTCCGGCGTCTTCATGAGGCCGCCCTTGATATACTTCAGGCGGAATTCCTCGTCCTCCTCGGTCTGCTTCGGCTTGATGATCCGGCAGACAATCTTCTCGATCTGCGGAATGAACCAGATGAGGATCAGGGTATTGGTCACGTTGAAAGCGGTATGGAACGTTGCCAGTGCGAAGGTAAGGTGCGTCGGATCCTGCGTTTCCGCAGCGGGATCCATGCCGACGATGTGGCAGACCAGCCGTACGAACGGGAAGAAGCAGCAGAGGATCCAGATCACGCCGAAGACATTGAACAGCAGGTGGGCTGCCGCGGCCCGGCGGGCCTGCGTGTTGGCCGACATTGCGGCGATGTTGGCGGTCAGCGTGGTACCGATGTTCTCACCCATCACCAGCGCGATGCCCTGGAAGATATCGATGACGCCCGTGGAGCACAACACCATCGTGATGGCCATGATGGCGGCCGAAGACTGGGCGATGAAGGTCAGGATCGTACCGATTAGCAGGAAGAGCAGGATGGTCAGATAGCTGCCCGAGTTGAACGAGTCGAAGAAGTTGACGACTGCCGCATTGTGTGCCAGGTCCATTTCGACGCCGGTGACCCGGAGCATGCCCAGGGCAAAGAGCAGGAACGAAAGACCGAACAGGAAATCACCCACATAGCGGTGCTTTCCCAGCTGGATCAGGATAATGGCGACCAGGAAGACCGGCCAGACAAGGCTGGTGACGTCGAACGAGAAGCCGGCCGACATGATCCAGGCCGAAAGCGTGGTGCCGATGTTGGCGCCCATGATGATGGAGATGGCCTGCGAGAGCGTCAGCAGCGCGGCATTGACGAACGAAACGGTCATCACCGTGGTAGCGGCCGAAGACTGTACGGCAACGGTGACAAGCGCACCGGTAGCGACACCCGTGAAACGGTTGGTGGTCATGGCGCCCAGCAGATGTCGCAGTTGCGGACCCGCCATTTTCTGGAGCGCCTCGCTCATCACTTTCATACCGTACATCAACAGGGCGATCGACCCCAGCAGTTTCAACGCTATCAACATAGTTTGTCTATTTTACTACAAAATTATAAAACTTTTTGACAATTCAAAACAGTCATCGGCTTCCACCGCCACGGCTGCCGCCGAACGAATGTCCGCCGCCGCCCGAAGAGAAGTGACCGCCGCCGCCAAAGCTACGTCCGCCACCGCCGCTGCTGCCGCCACCGCTGCGTGAAGACAGTTCACTCTTGGCATTCCGCATGGCCGAAGCCGAAATGTTGTGGGACACGGTCGTCAGGTTGTAGAAGGAAGTACCGTTCAGGCCCGAAGTCTCCGTGAATTCCTTGAACTGTGCCGGGTAGAGCTTCTGGAACTGCTTCGCTACCTTGTCGGCGATGCCGAAAAGCGCGCCGAACACGAGATAGTCCTCCCACAGTGCCACCTCAACGGCCCCATGTTCCTTGTGAAGCGTGAAGTCCTGGAGGAAGTTCTTGAATTCGACCAGGTGGCGCGCCTGCTCCTTCCCTTCCTCATTGCACTGGTCGTTTTTCACCAGATAGTGCTTGTCCTGGAACCACTTCCTCC
>LUZE01000173.1:0-17681 GCA_001602845.1 Bacteroidales bacterium Bact_13 | reverse complement strand
CCCGCCTCCAGGATGCGGTTCTTGCCGCTGGCCTCCCGGACCATCTGGTACAGGTCGTTCTCGACGGGCTCGTCGAAATGGGCCTCCTCCTGGAACGAAAGGTTTACGCGGCGTTCGTTGTCCGGGTCCGGAAGCACCTGCACCACGCCCGACATCACCCAGCGGAGGAAATAAGCGCCGATCAGGTTCCGGGAAACGTCGTTCCCGGAATAGCCGTCCAGCAGCGTACCTTCCGACAAGGCAAAATAGGCCGCGGACAGATTGCCTTCCAGCGGAATGTCCCGGTACCATCCCGAAATCCTCGATTTCCCGAAAAGCGACCGCTTGTACTTGAATCCCAGCAGCGAAGCGATCCACAGGGACAACCACATGAGAAGGGCCAGGACGATGATCCCCACCGGGGAAATCAGGAAAAGGACCAACATGAACATCCCTGCGAAGAACGTCTTGACCCAGTCCCAGAATGTCTTCTTCGTCTTGTAGTCACTGCCCGCGAAAGCCATCTCCTGCACCTTCCCGAAGTCTTCATCATAGACGACCGCCGGTTCGAAGAGCCCCTGATCGAAACGGGCCAGCACCGTCATCGCGCTCGTATAGGAGAAAGGCTGCAGGGATTCTGCACGGATGGCGCCTTCCTCCACCCAGATTTCACTCACGGAGCGGAAGCCCCATACCTTCACGTTGTCCTCCGTCCAGGCCGGCCCGCCCGTCTCGTTAAGCAGCCTCACCCGGACGTGCTGCGGACGCGCGGAAAGCCCCGGGCTGATGAAGGTGAAATACAGGCCGTCATACTGGCTGCCCATCCGCATCACCAGCCCCTTGACGGTATAGGAAACCGTCCAGACGTGGTCGCCGAGGCTTCCCTGTCCCCAGCAGAGTTCCACGCCGCCCCGCTTGCGCACGATGCCGCAGCGGCCGCGTTTCTGGTCGATGGTCCGGTCCGTATCCCATCCGTCTCCTTCGGAAATGAACGACTCCCCGTTCTCGCTGACAGTCAGGTCGTCGATGGTCATCGGGCCGAGGTTGTCGAAAGGCAGGTAGAATTCCGTGCCGGAGACCACGGTCACGTCCCAGACCTGCGTGATGCGCGCGCTGCCGTCTTTCTGGAGGACGACTGTCTCATCTATATCGCGGATTTCCTGTCCGTGGAGCGTGAAGGCTGCCAGGAAAGACAGGACAAGGGTGCTGAATATCTTTTTCATAAGGTACGTACGCGGATGATGGTGTCGATGTCTTCCAGCAGGGCTTGCGGAAGCGTGACGGTCAGGAAGCCGTCCTTGGAAAGCTCATAGCCGAGCCGGCCGCCTGTCAGCAGGGAAACGGCATCCTTGCGGGCAATCTTCGTATCCGGCGGAAGCGGGACGACGACCTTGCAAAGGCCGTCGCGGACCGGCAACGCATCGGGCGACAGGATATGGAGGAAGAGAGATTCATCATTCCGCGTCGTCACGCCCCAGGGCTGTTCGGGAATCTGCGTGGAAGTGGTCCCGTCGACCGCCACGCTGTGCCCGCGCATCCAGGCACCGATGCCGGCCAGGCGTTCGAGCGACTGCGGCGGAAGCTCGCCGTTGGGCATCGGCCCGATGTTGAGCAGCAGGTTCGAATTCTTCGCCGCCGCCCGGACGAGCAGCTGTACCAACTCCTTCACGCTCTTGTACCAGGGATCGTTGATCCGGTAGCCCCAGGAGCCATTCATCGTCTGGCACATCTCCAGCGGCAGCGTACCGATTCCCTGCCCCGAATAGCCCGCTGTGTTCTCGCCCGGAAGGTCGCGTTCGAACATCTGGAAATCCTCTCCCTCGATGACTTCCTTGTGATGGTTGTTGCCGATCAGGCAGGAAGGCTTCAGGCTGTGGATATAGGCATAGAGCTCCGGCATCCGCCAGTCGAAATCCGGGTCCTCGTCGTGGTCCCAAATTCCGTCGAACCAGAGAGCGGCCACGTTCGGATAGTTCGTCAGGAGCTCACGTATCTGCGTTTTCATGAAATCGAAATAATGGCCGTAGTCCTGCTGGTCGCCCTTCCGTCCTGTAGCCAGGCCCGTGCGGCCCTGGGGATAATCTTCGCGCATCCAGTCCAGCAGCGAATAGTACAGCTGGTACCGCAGGCCTTCCGCCGCGCAGGCTTCCGCCAGTTCGCCCACCACGTCACGTCCGAACGGCGTACCGTCCACGATGTTGTAGGACGAGGCCTTCGTGGGGAACATGGAAAAGCCGTCATGATGGCGGGACGTCAGCGTGACATAGCCCGCACCCGCATCCTTGAAGGCCCGGGCCCAGGCTGCCGCATCGAACTTCACGGGATTGAAACTCTGGGCGGCCACGGCGTAATCCTCGTTTTTCAGCTGCCCCGTCTGCAGGTACCACTCCCCTTGTCCGTAGGTGGAATAGATGCCCCAGTGCAGGAAGATGCCGAGCCGGTGCCGGCTGAAATCCTCCCGGGCCTGCAAATTTTCGGGAGCGGGAACATAGGATTGGGCGGAAACGGCAGCACAAGCCAGCAGTGCAGCCAGGAAAAGGAAAAGGCGCTTCATTATCGGTCAATTTTCCACAAATTTACGAATTCTGCCGTAAAACGATTATCTTTGTAAAGAAACGCTTATCCGTATTTGAACCATGAAAAAGATACACCTCCTCTTCCTGGCTGCGGCCGTCCTGCTGGCCGTTTCTCCCGTATTCGCACAGTCTGACGACGAAGCGCTGCTCAGAACATGGATCCAGACGCTGGGATCCGACGATTTCGGCGGCCGTGCGCCCATGACCCCCGATGAGGAAAAAACGGTTAACTACCTGGCCGGTCAGATGGCCGCGCTGGGCCTGCAGCCCGCTTTCGGCGGCAGCTGGTTCCAGGAAGTCCAGACCCTCTCGGCCAACTGCAAGCCTGTCGGCGGACGCTTCCGCGTGAAATGCGGCAGGAAAAAGACGGACCTGGTGTATCCCGACGACCTTGTTGTATGGACGGCCCGGGCGGAAAGCCGTATCGACCTCCCAGCAGCGGAGTTCGTCTTCTGCGGATTCGGCATCGATGCGCCTGAATACGGATGGAATGATTTTGAAGGCGTGGACGTGAAGGGAAAGATCGTCATCGCGATGGTCAACGATCCCGGATTCTACGACGCCACTCTGTTCCGGGGGCGGAACATGACGTATTACGGACGCTGGACCTACAAGTTCGAACAGGCGAAGCGGCTGGGCGCCGCAGGCTGCCTGGTGTTGCACAATACGGCGGCGGCCAGCTACGGCTGGGATGTCTGCAAGAACGGCCACGTCGGCAGCAACCTCGCTCTCTATGACAACGCCACGCACAATGCCGGCGCACTGGCCATCAAGGGCTGGTTGCACGAGAACGGCTGCCGCAAAATCTTCGAGGCTGCCGGCCTGAATTACGAGGAAACCCTTGCTGCCGCCAAAAAGCCCGGCTTCAAGGCCATCCCGCTGAAAGCGCGCAGTGACATCCGGATGGACGTGAAATTCAACATCAACAGCACCCGCAACGTGGCCGGCCTGCTTCCGGGCACGGACCTGAAGGATGAGGTCGTGGTATTCAGCGCGCACTGGGACCATTTCGGCCATGGCGAGCCCGATGCCTCGGGCGACCGGATCTACAACGGGGCTGCCGACAACGGTTCGGGCATGGCCGCCGTGCTGCTGCTGGCCAAGAAATACGCGGAACTGCCCGTACGGCCCCGCCGTTCGATGCTCTTCCTCATCCCCACGCTGGAAGAAAGCGGGCTGTTCGGTTCTGAATACTACTGCGAGCATCCCGTCTTCCCGATGGACAAGACGGCCGCCTGCATCAATTTCGACTGCATCGCGCCTGAACCGCTGACCCACGACGTGGTGGTGCTCGGTGGCGGCGCCACGGAACTGGACAATTACATCATCGCCTGCGCCGGTGCGCAGGGACGCTACGTCGTGATGAACGATGACAACTCAGACGGATGGTTCTTCCGCTCCGACCACTTCAATTTCGTGAAGAAGGGCGTTCCCGCCGTCGTCATCGAATACGGTACCGACCTGGTGGATCCCACGCGCCCGAACAAATATCCGCGGTCGGCCTGGTATCACAAGCCTTCAGACGAATACAAGGAAGACTGGGTGTTCGACGGCACCCTCGCCCATATCCGGATGATGTTCGGTGTCGGATTGTCCGTCGCGAACGCGGACCATCGTCCCCGCTAGGCCTGGCTGACCTGATAGCCGAACCATTCGTCGAGTTTCATCTCGACGTGCTGCTCGATCTGCGGCGTAAGTTTCTTCTTCACCTTCTTGACGACGAACGCCACGGCGGCGGCATCGTCCATCAGGCCGATGACGTGGAAGATGCGGCGCGGCAGCAGGTCGCCCGGGACAAGCACGTAGACGACGGCGGCATAGACCAGAATCCTTTCCGTGGACGTGAGGTCTCCCTCCTTGAGCACATAGTAGAGACGGAGCATCGGGCGGGCAGCCGTGCGCCCGAACTTATGCGCGTATTGCCGCAAGAGATTGAAGAGGTTTTCCATTGGATTCATGATACACTATATTTCAGCGATGATGGTCGAAACGCCCTTGACTTCGTCTCCCACCTTCACGCGGACACGGGCGTCAGCGGGAAGATAATAGTCGATGCGGGAGCCGAACTTGATGATGCCGCACTGCTCGCCGGCACGTACCGCCAGGCCGGGCTTCGCATAGCAGACGATGCGGCGGGCAAAGCCGCCGGCCAGCTGCTTGAACAGCACTTCCTTCCCGGCCGGAGTCCGGATCACCGTGCAGAAGTGCTCGTTCTCTTCGGAAGCCTTCGGCTTGAAGGCGAGCATATGTTTCCCGGGAAAGTACTCGGCAAAGGAAACCGTGCCCGTAACCGGCCAGAAATTGGCGTGCAGGTCCCAGAAATCCATATACACCGAGACCATGAGGGCATCGTGATTCAGATAGGTGGATTCGTGCACGGTCTCGATATGGACGACCTTTCCGTCGGACACGGCCGACACCAACGTGTCGGAGCCCGTCGGCCTGCGGTCGGGAACCATATGGAAATACGTCTGCCAGCCGCACACCCACACGAGGCCCAGGGTAAGCGGCCACTTGATCCACCATTGCGGGACGAAGCGCATCAGCACGAAGATGAGCGCGGCGCTGAGCACGTAGATCAGCAGGACAGTTCCGTATGTATTCTTGTCGAGCCTCATATCAGCAGCAGTAGTTTCAGGTATATGGCAGCGAGCGGCAGCACGAAGAGTACGTCGTCGAACCGGTCAAGCAGTCCCCCGTGGCCCGGGATCAGGTTGCCGGCATCCTTCACATTCGCGTGCCGCTTGATGAGCGACTCAAAAAGGTCGCCGAGCACACCGAACACCGACACGATGAGCGCCAGTACCATCCAGTGGGCCAACGGCAGCATGGAAGCGCCGAACGTGGCAGAAACGATCCAGGCCGCCAGGAAGGAGAACACCGTGCCGCCCACCACGCCGATCCACGATTTCTTGGGCGAGAGCGCCGGGAAAAGCTTCCGGCTGCCGGGTCGCTGCCCGAAAAGCATGCCGATGCAGTAGGCGCCCACATCGTTGCTCCACATCAGGACGAAAATGCCCAGCAGCAGCCGCCAGGTAAACGGCCCGCCCAGGGGTCGTGTCAGCATCTGGGCCGCCAGCAGCGGCAACAGGATATAGACCAGCGGAAAATAGAGTGCCACCGGAAATTCGTGGTTCTCTGCACAGTCGAACAGCAGCAGGATGGAAGCCACGAACACGGGAAGCAGTCCCGCCAGCATCCAGCGTGCATCGAAACCGAGCAGCGGATGCAGGACACCCAGTACGGCCGTCGCCACCACGGCGACGATGATGCAGACCTGCTCCCGGAGATAGCGGGCATCCACGGTCATCCGGTAAAACTCGATGGAAAGGATGATGCCCAGCAGGGCGGTCAGCACGGCGAAACCCCAGAGCCACAGCATGCCGCCGATGACCACGACGAGGAACAGGACCCCGAACAAAAAACGTTTCGCCAGCTTTCCGAAAGCCATTGTCAAGCCTCCTTTTCTGCGGTTTCTTCCGGCTGCGGTTCAACGGGTTCATCTTCCCGCAGCAGTTTATTGGGATCGACCCCGCCCTTGCGGGGGCCGAAGATCGCTTCCAGGTCCTCGGAGAAGACCACTTCTCGTTCAAGCAGCAACGCAGCGAGTTTCTCGAATCCTTCACGGTTTTCCGTCAGGACCTGCAGGGCCGTGGCATGCGCCTGGTCGATGAGGCGTTTCACCTCGTCGTCAATCATCTCGGCGGTCTTTTCACTGTACGGCTTGCTGAAGGCCATGTCGCGGCTTCCCGTGGAATCGTAGTACGACAGGTTGCCGATCTTTTCGCTCATGCCGAAATAGGTCACCATGGCGTAGGCCTGTTTGGTCAGCTTTTCGAGGTCGCTGAGCGCTCCGGTCGAGATACGGCCGTTGACAATCTCCTCGGCCACGCGGCCGCCGATCGTAGCGGCCATCTCGTCCATCATCTGTTCGGTGGTCGTAAGCTGCCGTTCTTCCGGCAGGTACCAGGCCGCACCCAGGCTCTGGCCGCGCGGGATGATGGTCACCTTCAGCAACGGATTGGCATTGGGCAGCAGCCAGCTGACCGTCGCATGCCCGGCCTCGTGGTGGGCGATGGTCTTCTTTTCTTCGGGCGTTATGATCTTGCTCTTGCGTTCCAGGCCGCCAACGATGCGGTCGATGGCGTCGAGGAAATCCTGTTTCTCGACCACCGTCTTGTTCTTGCGGGCAGCAATCAAGGCCGCCTCGTTGCAAACGTTAGCGATGTCGGCGCCGCTGAATCCCGGCGTCTGCTTAGCCAGGAAATCGATCTGGAAATCAGGGGCCAGCTTGATGCCGCGCAGGTGCACCTTGAATATCTCCAGGCGTTCCTTGAGTTCGGGGAGGTCGACGTGGATCTGGCGGTCGAAACGGCCGGCACGCATCAGCGCCTTGTCGAGGATGTCCGCCCGGTTGGTAGCCGCCAGGATGATGACGCCCGAATTCGAGCCGAAGCCATCCATTTCGGTGAGCAGCTGGTTCAGCGTATTCTCCCGTTCGTCATTCGACGTGAAACCGGCATTCTTGCTGCGGGCACGGCCCACGGCGTCGATCTCATCGATGAAGACGATGCACGGGGCTTTCTCCTTCGCCTGGCGGAAAAGGTCGCGGACACGCGAAGCGCCCACGCCCACGAACATCTCCACGAAATCGGAACCCGACATCGAGAAGAACGGAACCTCCGCTTCACCGGCAACGGCCTTCGCCAGCAGCGTCTTGCCGGTACCCGGAGGGCCGACCAGCAGGGCGCCCTTGGGAATCTTGCCGCCCAGGGCGGTATATTTCTTGGGATTCTTGAGGAAATCCACGATCTCCTTGACCTCCAGTTTCGCCTCTTCCATGCCGGCCACGTCCTTGAAGGTAACCTTCACGTTGCCAGCCTTTTCGTAGAGTTTCGCCTGCGACTTGCCAACGTTGAAGATGCCGCCGCCGGCACCACCGCCCATCCCGCGCATCGGACGCATGAACAGGAAGAACATCAGCAGGAGCATCAGCGGGAACAGGAGCCATTCGATGATCGGGCCCCAATAGCTCTTGTGCTCCTCGACGATCACGCGGAAACGGGCTTCTGCGGGAAGCGATTCCGCCAGCTTGTCAAGCTGTTCCTCTGCGTCAAATTTGTCGGAAACCAGGAAATAGAAATGCGGCCCGCCCTTGGGCTCCCGGCCGCCGAACTGGTTCTTGTATTTTTCCAGAGCACTTTGTTTCAGATAGATCTCGCCCTTCCGCTCGTTGCGCACATAGACCAGCTTGTCCACGTCACCGCTGGTGAGGATGGTATCCTTGACATCCATCCATTCCTTCTTGAGCGGATCCGCCGTACCGGAATTCATCCACATGTATGCGAAGCCCAGGAGAAGGACCAGATACACGAGGGAGAACCAGTTGAAGCCGCGTTTGGGTCGCTGGGGCCGCTGCTGGGGCCGCTGTCCTTCATTTGCCATCTTTCTAGTCGGTATAAGTGGTTTTCACTGCATCAGCCCAGAGGTCTTCCAGCCGGTAAAATAACCGCTGGTCGGTCTTGAAGATATGGACGACGATGTCGCCATAGTCGAGAATCACCCAGAACGCGTTCTCACGTCCCTGCTTCCGTATCGGGCTGCGGCCGCACACCATATCCATCTTCTCCTCCACATTGTCCGAAATGGCGACCACCTGGGTCGTCGAATCGGCATTGCAGATGACGAAATCGTCGGCAATGGCCGTTCCTATTTTCGTGAGGTCAAGGGAGACCACATCCTGTGCTTTCTTTTCGAGCATCGCATCCGCGATGACTTTGATTTCAGAACTCATATACGCTTTCTCTCAAAATGAATTATCTTTGCATCACAAGGATAATATATCCTACAAAGTTAGCATATTTTTACAAATATCCAGCCATATCGGAAAAACTGAAAAAATGGCAGATTCTATACATTGGTTCGACACTGTCGATTCGACCAACACCCGCCTGATGGCAGAGCGGGACAGCCTCCCGGACAGGACCGTCTATGCAGCCCTGTACCAGACCGCGGGCCGCGGCCAGAAAGGCAACCGCTGGGAAAGCCGTGCCGGCGAGAACCTTACTTTTTCCATCCTGTTCAAGCCGGAGGCACTGCCGGCCGCCGACCAGTTCATCCTGTCGCAAATCGTAGCGCTCGGCCTGACCGACTATCTGGCAGAAAAGGGCCTGGCAGCCACCATTAAGTGGCCGAACGACATCTACACGGGTGACCGGAAGATTTGCGGAACGCTCATCGAACCGGTGCTGGCCGAAGGGCGCGTCAGTGCTGCCGTGGCCGGTATTGGCCTGAACATCAACCAGGTGCAGTTCGACCCGACGCTCCCCAACCCTACCTCGCTGGCCTGTGAGACAGGCCGTCAGTTCGACATCCGGGAAGAATTGCCCGTCCTGCTTGGGCACATTTTCGGACGGTACGACAGGATCAGTTCACCCTATGCCCGCAATGGCTACGATGCACAATATCTGGAAAAACTATATCGAAGGGGCGCCTGGCACACCTTCGAGGAACTGCCGGCCAGCGACGTGCCGGCGGAACACAGGACTGGCCTCCGTGTCAAGGCCCGTATCCTGGGCATCGACCCGAAGGCCCGCCTGATGCTGGAGCACGCGGACGGAACCATCCGTGTCTACGGCTCCAAAGAGATCAAATACGTGCTTTAGGCTTCCTTCAGCGCCCGGATGGCCGCAATCGGGTCGTCCGAGGAAAAAGCGGCTGAACCGGCCACGAACACGCCCGCACCCAGCTGTTCCAGCTCGGCGATGTTCGAAACACTGACACCACCGTCCACCTGGATGAAGCAGTCCGCTTCGGCACCCGCAATCATCTCGGCCAGCACCCCTACCTTTTCCGTCGTCTCCGGGATGTACTTCTGGCCGCTGTAACCGGGATGCACGCCCATCACCACCACGTAGTCGATGTCTCGCAGATACGGGATCAGTACTTCTGCCGGCGTTTCGGGGTTGATGGCCACGCCGACCCCCATCCCGTTCTCCCGGATGAGTCTGATGCATTCCTTGAGATGGCGGTCGTTACAAGCCTCATAATGAACGCTCAGGTACTTTACGCCAAGTGCCGCAAAACGCTCGATGTAGCGCCAGGGCTCTACGATCATCAGGTGGGCGTCGAGCGGCTTTTCCGCCACTTCGGCGATGGCCTTGCAGACCGGGAATCCGAACGAAATGTTCGGGACGAAGATACCGTCCATCACGTCGAGATGGAACCAGCCGGCCGCACTCTTGTTCACCATCCGGCAATCCCGGTGGAGATTGCCGAAATCGGCCGACAGCATGGAAGGAGCAATAACCCTGGGCATGGCTTACACGTGTTTAAGGACATCGAGCAACACGGCCCAGAAACGGTCGAGCGAAGCCAGGTCGAGGCGTTCGCCCGGTGCGTGGACGCCCTTGAGCGTCGGGCCGAAGGCAATCATGTCCATATCAGGGAACTTTTCAGTGAACAGGCCGCACTCCAGGCCGGCGTGGATGGCACGGACCACCGGCTCATGACCGAACAGGCGCTTGTAGGATTCCACGCAGACATCCTTGACATGCGATTGCATGTTCGGTTTCCAGCCGGGATAACCGTCTGAATGACGGACCTTTGCACCGGCCAGTTGCATGACGGCGGCAACGCGTTCCGCCAGGAAGATGCGCTGGCTGTTGACCGAACTGCGCTGCATCGTTCCGACGAGGATCTTGTGCCCCTTGTCCATCTTGACGGATGCCAGGTTGGTGGAGGTCTCGATCAACCCCGGAATGTCCGCGCTCATGGCGATCACGCCGTGCGGGATGGAGAGCAGCGCCCGGACCAGCCGGTGTGCGGTTCCGCCATCGATGGCGCCCTTCTTCCAGGTGACGGGCTCGGCCGTGAAGAACAGGCCGGGATCGGTCACCGCGTACTCGGCTTTCAGCCGGGCGGCGAAGTCGTTGAACAGGGCGACGACTTTCGATTCGTTGCGGGCCGGAATGGCCAGGACCACGTCACCGCCCCGGGCGATGGCGTTGCGCTTGTTCCCGGCAGCTATCTCACAGATGTCCACGCGATACTGGAACGCCTCGTTGACGAAGCGGGCGATCTGCTGGACGCCGTTGATACGGTTCTTGTCGATATCGTCGCCGCTGTGTCCGCCCTGTCCGCCGCCGATCGAGAATCTTGTCACCACGGCGCCGGGAAGCAGTTTCTTCTCCCGATAAGTGAACGTGCCCACCGTGTCGTTTCCGCCGGCGCAACCTACGCAGAAATAGCCTTCGTCCTCGTCGTCCATGTTGATCAGGGTCTTTCCGGTGATGAAGCCTTTCTTGACGGCACGGGCGCCGTCCAGGCCGGTCTCCTCCGAGACGGTGAAAAGGCATTCCAGGCGGGGATGCTCGATGGAATCATCGTCCAAAATAGCCATCGCCGTCGCCACGCCGATGCCGTTGTCGGCACCGAGCGTCGTGTCGTGGGCGATCATCCAGCCATCTTCGATGACAAACTGGATCGGGTCCTTGGAAAAGTCGAAATCCGACGTGCTCTTCTTTTCGCACACCATGTCGGTATGGCCCTGAAGCACGACCGCAGGACGGTCCTCGTATCCCTTGGAAGCCGGCTTTCCGATCATCACGTTACCGATCTTGTCGGTCTTGCATTCCAGTCCGCGGCTGGCCGCAAACTGCTGCAGGTACGCGACGATCTTCTCCTCATGCCCCGATTCACGCGGGATACGCGTAATCTCACGGAAAAAATGCAACACTTTTTCTGTATTCATCATTGACAATATTTTAGGGGATGTTTATTCCGGGGTGTTGAGCTGTCGCTCGATGTCGTGGACAAAGCCGCGGAAACTGCGGTCCGTGTCCATCAGGTCGCCGACCGTGTTGCAGGCATGCAACACCGTGGCGTGGTCCTTGCCGCCCAGCTGTGCGCCGATGGAGGAAAGCGAGGTCTTGGTGAGGTTGCGGCTCAGGTACATGGCGATCTGGCGTGCCTGGACGATCTCGCGCTTGCGGGTCTTCGACAGGAACAGTTCGTCGCTGATGCCGAAATAGTTGCAGACGGCTTCCTGTATCCGGGCCACGGAAATTTCGCTCTTTGGGTCGGTGACGATCTTGTCCACCAGCCGCTGGGCGAGGTCCAGCGTGATCGCTTCCTTGCTGAACGTTGCATTGGCCATCAGCGAGAAGAGGATGCCTTCCAGCTCGCGGATGTTCGACTTGACGCTGCGTGCCACGAACGCGAGCACGTCTTCCGAAATCTCCACGCCTTCGCGCGCACACTTCGACTTGAGGATGGCCAGGCGCGTTTCGTAGGCCGGCGGCAGCAGCTCAGCGGAAAGTCCCCACTTGAAACGGGAGAGAAGCCGCTGGTCAAGCCCCTGCAGGTCCACGGGCGGCTTGTCGGATGTCAGGATCAGTTGCTTCCCGCTCTGGTGCAGATAGTTGAAGATGTGGAAGAATGCGCCCTGCGTGCCCTTCTTCTCCGCAAATTCCTGGACGTCATCGATGATCAGCACGTCGATCAGCTGGTAGAAGCGCAGGAAGTCAGCCACCTTGTTGCCGTTGTTGGCATTCTTGGCGGAGCAGGCGGCGTTCATGTACTGGTTCTGGAAAGTATTCGCGCCTACGTAGAGCACGACCTTTTCGGGGAAGCGTTCCTTGACGGCGATGCCGATGGCCTGGGCCAGGTGCGTCTTGCCGAGTCCGGGACCGCCATAGATGAACAGCGGATTAAAGGTGCTGCGTCCCGGATTCGCCGCGATGCTCAGGCCGGCGGAGCGGCCGAGGCGGTTGCAGGTGCCCTCGATGAAATTCTCGAAATTGTAGATCGGATTGAGGCAGGGCTCGATGTTGAGCTTGCGGATGCCGGGGATGGCATAGACGCTGCCCGTGTAGTGCTCGCCCGCATCGGGAATGGGCAGTTCCGCATTGCGCACGGTCCGTCCCTTGGGACGCTGCTCGATGAAGATGTCGTCGAGGATCCTCACCTTATACATAAGGGTGGCCGAGGGGCCGATCTCCCGGCGGACGATCTTGCTCAGGATGCCGAGGAAATGTTCTTCGATGTACTCCCGCCAGAAGTCGGAAGGCACCTCGATCGTCAGCCGCTGGTCCTCAAGGGAGATGGGCTTGATCGGGCCGAACCACGTCTTGAAAGTATCCTCCTGCAGGTTGTCCCTGAGGATGTCAAGACAGCGGTTCCAGACTTCAACGTGTTTTTCAGGAGTCATTCGGTTCAGGTCGATTTCCAAGAACAAAATTGGGGAAAAAACTGTGGAAAAAAAAACTTTTTTTTGTTGTTTTTTTTCAAAAAAAACGCAACTCCCTAATTATCAAGAATAAAATTTTTCCGTTTTTGTTACGACCTGATAATCAATGAATTATGAGATAATAAAATGCTACCCCACTCATTTATATAGACTTAGAAATCTATATGGGTTGAAATCGCGAACCCGCTCAGTCGACCTTGATGATGAAGGCTCCGGAAAACTTCTTCCGGACGGCCGGAAGTTGCTTCGCCGCGTCCTCGCGGGACGAAAAGTTACCAACAGAATACTTGTACATTCCGTTGATAAAACGGCACTGGTAGTCCGTCTCCCCCTTGAGGTCCGGAGAGCCGTTTTTTAACTTTTTTGCGGAGGCCAGGATCTGGATTTCCCAGTGCGGGCCGGCAGGCGTGACGGTCGGTGCGACGGCCGGTTCCGGTTCTTCTTCCGGCTCATCCGTCGCGAGCACAGACGCGTCGATCTCGAAACCCGAATTGGAATCGTACTGCTGCTTGAACGCATGGAAAGCCTCGTAGATGTCCTCGGCGATCTTCTGGCGCTTGGCTGCCTGGTTCAGGGTGCTGCGGTCGTTCGCGTTCGACAGGAAGCCCACCTCGATCAGCGCCGACGGCATCGTCGTGCGCCAGAGGACCATCAGCGGCGCCTGGCGGACGCCACGGCTTTTCTTGACCGGACCGTTGTTGATGAAATTTTGCTGGACGAGTGCCGCAAAGGCGATGCTCTGCTCGAAATGCGCATTCTGCATCAGATTGAAGATGATATACGACTCCGGATTGTTCGGGTCGAACCCTTCATAGGTGGTGGAATAGTCGTCCTCCAGCAGGATAACGGAGTTCTCCCGCTTGCACACCTCCATGTTCGAGCTGCTCTTGTCCGTACCCATGACGAAGGTTTCCGTGCCGGACGCGGCCGTTGACTTGGCGGAATTCACGTGGATGGAAATGAACAGGTCTGCGTGGTTGCGGTTGGCGATGTTGCCGCGCTCGGCCAGTTCCACGAACTTGTCGGTCTTCCGCGTGTAGACGACCTTGACGTCGGGACATCCTTTTTCTATCAGCGCGCCCAGACGGAGCGCCAGGTCGAGATTGATATCCTTTTCCTTCAGTTTGCTGTTCTTGTTGATGGCGCCGGGGTCATGGCCGCCGTGGCCCGCATCGATGACCACGGTACGGAGCCGGATCGCATCCTGCCAGGCCAGGGCCGGAAAGGCCGCCAGAAACGCCGCCAGCAGCACTGCCGACCACCTTTTCATCACCATATTTATGCGCGATGGCATATTAGTTGCTGAAAAATTATTAATTTTGCCTTTCTGCAAATATACAAATAGTTTTGCAAAAAATAGGATTATCGATCACCCGGTTCATCGCAGGCCTTTTCGCGGCCCTGCTCCTGCAGGTCGCAGGAATCGTGCCAGCTTTTGCGCAGGAGCCTGATTCTCTGGCCATCCTGTCCGTTCCGGACAGCCTGGAGATGTTCCCTGCCCCAGCTGACACCCTGCGTTCCGCCGACACGCTGTTCGTGCAGCCCAAGGGATCGATCGACCGTCCCGCCTTCTCCTCCGCCCGGGATTCCGTGATGGAGGACATCGAGCACAATATCATCTATTATTTCGGCGACGTCACGGCGCAGTACCAGGACCTGGAGCTGAAAGCCGACTACATGGCCTACAACACCAAGCTGAACGTCGTCTACGCCAAGGGAATCAGGGACACCATCACCAACGAGGTATCCGGACGGCCCACGATGACCACGGGCGGCAAATCCTATGAGATGGACGAGGTGTATTACAACTTCGTCACGCACAAGGCCAAGATCAAGAACATGGCCACCCAGCAGGATGACGGCAAGCTCATCGGCGAAAAACTCAAGATGATGCCGGACCAGTCCATCAACATCTCGGGCGGCAAATATACGGTCTGCGATGCGGAGCATCCGCACTATTACCTGAAGATGACGGCGGCGAAGGTGATGACCGAGCCCAAGCAGCGCACGATGTTCGGTCCCGCCTACGTGGTGATCGCCGACGTGCCCCTCCCCTTCCTGATGCTCCCGTTCGGCTTCGTTCCCGACATGCCCGACCGTGCCAGCGGCATCCTCGTCCCGACCTACGGCGAAGAGAACGCCCGCGGCCTGTACCTGCGTGACTTCGGATACTCGTTCGTCATCGGGGACTACCTGGATTTCGCCGTTACGGGAGACATCTATTCCTACGGTTCGTGGGCGGTCCGCACGACGTCCCGCTACAAGAAGCGCTACGCCTTTGACGGTTCGCTCTCCCTGAACTATTCCAACGACATCACAGGTGAACGCGGCTCTTCCGATTTCTTCCAGTCGAAGAACTTCGGCGTCACATGGAGCCACTCCCAGGATGCCAAGGCCCGCCCCGGAACCACGTTCCGCGCGTCCGTCAACTTCTCGAGCCCGTCCAACAACCGCTACAACTCCACGAGCGTGAACGAGAGCCTGCAGAACCAGGCTTCCTCCTCGATCACATACGGTAAGACCTGGTCCGGTGCGTCGCTCTCCCTCAACTTCCTGCACAGCCAGAACTCGCGCGACAGTTCCTACACGTTCACCCTGCCGAACATCACGTTCAACGTCAACCGGTTCTATCCGTTCAAGCGGAAGAACCGCGTCGGCAAGGAGCGCTTTTACGAGCAGATCTCCTTCAGTTACGGCGCCACCTTCCAGAACAAGGTGGGATTCAAGGCGAGCGAATTCGCCTTCAACAAGGAGCTGCTAAACAAGATGCAGAACGGCATGCAGCACAGCTTCCAGATCGGCCTGCCCGGATTCACGCTGCTCAAGTACTTCCAGTTCTCCCCCAGCATCAGCTATGGCATGAACTGGTATTTCCGGGACCAGACCCGCTACTACGATCCGGAGACAGACAAGGTCGAGACCGTCATTTCCGACCAGTTCAGCAAATTCGGAATAACCCAGACCTATTCGGGCGGCATTTCGATGAACACCCGTATCTACGGTATGTTCAATTTCGGGAAACGGAGCCGCCTGCAGGCCATCCGGCACATGATCACCCCGTCGATGAGCCTGTCGCTGAGCCCGAACCTGGCCACGCGTGCCAATGGCTTCCGTACCTTTGTCTATACGGACAAGGACGGCGTCGAACGGACCGTCGAATACAACCGGTTCGCCGGGCAGCTGTATTCCCCGCCGGGCGGAAGGCCCAACGCTTCGCTATCCTTCAGTGTCGCCAACAACCTGGAAGCCAAGATGCTCAAGAAGCTCGACCCGATGGCCGAAGAGCCGAAGAGTCCCAAGGACAAATACGAGAAAATCAAGCTGATCGACCAGCTGAACATCGGCGGGTCGTACAACTTCCTGGCAGACTCCATGCGGTTGTCGAACTTCAACGTCTCGGCCAGCACCACCGTCTTCGGCAAGCTGGGCATCAACGGAAACTGCTCGCTCGACCCGTACGCCGTCAATGAACGCGGCCAGCGCTACAACAAGCTGAACATACTCAAGACCGGCCGTCCCTTCCGCCTGACCAATGCCAGCGCGTCCCTCTCCTATTCCCTCAACGGAGGACAGAACTATAAGGGTAATGATGGCAGCAGCGACAGCCAGAAGAGCAACAACGGTGGCAGCGAAGGGTCGGATTATGCGCGCGTGTACTATCATCCGATCACGGGCGAATACATCCCGGGCGGCTGGGTCTACTACCTCAACCCCAACATCCCGTGGTCGCTGAGCTTCAACTACAGCTACTCCTATTCCCGCTCCTACCAGTTCGTCAACGAGCAGCTGCAGACCAACCACAACCACATCCAGACGCTCGGCCTCTCGGCGCAGGTCCGCCTGACCAAGGCCATGAACTTCAATATCAACACGGGATTCGACCTGACGAAGATGCAGCTCAGCACGACGCAAATCAGCGCGACCTATGACCTGCACTGCTTCGCCATCTCGGTGTCGTGGGTCCCGACGGGCCAGTGGGAAAGCTGGAGCTTCCGCATCGCCGCCAAGGCTTCCGCCCTGAGCGACCTGCTGCAGTTCAAGAAATCGGCCAGCTATTGGGATAAATAAATTTTTTATTATCTTTGCGCTATCAAACCAACCGGACAGCCGACCGCCTGGCTGATCCCGGCTCCCTTTACAAGACAGATGTATCAAAAAGATGATTTGAACAATAAGACAAGAGAAGATCTTATTGTACTCGCACAAGAACTGAAAGTGCACAAACCCGAATCGCTTGACAAGGAATCGCTTGTTTACGCCATCCTCGACGAACAGGCCATCCAGAGCAACGAAAACCCCAAGAAAAAACAGGCCGCAAAGAAAAAGAAGGCCGAATCCAAGAATACAGAACCGGCACCTGCTCCCGCCGAGGCACCTGAGAAATCCGAGAAACCCGAGAAAAAGAAACGCGGCCGTCCCCGCAAAGAGCAGCAGGCCGCTGCGGAAAAACCCGCAGAAGCGCCCATAAAAGCCGAAGAGCCGAAGCCCGCGGAAAAACCCGCCGGCCAGCCGGAAGCCCCTGCTAAAGAGCCCAGCAACCGCAAGCGTCCCCGCGTCAAGGGCGAAGCCAAGCCGGAGAATGCTGCCGAGCCGCAGAAACAGCCCGCCGAGCAGCCGCAGCAACAACAACAGCAGCCGCAGCAGCAACAGCAGTCCAAAAAGCATCAGCAGGCCCAGCAGCAACAGCCTCAGCAACAGCAACAACAGCCGCAGCAACAGCAACAGCCCCGGCAGCCCCGTATTGAATTCGAAGGCATCGTCGAAGCGACCGGCGTCCTCGAGATCATGCCGGATGGTTATGGTTTCCTCCGCTCATCCGACTACAACTACCTTAATTCTCCCGACGACATCTACGTCTCGCAGAGCCAGATCAAGAT
>LUZE01000172.1 GCA_001602845.1 Bacteroidales bacterium Bact_13 | reverse complement strand
TCGGCGTCGGCCGCCTCAACATGCGTTCCCATTCGGCCAACAATTTCGCCGCGGAGGACCTGTGGGAAGTCTGCGACATCTGCCGCCGCAACGGCGTCCGGAGCTACCTGACGCTCAACATTACGCTGTACGACGAAGACCTGGATCCGATGCGCGAGACCCTGCAGGCCGCACGCGAGGCGGGCATCAGCGCCATCATCGCCTCCGACATGGCGGCCATTGCCGAAGCACGGCGGCTCGGGCTGGAGGTGCATATCTCCACGCAGCTGAGCGTGTCGAATGTCGAGAGCCTGCGCTTCTACAGCCAGTTCGCCGACGTCGTGGTGCTGGCACGCGAGCTCCGGCTCGACCAGGCGAAGGCCATCCACGAGGCCATCCTGGCCGAAAACATCTGCGGCCCCTCGGGCCGGCCGGTGGAGGTCGAGATGTTCTGCCACGGCGCGCTGTGCATGGCCGTATCGGGAAAATGCTATCTCTCGCTGCACGAATACAATGCTTCGGCGAACCGGGGCAGCTGCTACCAGGTCTGCCGCCACGCCTATGAGGTGACTGACATCGAGACCGGCGCGCAGCTGCGGGTGGACAACCAATACATCATGTCGCCCAAGGACCTGTGTACCATCGAGTTCCTCGACAAGATGGCCGACGCGGGCGTGACCGTGTTCAAGATCGAGGGACGGGCCCGCAGCAGCGAATACGTGAAGACCGTCACGCAGGCCTACCGCGAAGCCGCCGACGCCATCGAGGCGGGGACCTTCACGCCGGAACTGGCCGCTTCCCTGAAGGAACGGCTCGCCACGGTGTTCAACCGCGGTTTCTGGGACGGCTATTACCAGGGCGCGCGGCTGGGAGAATGGAGCGACTACTACGGCAATCACGCCACCCGCACCAAGACCTATCTGGGCCGCGTGACGAACTACTACGCCCGCCTGGGCGTGGCCGAGATCCAGCTGGAGACCGGCCGTTTCCGGGTAGGCGACACGCTGCTCGTCACCGGGCCGACCACCGGTGTCGTGGAGACGGTCCCGTCCGAGATCCGGCTGGATGACGCCCATAAACTGGAAGAGGCCGCCAAAGGCGACCTCGTATCCATTCCTGTCCCGGAGCGTGTCCGCCGGGGAGACAAAGTGTTCCTATTTGCCTGACCACCGGGCGACCGCTTCGCGGAGCTGTTCGTCGTAGCGGAGCGCCACGGGGACGCTGGCTCGGTTGAAATAGTAGCAGGTGACGATCTCCTGCTCGACGATCGGGCGGATCTCATCTTTCTTGGTGCGCAGCACCGTCGCCTTGTCCATGTTGACCTTCTTCTGCAGGACTTCGATCTCCTGCTTGTAATTGTCGTAGAGATCCTCCGCCTGCGCCGCCTTGATCAACTGGTCGAGCGCGGTCTGCGCCGCCGTGCGGGCGTCGAAATCCTGTGCGGCGGCATAGGTCACGAAATCCTCGTATTCCGCATCGGTCATGTGGAAGTCCGGGTCGATGGTCTCGTGGGCCAGGAAGTACTCGATGGCGTAGGAACCGACGATGTCGTTATAAATCAGCGACAGGGCCGGGCGGCTGTAGGAATGTCCCTCCACCTCGATGTCGGGCGCGATGCCGCCGTTCGCATCCTTGTCCAGCGAACCGTCCTCATGGCGGTTGCTGTAGTCGATGGCCTGCACGCAGCGTCCGCTCGGCGTGTAATACTTGCCGGTGGTGAGTTTCATCTGGGTGTTGTAGGGCAACGGACGGATGCTCTGGATCAGTCCCTTGCCGAAGGAACGCTCGCCCGCGATGGTCGCACGGCCCAGGTCCTGCAGGGCGCCCGCCGTGATCTCGGAAGCGGAAGCGGAACTGCCGTCCACCATCACCAGCAGGGGAATCAGCGTGTCGACCGGCGCATTGGTGGTGCGGTATTCCCGGTTCATGTCGGGCACGCGTCCCTTGGAGGAAACCACGAGCGTGCCCTTGGGGACGAACAGCGAGACGATGTCGATGGCCTCGTCCATCACGCCGCCGCCATTGCCGCGCAGGTCGATGACCAGGCGCTTTGCGCCGGCCTCCTTGAGCCGGAGCACGTTCTCACGGAACTCTTCGGAGATGTTCGCCGTGTAGCCCGTCAGCTTGATGTAGCCGATGCTGTCCTGGTAGAGGCCCGCATACGCCACGTCCGATACGTGGATGCGCTCGCGCGTGACGACCACGTCGACGGTGTCTTTTGTGCGGCCCTTGATCACCTTGAATTTCACGTCGGTACCCGGCTGGCCCTTCATGCGGCCGGAGCTCTGTTCGGAGGTTTCGGCATAGACGGGAATGTCGTCGATCTCGATGATCGTGTCGCCCGGCACCAGGCCGAATTTGGCCGCGGGGGAATTCTCGTACGGCTCGATGATGCGTACGCCTTCGCCCGGTTTCTTGCGGATCAGGGCGCCGACGCCGCCATAGTTGCCGGTGGTCAGCAACTCGAAGTCGTCGCCTTCCTCTTCGGAAATGTAGACCGTATAGGGATCGAGCGTCGCGAGCATCGCCCGCAGGCCCGCTATGATCATCTTGTCAAACTGCACCGTGTCGACATACGACTGCGCCAGTTCCCGCAGGACGGCATATTCCAGTTCCAGGCTCTGGCCCAGCTTGAAATCCTGGCTCTGTGCCTTCACAGGTGCCGGTGCCACGGCCAGCAGCAAAAGGACGGCGACAGCCGCCCGCTTCATCATTCTTTTCATCTCTGACATCATATAACTCACAAAAATAGCAATTTTATCCGTATCTTTGATTGTTCAAAGGTATGACAATGGACCTGATCTTCGCTTCCAACAATCCGCACAAACAAATTGAAGCCCAGGAAATCCTGGGGCCCGGATTCCATATCCTCACGCCCGCCTCGCTGGGCTTTGCCGGCGACCTGCCCGAAACCCACGCGACGCTGCGCGCCAATTCCGTCGAAAAGGCCTGCGCCGTCTGGAACCTGTTCCAGGCCGACTGCTTCGCCGACGACACGGGACTGGAAGTCGATGCGCTCGGCGGCGCACCGGGCGTGTATTCCGCCCGCTATGCCGGTGGAGAAAAGGATCCGGCGGCCAACCGGCGCCGATTGCTCAAGGAACTCGAAGGCCTTCCTTTCGAAAAGCGGACGGCACGTTTCCGCTGCGTGGTGTCGCTCATCCAGGGAGGGGTCCTTCACATCTTCGAGGGGACGTGCGAGGGGCACATCGCCCTGCAGGAAAGCGAAGGCGTCCAAGGTTTCGGCTATGATTCAATTTTTGTTCCAGAAGGAATGGACGTGACGATCGCCGAGATCTCGATCGAAGAAAAAAACCAGCTTTCCCACCGGGGAAAGGCGATGCGCGCGCTCCAATGCCATCTCCTGCAACATCGCGGATAATCGTCCTTCACCTGACGAAATACTCCGACCACGGGCTGGTGCTCCACACGGTGGACTCCACGGCGGGCCGACGCAGTTTCCTGGTCCGCGGCATCAAGCGCGGGAACGCGGTAGCCGTGTTCCATCCGCTCAGCATCCTCGACGTCGTGAGCGGGGAATCGCCCAAAAGCACGCTGTGCCACCTGCGGGAATGGGAACCGGTCCTGCCACTGCACGGGATCCGGAGCGACGTCATCAAGGGCTCGCTGGCCATGTTCATCAGCGAAGTCCTGTACCGCAGCCTGACCAGCGAACTGGCTGACCCGCAGCTGTTCGACTGGCTGTGTGAAACCGTTGCCCGGCTCGATGCGGAGACGGGCTCCGTCGCCAACTATCCGCTCTGGTTCCTGATCTCCTATGCCGTCCGGATGGGTTTCCGGCCGGGCGACCCTGTCGAACCGTCCGGGATGTTCCCGGCCGAGGACGCCGCGCTGCTGCAGCGTGTGCTGCACGCCTCGTATGATGAAGCGATGGCCATTCCTCTCTCCGGCAACCGCCGGCAGGCCTTTTCCCGAAAGATGCTGCAATACCTCTCCTGGCACCTGGGCGCGACGATCGATGCCAAGTCACTGGATGTGCTTCATGAAGTACTCGCCTGACGGCCGTGGCAACCGGTCAGAATTACGCCCGGCATCCGTCATGGCGGACACCGGGCGCAGCTATCAGGAAGTTTAGTTTAATTAGATAGTTTCGAACACGTCGCGGATGATGCCGACGGCCTCGCGGAGTTCTTCCTCGGTGATGACCAACGGCGGCGCGAAACGGATGATGTGGCGGTGGGTCGGCTTGGCCAGCAGGCCCTTCTCAGCCATCTTCAGGCAGATATCCCATGCCTCGATGCCGTTCTGCGGCTCGGTGATCACGGCGTTGAGCAGGCCCTTGCCGCGGACGGACTTGAAGTACGGCGACTTGATCTTGGAGATTTCCTCGCGGAAGATCTTGCCCAGGTAGTCGGCCTTCTCAGTGAGGTGCTCGTCGCGGATCACCTCGAGGGCGGCGACGGCGACCTTGGCTGCGAGCGGGAATCCGCCGAACGTCGAGCCATGCTCGCCGGGCTTGATGGTCAGCATGACCTCATCGTCTGCCAGCACGGCCGAGATGGGGAGCACGCCGCCCGAGAGTGCCTTGCCGATGGTGATCATGTCCGGGCGGACGCCTTCGTGGTCGCACGCGAACATCTTGCCGGTACGAGCGATACCCGTCTGGACCTCGTCGGCGACGAACAGCACGTTGTGTGCGTGGCACAGGTCGTAGCACTTCTTGATGTAACCCTCGTCCGGGACATAGACGCCGGCCTCGCCCTGGATCGGCTCCACGATCATGGCGCATACCTTGTCGCCCTTCTCCTCGAGCACCTTGCGCAGCGCTTCCGGATCGTTGTACGGGATCTGGATGAAGCCCGGGGTGAACGGACCATAATTATAATAGCTGTCCGGGTCGGTGGACATCGTGACGATGGTGATGGTGCGGCCGTGGAAGTTGCCTTCGCAGACGACGATCAGCGCTTCGTTCTCGGGAATGCCCTTGACTACGTAACCCCAGCGGCGCGCCAGCTTGAGTGCCGTTTCGACAGCCTCTGCACCCGAGTTCATGGGGAGAAGCTTGTCATAGCCGAAGAATTCCGTGGCGAATTTCTCGTACGGGCCGAGGCAGTCGTTGTAGAAAGCGCGCGAGGTCAGGCAGAGATTCTGGGCCTGGTCGCAGAGGGCCTTCACGATCTTCGGGTGGCAGTGACCCTGGTTGACAGCGGAGTAGGCGGAAAGGAAGTCGAAATAGCGTTTGCCGTCGACATCCCAGACGAAAGCGCCTTTGCCCTTTGCAAGGACAACCGGCAGCGGATGATAGTTATGCGCACCGTACCGATCTTCCAGATCGATGTACTTCTGGGCGTTGGGGGTAATAGTCATGGCTGTTTCTTTAAAAAATCAATCGCATCCACAAAATTGCGAAGAATTTTTTAATAAAACGAAACTTTCAGCACGAAAATGTTATGGCCCGCAGCAATCGTCCGGACACGAAGATAGTATGTCCACAAAAATATTTTAAAAATTTTTAGTACTTTGCGATACAAGGTACTAAATTTTTTATATATCTTTGCACCGTAAAACAGATACCCGGTCGGGCCGGGCATGACGAAAGACCATGTTAATTGAATTAAAGAATATCCACAAGACCTACGACAACGGGCAGCCGCTGCACGTGCTCAAAGGCATCGACCTGCAGATTGAAAAAGGCGAGTTCGTCTCGATCATGGGCGCGTCCGGTTCGGGAAAGTCCACCCTGCTTAATATATTAGGTATCCTGGACAACTACGACGAAGGTGAATATCATCTCGCCGGCAAGCTGATCAAGAACCTTAGCGAGCGAGAAGGTGCCACCTACCGCAACCAGATGATCGGCTTCGTGTTCCAGAGCTTCAACCTGATCGGCTTCAAGACCGCTGTCGAGAATGTGGAACTGCCGCTCTTCTACCAGGGCGTGAACCGCCACCGCCGCCATGAGGCAGCGATGGCCTATCTTGAGAAGATGGGCCTCACCGGCTGGGCCGGCCACTATCCCAACGAGATGTCCGGCGGACAGAAACAGCGCGTGGCCATCGCCCGCGCCCTGATCACGCATCCCGAGATCATCCTGGCCGACGAACCGACGGGCGCCCTCGACTCCAAGACTTCGGTCGAGGTGATGGACCTCCTGACCCGGCTCAACCGCGAAGACGGCGTAACGATCATCGTGGTGACCCACGAGAGCGGCGTGGCCAACTGCGCCGACAAGATCGTCCACATCAAGGACGGCCTGATTGAAAAGATAGAAGACAACCGCGCACACCACAGTTCCGTGTTCGGTACCGATACCATCATGAAATAAGACGGCGATGAGAGACCTCCTGCAAGAAATCTGGGAATCCCTGCGGCGCAACAAGGTGCGCACCTGCCTGACCGGCCTGGCCGTGGCATGGGGCATCTTCATGCTGATCGTGCTGCTGGGCGCCGGCAACGGCCTGCTCAACGCCTTCATGAATGACAGCGACAATTTCGCCTCCAATACGATGAAGGTGTACGGCGGCTATACGTCCAAGCCGTATGACGGCCTGAAGCAGGATCGTCGCATCCGGATTACGGACAAGGATGCAGGCCTGCTCCGGCAACCGCCTTTCTCGGAGAAGGTGGACGTCATATCGGAGACGCTTGTCCGGAGCGGCTATACCATGACCTATGGACGCCGTTATTTTACCAACGTCTCGCTCAACGCGACTTTTCCCGGGGATGCCGAAATGAACCGGGTACAGATGGTCGCCGGCCGTTTCATCAATGACAAAGATATTCAGGACAAACGCAAAGTCATCATCATCACCCACCTGCACGCCAAGAACTTCCTCGCGGGCGGCACGGATTACGACCGGCTGGTCGGGGATAAAGTCAAGGTAGGAGACCTTTCGTTCACCATTATAGGCGTGCGGCACGGCGAAGAAAACACGGACGACCGCGAACTGTATGTCCCGTATACGACGCTCAAATCGATCTTCGGCCTGAACGACGAAGTCGACGCCATCACCTTCTCGTTCCACGGACTGACCACGCAGGCGGAAAGCGACGCCTTCGAGAACCAGGTGCGCACCGCTTTCAACACGGCCCATCGCGCCGCCCCTGACGACAGCCGGGCCGTCTGGATCTGGAACCGCTTCTCCCAGAACCTGCAGATGGAAAAAGGCACGGGCATCCTGATGACGGCGCTCTGGATCATCGGCCTCTTCACGCTGGTGAGCGGCATCGTGGGCGTGAGCAACATCATGCTGATCACCGTCAAGGAACGTACCCACGAATTCGGCATCCGCAAGGCGCTGGGCGCCAAGCCGGGCAATATCCTGAAGTTGATTGTTGCCGAAAGCGTGCTGATCACCGCTTTCTTCGGCTACATCGGCATGTTGCTGGGCATGGTGGCCTGCGAAATCCTGGACGCCACGGTCGGCCAGTCGAAGGTCGAGCTGTTCGGCCAGAGCATCAAGATGCTCGACAACCCGACGGTCGGCCTCGGTACGGCGCTGGGCGCCACCGTCGTCCTGATCGTGGCCGGCACGATTGCCGGCATCTTCCCGGCCCGCCAGGCCGCAAAAGTCAAACCCATTGAAGCGTTGAGGGCCGAATAAGATGAGACACCGTTTTGACTTCGACACCCTGCGTGAGATCGGCGATTCGCTGTTCCGCAACAAGCGCCGCACGATCCTGACCGGTTTCGGCATCTTCTGGGGCCTGTTCATGCTGCTGTTCCTGGTGGGCGGCGGCGCCGGCCTGAAGCAGATGCTTTCGGCCAATTTCGAGGGCTTCGCCTCCAATACGATCGTCCTCGTCTCCATGAACACTTCCAAGCCGTACAAGGGCATGAAGGAGGGCCGCTCCTGGCAGCTGAACCGCAAGGACGTGGAGCGGCTGAAAGCCCTGATGCCGGAACTCGACGTCGTGGCGCCGATCGTGAGCAACTGGGGACAGACTGCTTATCATAAAGGGAATACCACTTCGCCCGGCATCAAGGGCATTGCCGGCAACTACGGCCAGATCGAGGCGCCGCTCATCAAGTACGGCCGCGCCATCAGCGATGCGGACGTGGAGCAGGAGCGCAAGGTCTGCGTCATCGGAAAACGTGTTTACAACGAACTCTTCCCGGAGGGCGGCGATCCTTGCGGAGAATTCATCCAGGTGGGATCGGTGTTCCTGCAGGTGATCGGCGTGGACTTCTCGAGCGGCAACCTCAGCATCAACGGCAGCGCCGCCGACGCGGTGATGATGCCGTTCTCGGTGGCCGCCAAGCTCTACCAACGCGGCAACAACGTGGACCTCATCTGCGTGACCGGAAAGAAAGGGGTGAAGATGAGCTCGCTCGAGCCTCGCCTGCGCAGCATCATGTCCCGCGAGCACCTGTTCGACCCGACCGATGACCAGGCGCTGCTGGTGCTCAACACCGAGCAGGTCTTTTCCATCGTGGACAACCTGTTCCGCGGCGTGAACTTCCTGATCTGGCTGGTGGGCATCGGCACGCTGCTGGCAGGCGCCGTGGGCGTGAGCAACATCATGATGGTGACGGTGCGCGAACGGACCGTGGAGATCGGCATCCGCCGGGCCATCGGCGCCGTGCCGCGCGACATCCTCTCGCAGATCATCTGGGAGAGCGTCGTGCTCACCTTGTCCGCGGGCAGTGCGGGCATCGTATTCTCGGTGCTGATCCTCAATGTGGTGGAGGCGCTCACCAAACACCAGGCCGCGTTCCAGATCTCGTTCTGGACGGCCATCCTCGCGGCACTGCTGCTGAGCGTGCTGGGCGTGCTGGCGGGCCTGGCGCCTGCCCTGCGGGCGATGAAGGTCAAGCCCGTGGACGCAATGCGTGATGAATAACAAGATGCCCGGTCGGAGCCGGGCATGACGGAAAGAAATAGAAAACAAATAAATATTAAAATGAAAAAAGTTTTGAAGTACATCCTGGTCGCCCTGATCGCAATTATCTTCCTGGGCACGTTCATCTTCCTCTTCGTGAAATCGAAACCGAAGGAGGTGAAATATCACGAAGTGGCCGTGGAAACAGCCGACATCCAGCGGACGGCCGTCGTCACCGGCAAGATCGTGCCGCGCAACGAGGTGAACATCAAGCCGCAGATCAACGGCATCATCGCCGAGCTCTACAAGGAGGCCGGCCAGAAAGTGGAACGCGGTGAGGTCATCGCCAAGCTGACGGTCATCCCCGACATGAATTCCCTGAGCTCCGCGCAGAGCCGTGTCCGCCTGGCGGAGATCAACCTCAAGCAGGCCCAGGTCAACTTCGACCGTGAGCAGGCGCTCTACGACAAGAACCTGGTCAGCGCCGAAGAGTACGACCAGGTGCGCCAGCAGCTTAACCAGGCGAAGGAAGAGCAGGCTGCCGCCCAGGAGGCCCTCGAAGTCGTCCGCGACGGCGTCTCGAAGTCAAACGCCAAGTCGAGCTCGACGCTCGTCCGCTCGACCATCAGCGGCCTGATCCTCGACATCCCCGTCAAGGTGGGCAACTCCGTGATCCAGGCCAATACGATGAATGACGGCACGACCGTCGCCACCGTCGCCAACATGAACGACCTGATCTTCGACGGCCAGATCGACGAGACCGAGGTTGGCGCCCTGGCGGAAGGGATGCCCGTGGTCATCACTATCGGTGCCCTGCAGGACTACTCGTTCGACGCGACCCTCGAGTACATCTCGCCCAAGGCCGTGGAAAGCAACGGTGCCAACCAGTTTGAGATCAAGGCCGCCGTCAAGGCCGACCCGGACCAGAAAGTCCGTTCGGGCTACAGCGCCAACGCCGAGATCGTCCTCCAGCGTGCCGAGCAGGTGCTTTCGGTTTCAGAGAGCGCCCTGGACTTCTCCGGCGACTCGACCTTCGTCTGGCTGAAGGGAACTGACGGCGCCTTCACCCGCACGCCGGTCACGACCGGCATCAGCGACGGCATCAACATCGAAATCAAGGACGGCCTGAAAGAAGGCGACATCGTCCGCGGCAACCAGATTATCGAAGAGAAATAACATGAAACGGATATTCACCATACTGATCGGCCTCACACTCAGAGTGCTCTCAGCTCTTATCTCCGTCATTCCCGGCCTGACCGGGAATCTCGCCGCCGCACAGCCTGCCGTGCAGGGAACGCCCTGGACGATCGAGGATTGCATCCGCTATGCCCTCGACCACAACCTCAGCGTACAGCAGAGCGCATTGCAGGTCAGCCAGCGAGAGATCGAGGTCAACACGGCCCGCAACAACCGGCTCCCCGGCGTCTCGGCCGGCGCTTCGCAGAACTTCTCGTTCGGACGCGGCCTGACCGAGGACAATACCTATACGCACGCCAATACGGCCAGCACGTCGTTCAGCGTGGGTGCCGACATGACGCTGTTCAACGGCATGCGCATCAGCAACAACATCGCCCTGAGCGAGCTCAACCTGAAAGCCGCTACGCAGGACCTCGAGAAGGCCCGCGACGACATCCGCGTGGCCGTGGCCCAGGCCTATGTGCAGATCCTCTACAATCAGGAGATCCTCTCCGTGGCGCAGCGCCAGGTGGAGATCGACTCGCTCCAGGTCGAGCGCCTGGAGGCCCTCATGAACAACGGCAAGGCCGCTTCGGCAGAGGTGGCCGCCCAGAAGGCATCGCTCGCACAGAGCCGCCTCACCGCCGTGCAGGCAGCCAACAACCTGCAGCTGGCCCTCCTCGACATGGCCCAGCTGCTGGAGCTGCCTTCGCCCGAAGGTTTCACCGTCGCCGCGCCCGCGGACGACCGGTTGCGGATCCTGCCGCAGAGCCCGGAGGCCGTCTATGAGGCTGCCGTCGGCATCAAGCCGTCGGTCCGCGCCGAGGAGACGCGCCTGGCCTACGCCGAGCGGAACATCGAACTGGCTAAAGGCGGCTACCTTCCCTCCCTCTCGCTGAGCGGCGGCCTGGGCACCAATTACTACTACACCAGCAGCGGCTATGCCGGCAAGAAGTTCTTCGACCAGCTGAGCAACAACTTCAGCCCGTACGTCGGCCTCTCGCTGAACATCCCGGTGTTCTCGCGCATGCAGAACCGCAACCAGGTGAAGAGCGCCCGCCTCAGCTACAATACCCAGCAGCTGCAGCTCGAAACGGTGAAGAAGCAGCTTTACAAGGAGATCCAGCAGGCCTGGTACAATGCTGTCGCGGCACACGACAAGTACGAAAGCAGCCTCCAGGCCGAGTCGTCGGCCGCCGAGAGTTTCGCCCTGGTCCAGGCCCGTTACGAGAACGGCAAGGCCACCATCACGGAATTCAACGAATCAAAGAACCAATACCTGAAGGCGGGTTCCGACCGCGTGCAGGCCTGCTATGAGGCCCTGTATCAGGCAGCCCTGCTCGACTTTTACGAAGGAAAGGAGATCAAACTATGAAAAAGACCCTCAACATCGGCATCGGCGGCAAGAGCTTCATCATCGACGAAGATGCACACGACCGCCTCAAACAGTACCTCGAAACGTTCCGGTCCCGGCTCGCGGAAGGACAGGGTGTCGAGGTGATGGACGACATCGAGGCCCGCATCGCGGAGCTTCTGAACGAACATCTCGGTTCTGGCCAGCAGACCGTGAGCCTGGCCCTGGTGAACCAGATCACTTCCCAACTCGGAATGCCTGACGGCAAACCCGAATTCAAGACAATCGACAACAATAACGAAAAGGAGGAAAAAAAGATGAGCAACCCTGTAAAGAAACTGTATCTGGACGTGGAGTCCCGCAAGCTGGGCGGCGTGTGCAGCGGCCTGGCAGCTTATTTCGATATCGATGTGACGCTGATCCGCGTCATCTTCCTGGCCGGCCTGTTCTGCGGCGGTTTCGGCTTCTGGCTTTACATCATCATCTGGATCGTGGCGCCGAAGGCCATGACGCCGGCACAGAAGTGCGAACTCCGCGGCTGGGAGGCCAATGCGGAGAACATGGCCAAGTTTACGGACAGCAGCAAATAACCGAAGTGCCATGGAAGTCAATGTGGAAAACGTTCGTTCCCAGATGCGGAAAGGGGTGCTGGAATACTGCATCCTGAGCATCCTGGACAAGCGGGAGGCCTATGCTTCTTCCATCATCGACGCGCTCAAGGGCGCCGGGATGATCGTGGTGGAGGGGACGCTCTATCCCCTGCTCATCCGGCTGAAGAACCAGGGCTCGCTGACCTACCGCTGGGAAGAGTCCCCGCAGGGACCCCCGCGCAAGTACTATTGTATCAGCGAGGACGGCCGCGTGCTGCTGCACGAGATGGACGCCTCGTGGGGAGATCTTGTAGAAACCATCAAAACCCTGAAGCAATGACCGAAGTCCAGAAAGTCAGTATCGGCGGTTACGCTTTCACGCTGGAAGTGGAAGCCTACGCCATCGTCAAACAGTATCTTGACGAGTTGAACGAACACTATTCGCAGCTGGAAGGCGGTGCGGAGGTGATGGAAGGCATCGAGGAGCGGATGGCCGAACTGCTCTATGAGAAGTGCGCCGACGACGGCGTGGCCTCTGTCGACGAGGTGAACGAGATCATCGCCATCCTCGGCAAGCCGTCGGCCATCGAGTCGGAGGACGACCCGGAGCCGAAGCGCTATTTCACGCAGACGCCCGGCAACGAGAAGCCGCGGGAGAAGAAACGGCTCTACCGCGATCCGACCGGCAAGATGCTGGGCGGCGTGTGCAGCGGCCTGGCGGCCTATTTCAAGATCGACGTCGTGATCATCCGCATCATCTTCATCGCCCTGATGATCCTGGGCATGGCGATCGGCGACCATGATTTCGGCTTCCACATCAGCTTCGGCGGCTTCGCAGTGCTGGTATACCTTGCGCTCTGGATCGCGATGCCCGAGGCAAAGACGGTGCAGCAGCGCTGGGAGATGGGCGTCACCAACCCGCCTGCGGGCGGCTCGCCGAAAGGCAGCGACCTGGGCCGCGTGCTGCGCATCCTCATCGGATGCGTTCTGCTGCTCATCGGCGTGGCGGGCATGTCGGGTGGCCTGGGCGTGATCTTCGGCGAGAAGGTCTTCGGCTGGGATGTCATCCAGGAAGGAATGGAGACGCTCGACGAGAACATGGCGGAGATGATGCCGCTCGTCACTTCGTCCTTCTTCAAGGTGATCGCCCTGCTGCTGTTCTTCCTGCCCTTCATCGGGATGACCTACGGCGGCATCATGATGGTCTTCGACCTCCCGACGCCTTCCTGGCGCCCGGGCCTGGTCATCTTCCTGCTCTGGGTGGCGGCGCTGGTGGCGTTGGTCGTGATGGCCTGCCTGGGCTTCACCCACACATGGATCTGGTGATGTCCTGACGGGTTAGAAAATCATGTTGAGCGCTGCCTGGCTAGCCTTCCGGCTCTGGGCAGCGTTCAATTTTCCGAAATTCCACTTCAGGGTGATGAAGAAGTGGCGGCCCAGCTGGTTGTACATCGAGTCCTCCACGTAGTTCTCGTTCGCGATGTGGCGCGTGGTGCGCGTGCTGTTGAGCAGGTCGCTCACGTGAAGGCCGATGGCGAACTGCTTGATGTTCTTCGTCACGGACATGTCCCACATCAGGTACGGCTCGTTGTAGCCCTGCGGGAAGCCGTGGTAGAAATGGTAACCGATATCCGTGGCCAGCTCCCAGTCGTGCTTCGTCGTCCACTCCATCCAGAAACTGGCCATGCTGGACCAGGTTTCCGTGTTGGCCTGGCTGTCGAGCGAGTAGTTCGTCCGCTCGTACTGGGTACGTCCGTACAGCTCGAGGGTGATGTTGTCGGAACGGTATTGCAACTCGAGAGTAGGCATTAGCGCCACTTCGTTGGTGACGCTTTCGCTGAAACCGCTCTTTCCGGAGTAGAAACGGTCGCCGTTACCATCGCCCCAGAATTCCGACATGAACGGTGTATAATCGAAAGCTTCGATGTCAAGCCCGGGCAGGCGCCGGGTACTCTGGTAGCTGATGGAGCGGTAGTCTGAAGCGGACAAGCCGACGTTCAGCGACAGTTTCTTGTTCTTGGTCAGCGGGACGCTCGCCTCGGAATACAGTCTGGCCGTGAAAGCCGGCTTCGCCGAGTTCACGGGGATGGCGTACTGGATGCCGTTGTCGTCGAACCAGCTGGCCGTCACGATCTGGCGCTGGTTGAAGAGCCCATACAGGTACACGCTGAAACTCCGCTGCTTCTGCGGATTGTTGAGGTAGACGCTGCTGTTGAGGGAATGGGTGTAGGAGGGCTTCAGGTAGATGTTGCCGGCCTGGATCCGCGTCGGGATGGAGATGTCGAGCACCGGCATCTGGCGGGTGGAGGAAGGGCGGTTGGACCGTCCGCTGTAGGAGGCGCTGATGCTGTTCTGCTGCTTCATCCAGCGGAAATTGAGATACGGGTTCCAGTCCAGGAGCCATTCGCCGATGCCGCTCTGCGACTCCTTGCCCAGTGACCGGGCCGTCGTTTCATTGAGCGTCTCCTGCATCTGCGCGCCCACCTGCACGGAGGTCTGCTCCTTCTTGTACTGGAACTGTACGCTCTCGTTGAAATAGACGTAGCGGTTCCGGGTGGCGGTGGAGTAGTAGTCGTTCTTCAGGGTGTAGTCTTTCTTGTCGGAGACCGAAGGCTTGAAGCCGGCCGTCCCGGAGGTCCGGTCGAAAGCGTCCTTGCCGTTGTTGCGCCACGAGCCGTAGCCGGTGACGTTGACCGAAAGCGTCCAAAGCTCGGCCAGCGGCTCGTTGTAGGAGAGCCGGGCCTGCCCGTTGTAATTGCGGTTGTCGGTCACGTAGAACAGGTCGCGCGTGACGGGCGCCGACGGATCCTTCAGGAAGGTCTGCGAGAACTCCCGGCTATTGGCGTCCTGGTCGTTCAGGCTGTAGTAGCCCGTAAGGGTGATGCTGCGGCGCTTGTTCCCGCCCAGTTCCTTGATGCCGAAGGTGAAGGAAGAGCTGTGCGAGAGCTGCCGCGTTTCCGCATAGTTGTCGGAAGAGTCCCTGTTGAGGCGCGCCCCGTCGCTCACCTGGTCCGAAGCGTTGTTGTTGTACCGTTCGGTCTTGCCGCCCGTGTAACGGAAGATCGGCGAGAAGGTAAACAGATATTTCTTGCGCTCGGTATTCTTCAGCTCGAGATTGACCTTTACGAGGTCGTTTGTCGTGAAGTTCATGTTCTCGGTTCCGGTCAGGATGTCGCTGCCGCCGCCCACGAAGGTCGTCCGTCGCGACCGGCTGCGCGAGTCGTTGAACGAATGGTTGTAATTGGCCGCCGCCGTGCTCTCCAGGCCTTTAATGCGGGTGGTATTGTAGTTCGCGCCGGCCTGCCGGTAGGTCTGGATGCCGCCGCCGGTACCCCCCAGGAGGATGGAGGTGCCTTCGTCCTCGTCGTTGTATCGCACGACGATGCCGTCAGCTTCTGCGATCGGTGCATTGTAGGCGCCGCCCACCAGCACGATCTGGTCCTTGTCGTTGTATCCGGAAACCATCGCGTTGCCGCTGTAGAGGAAACCGCGATTGTCGATCATCTCGTCCTTGCGGTCGCCGGCCACCGTCGTGCCGGCCCCGACCGTGGCGTTGCCGAACCAGCCCTTCTGGAACTCCTGCTTGAACTCCAGGTCCATCACTTTCTCGCGCTCGGTGGCCACGCCCGTGAACTGCTCGGAGTCGCTCGCCTTGTCGATGACCTTCACCTTGTCGACCACCTTGGCCGGCAGGTTCTTGAGGGCCATCTTCGGGTCGTCGAAGAAGAAGGTCTTGCCGCCGACGGTGATCTTCTGGATAGTTTCTCCGTTGTACTTCACCGTGCCGTCCTTCGACACCTCCATGCCCGGCATCCGCTTGAGCAGGTCTTCAAGCATGGAATTCTCGCCCACGATGAAGGACGATGCGTTGAAGATGATGGTATCCTGCTTGATCTCGATGGGGTTGCCGATGGCCGACACGTGCGCCGCGTCGAGCAGCTGGGTGTCTTCCGCAAGACGGACCGTACCCAGGTCGATGGAATCCTTGTCCCATCCGAACGAGATGTAGTGCTCCTTGTTATAGGTCTTGTAGCCCAGCATCTCGATGGTCAGGACATAGGTGCCGCGCGACACTTTCGTGATGTGGGCCACGCCCGTCGTGTCGGTCAGCGTGAAGTTGGTGATCAGTGTATCGTTCTTGGCCGTCAGGTAGGCGGACGCATAGGGGATAGGCTTGTCGGTTCCCTCTTCCAGGGCCCTGATGATGAGGATGCCCTGGTTGTTTTCGAACAGGCCGCTGGGAATGAACTGGGCTGCGGCCGTGTGCGTGAGGAAAAGCCCTGTGAGCAGGGCCAGGACTAACGGAAAAAAATGTCTCATAAAAGGCCTCCGACGCTACAAAAATTGCGCCGAACGCTTACTTTTGTCCAGCCGGGCTACAGTTCCAGCGAGTACTTGATGCTGGGCATGATGGGGAACAGGGAGACCTGGTTCCAGGTCTTCGTGTCGGAATCGTAGGTGAGCATCGAGGGGTTATGGCGGTTGAGGACGTTGAAGACGCCGAGGGTCAGGCTGTGCTGCAGCGGCCGGGCGCCGTCGTTTCGGGTCTGGAATTCAAACCGGTAGCCAAGGTCGAGGCGGACGTAGAGGGGCATCTGCCAGTTGTTGGGGTGCGTGAAGTAGTCGAGGACCACCTCGCCGGCGGGCAGGTAACCGATGTACTGGCCGGCCGGGACGGTCTCCCAGTGGCCGGACTGCAGGGTGAAGCCTGCGCTCACGCCCTTCCACTGCCCGTTGGCGTTGAGGATGTGCCGCCGGTCGTAGCGGGCCGGGAAGGGACGTCCTTCATAGATATAAGGGAAGGTGCGGTCCGTCTTCGACCAGGTGTAGGCCAGGCTCCACTCGGCGCCCGACTCGGGCAGACGGCCTTCGTAGAGGAACTCCGCGCCGTAGGACGTGCCGCTTCCCACCTGCACGTGGTCGTTCCATCCCTGTGCCGCCGCGGTGAACATCGCCATGGCGTCGGTGTAATACACGAGGTTTTCCATCTTCTTGTGGTAGCCGCCGATCGTCACGGCCTGGTTGAAGAAGGAGGCGAAGATGCCGCCGTACCACTGCTCGGCATGTTCCGGCAACAGCCGGTTCGTGCTGGGGACGATCAGGTCGAGCGACCAGCCCAGCGGCGTGCCTTCGAGGGTATGGTCGAACTGTGTGCGGTTGTCGTAGGTCGCCTCGATGCCGAGGCCGCTGATGATGCGCCATTTGGCCCTTGCGCTGAACTCCCAGGCCATGCCTTCATAGAGGTCTTGCTTGCGCTCCGCCCGGTTCTTGTAGTAGTTGCCGCGCACGTTGGCCATGAGGTTCACCGGCCCGAAATTGAACTCCATCTCCAGGAAGGCGCTGGTGAGGGTCGGGTGGCTCTTGCTCTCGGTGAAGGGGGCGTCTTCAATGACCTTGATCCGCGACTCGGAAGCTTTGGCTCCGGCGGGGCTCATGTCGCCGCGCTGGTGCTTCAGACCTTCGGAAAGGAGGAAGTGGCCGTTGAAGAAGGCATGCAGGGCTGTCAGACCATAGGCCTGCTCGCCGATCTTCGACTGGAGCTGCAGATAGCTCTCGTCACCCCGTACGACGGCCGCATGTTCCATCCGGTTCCTGAAGTGGTTATAGGAGATGTCGGCGCGGATGGTCGTTGCCGGCAGGGTGAAGCGATAGGAGAGATGGCCGATGGCGTTTTCCCAGCCCAGCGTATAGTCCGCGGAGGGGAAGCCGATCGAATAGCCGTCGCGGCTGCCGAAGCCCGAAAGCGTCAACTCGTGTCGCGGGGCGACCTGCCACTGCGTCTTCACATAGGCATCCCATACGCCCAGCGAGAGCGAGGGCATCCGGCCCTGTTTGTCGAAGCCTTTTTTCAGCAGGCCGTATTCCAGCCCGAAAGGCGACCAGCGTGCGGCTGCCATCACCGAGGCCTTGTCCTTGACGATGGGCGCGCTGACCGAAGCGCCGAGGAAGGTGTTCGACACGGAAGCCGAAGCGTTCAAGGTGTGATGATCGAAGGCGGGAGAGTGCAGTGCTACATGGCTGGCGGTCAGGCCGCCCTGCTCGCCTCCGAAACCGCCGATGCAGAAGTCCATCGTGGAGATGGCGTCGCCCGGCACCGAGGTCGTCAGGCCGAGCAGGTGGCTCAGGCCGTAGATCCGCACACCGTCGAGCGTAAAGAGGTTATTGCCCAGGTTGCCGCCGCGTGCGAAGAACGCCGAGAAGCCTTCGGCTCCGGACGCCACGCCCGGCCGCGTCATGGCGAACTTGATGGGGTCGTTCTCGCCGACGGGGCTCAGGACCATTCCCTGCAGGGCCTTGAGGTCTGTGGAGAAGGTGCCCGGCAACTGTTCGTCCAGCCGGCGGATGGCGGTTTTCACCGCCGCCGTCAAGGTGTCCTTTCGGTTTGACATTTCCCTCTGCGGAAAGCCCTGCGCATGCAGGCCTCCGCCCATCGGCAACAAAACGAGCGTTGCCGCCAAAACGATAGTTCTCAAACGTTCTAATAAATCCATATGCCGCAGCTCCAATAGAGTTTGCTGTTAACTTCCGCGCCGAAAATACCCGTTCCGCCGTGGATGTTCGTGTAGGTGTTCGTGTTGTTATAGATGCCGATGATGTCGCTGCTCATTTCACGCAACAATTCAAACTGGGCCACATCTTTTAAGTATCGGTCATACTCATAGGAGACCGACTTGAAATTCACGTAACCGGCATGACCTGTGGTGAAGATATTGTCGTAGGGTATTCCTTGGAGATTATAGAAAATTTTTTTGTTTTTTTCGATATCAATTTCAGGACCAGGTCGTGCATCCCCGTAATGCGGTCCTGAAAAATCGCCGGAAATGGAAATCGTATCATTTTCAGAAATGCTGTACGCAGGGAAACGAAGATAATAATAGTGCAACGGTCGGTTTTCCGTTTCCGGGAAAGCCGACAGCATATCTGGCTCCCGGCTTTTGTTAAATTGTATTCCCAAGGTGTTGAACCCGTCTGCCCGGTCCTCGAGATTGCAAGTCAAAGCCTCTTCAATGAACCAGGATTGATCTTTTTCCGACCACCCGACTTTGTATATCCACAGGGGCGAATCTTTCAAATATCCTCTCAACTTGTAGTGAGGCTTGTCGAAGCAGTTATAGAGAACGTCTTGAGTTTCATCGTCAAAGATAGTATCTGCAACTCCTATCAACCTGCGACCATTCACTTCATATATGAAACTGTAATCGTCATCCAGTTCTCCGATGAATTCTACGTCACTGTGATGCCTGTAGTCCATCGCCATTCCGCTTTGATAGAAGTGATAGATAGTCGAATCTGAGCCCGCAAGATCGTAATCGAAAGCCGGCATTGATGTCTGCGCCCAAATGCTGTCCCGTCCCGGCATTTTGATAGACAAGCGATAGGAAAGTCGTGCCTGGATATGTAAAGAGTCTAGCCGCCAAAGACCGTCACCGAAGTTTGTAAAATTCTTCAGGAACAAAGGGTTATCATCCTTTGGAACGACATATAAGGTAATCTCGGCATCGTTGATTCCCCGGCTTCGGCCGGAACCGTCGCTCGAAAGATACCGTAATTCCAGCCATTGCGTGCTGTTCGGGCTCAGGATGCAATGCACCCACGGTATTTCCCCCGCCTCCCCTGTATTGAGGTCCACCGGCTGATAGCACGATACCGTGCTCATCCCGACAAACAGGATGAGCACGGCACAAAGGAATATCGTTCGTCTCATATTATTATGATGCAGAAACCCTATCAAATGTTGCGTGCTGGAACATCATTCCATTTCCGGTTCATCCGGGTCCGGGTCGGAATTGCCTATATCAAAAGGTTCAGCATAAACATTTAACGATTCTTGCACAATAGAAAAATTGTTGACAACATAACTACATTGTACAATAAACTCTCCAGCTTCATGAAAAACGATAAAAGCATGATAGGAATCAGAATAAGTAATCGTACAATTTGCTGGAGCATCATGAATGTCAAACACGTCCCAAACGATACTGCCCCACGGAGCCACGGGATAAGAATAGGAATAAGTATAAGAATAGGTAGCATTGCTATCCACATATACGAGTTCGTCTCCTGTCAGATATCCTGGCCAAAAGGAGTACGCGCCATAAGGGTCGTACTTGTAGTAAGTATAATCTGTGATCGTACCGAAAGGAGAGTCATTGAGTGCATGCTGCATAACAGGTCCGTATGCCCATTTTGAAACAACTACACCCGTCGTTGATGTGAGAACCCCAGAAAAACCAGAAGATGGCGAATAAATGATATCTGCTAATGAAGATGAGTTTACCTCAGCAAAGGACTGATCGTAAATATAAGGAGAAGGAGAGGGGATCCAGCATGTTTCTCCGCCAAACTCCATGTTCCATGCATAACTGTGGCAGTTGTACTCAGCGGAAGAATGCTCTATCAGAGTTGCGTTGGGATAGGTTGTTTGATAGAAAGCGTCATTGGCTGCTATTTCTGAAGAGGTAAGTTCTTCGCAATAATAACAGAGAACTGAGCTGCCAAAAGGTGTATGTTCATAGGAAGTACTCAAATAATCACCACCAGCCTTGGTTTTCATAGGAATAGTAACGTGTGCCAATGATTTTAATTGGTTTCCGGCAGAAGCGATTGTGGGAGCTTCCGGCTTCTGCAGCTCACAGACCAGGAGTTCTGCTGTTTTCCGAGAGTGAATGCTGTATCGGTCGGGCATCAGCCTTCTGTAGGCCAACTGGCAGGCAGCTGCTACTTTCAATTGGGAAGAAAGAGGCTCTTCAAATAACGCCGGAAATAGACCGGATCCCAGCAACAATTCAAAAAAGTGCATCTGACTCAAGGATAGAGAAGGGTTGCTCGCGTATAGCGCAACCATTTTTTCTGCAGCATCATCCCTAATTAACAATTCTTTGAACGCATTGTTGTGGCTGGAAAGGATCTGTACAATGTCAAATTCATCTTCGTAGGCCAAATATAATCCTGAAAGAGGATGGTTCAGGCACGTTTGGATAAGGGCGGTTGTCGTTAACGATGCGGCCGTCGATACAGGGACCTGGCAAGCATCAAGTTTTTCTTCGAAAGAAGAGAGTGTCTTCCAGAAATCTTTGGATTCGAAGGCTTCATAGACATACGCTTTGTCAAGGGGGTGTATCTCGTCCTCCTGGACGGGCGTGACGGGCTGTTCATCGACTGTACAGCCAATGGCTATACAAACAAGTGAAAAGAAAAGGAAAAAACGTTTCATGGCGAGTTGGTATTAAAGGACAGTAAAGGTTCCATAATAGTTTCCACCGGAACTGCTGAAGTCAATGCGGTAATTACCGCTGCCAAGATTAACAGGAATGACGGCACCACCGAAGTTGGAATTGATCTGCATGGTATCCGTACCTCCCGTTGTCAAGTTGGTCAAAGTAATGTCAAAAACGCCAAGACTACTGAGGAAACACACAGTGACAAACATATAAGTCGTGTTATATGTAGCTGTCAAAGGGATGGATCCTGGTCCGCGGAATCCGGGGAGAGGATTCTCTATATTATGGAGGATGATGACAATTTCATCATCGTCTCCTGTTTCAACGCGATGCGCAAAGGCGGTAAAATGTTGTCCGGCTGTCGTCAGAAGGACAAGGCATAATAAAGCAAGTTTTTTCATGGTTAGAAGATTTATGTATACGAATTTAATGACTATACAGAATAATCTTCTTGACGGAACGAGGGGTGACAGATTGATTCTCTGTCACCCCTCGCAGAACAATGCGTAGAGGCACTTTTTCCGGCCTTGTGACAGACCAAATATTAGAGAGCGACAAGTGGCAGGGCAAATCACTTGGCTATCCGCAAAAGGATGTCGGCTCGTCAATACAGGAATCCGAACATCCAAAGGGGGATTTGGTTATCGAAAGCATACTCGATGTCATCTTTGACAACATACCCTTCTTTGGTGTCGGTGATCTGTTTCTTCCCTTTTTTGCGACCACCTACCTCGAAAGTCTTACCGTCAATCTCAAAGTCGGAGATGGGAGATTCCAGCGTCTCGTACTTCTGCTTTGACCAACAAAAGAAGATGGTTTCACGGACGTTGCCGGTCTCGGGCTTCTCTCCAGACAGGACATAGGCCATATTGGGATTATGCAGGTAGAGTTTGTCCATCTTGTGCAAGATGGTATCGCCATTGCCCTTCATTCTCAAGACAGAGACCAGTTCGGCTCTCTCCAGGTACTCCAGATATTTGGGCAGGTCGTCGCGGTCCAGCTCCAGGTCCCTGGCTATTTCGGAGAAGTTGATCTTGACAGGAACGTTTCTGGAGATATAATACATGAACTTCTTGAGCTTCTGCGTTGCCGGGATGGTCATCCTGAAGTATTTGGGGATGTCCACCTCGACGGTCGTGTTGATAATCTGACGTAGTCGTGTTTCGAATTCCGGCTCCATGGAGAAGGGATAGCAGCCTTTCTTCATATATTCCATGAAGTATTTAAGCGGCCGCTCCGGCCCGTACGGGAAATCTACTTTCCCTTTCAGAACCTCCTCCAGCGTTGCTGGTTTCAGGGACCAGCCGTTTCGGAGGTTGAGATACTCGCGGAAAGACCAGACTGGCATGTGGTATTCGATGACGCGACGATTGAGGTCTGCGCCTCCTTCTTTCAGGTCCAAAAGGGAACTGCCGGAATACACGACATGGAGAAGTGGCAGGGTGTCGTAGATGTTCTTGATCTCCCGGCTCCAGTGTTCGTATTTGTGGATCTCGTCAATGTACAGATACTTACCGCCGCGAGCGAAGAAATCCCTGGCGGTCTCCAAGAGCGTGTGGGCGCTGAAGTAGATGTCGTCAGCGACGACGTAGAGGGACTCGTCTTTGTTACCGGCCTTCTTGATATGCTGCAGGATGAGTGTGGATTTGCCTACACCCTTCTGGCCCAGGATGCCCAGGATGCGGACGTCCCAATTGATGGTATCGTGCTGCTCCCGGAAGAAGTCCATGGGAGTGAGCTCTAAGAGATGGTGAAATTGGTCGTAGAGTGTCTGCATAGAAAGCTGCGGTATTTATCCGGCACAAATATATAAAAATTGCGGATATTTTACCACAATATTTCGATAAAAATAGCATATCATCTTCCTGCTCGACAAGTCGAAAGTTTCAAACGTTCTAATAAATCCATATGCCGCAGCTCCAATAGAGTTTGCTGTTAACTTCCGCGCCGAAAATACCCGTTCCGCCGTGGATGTTCGTGTAGGTGTTCGTGTTGTTATAGATGCCTATGATGTCGCTGCTGACATCCGTTGATAGTTCATGATTGGCAACATCCTTCAGGTAATGA
>LUZE01000171.1 GCA_001602845.1 Bacteroidales bacterium Bact_13 | reverse complement strand
CCCCGCGAGGACGGCGAGAGTGCCGCGGACGCCATGGAGCTTGCGCTCCGTGAAGCGGGCCTGACGCCGGCGGACGTCGATTACATCAATGCCCACGGCACCTCCACGCCGCTGGGCGACCTGGCTGAACTCCGTGCCATCAAGGCGGTCTTCGGAGACGCGGCCTACAAGGTCAACATCAGTTCCACCAAGTCGATGACGGGACACATGATGGGCGCTGCAGGTGCGGCGGAGGCGCTGGCCTGCATCCACGCCATCCGGGACGGCGTCATTCCGCCGACCATCAACTTCGTCCATGAGGACGAGAACATCGACTATCGTCTCAACCTTACGCTCAACGAGAAACAGGAGCGCAAGGTGCGGGTTGCCCTCAGCAACAACTTCGGGTTCGGCGGCCAGAACGCCAGCCTGATTTTCCGCGCGATCTAGATTATTTCAGTACCGAGTACGTGAGCTTGAGCACGGGATGGCGCAGTGCGCCCGTCCCGTTGAGATAGTTCTGCCGGTAGAAGTAGTAATCGGCATAGTAGTACACCTCGCTCGTGTAGGAGTTGGTGGCGCTCACGGTGGGCATCATCCACAGGTCGTCCTCTTCAGTAATCTCGCCGGCTTCCTTGCGGATCAGGCTCTGCAGATAGAGGCTGATGTTCGACTTGTAGGTGAGATTGGAACGGTCGATATTGCCGCTTTCCAGGTAGCTGTCGTAGATTTCCTGGATCGGGCCGTAGGAGAGGATGCCGTCGTTGTGGACACGCCGGACAGGGAACATGTTGCCGGACCAGGTATCATACTGCGCCGGGTCGCCGTTGAATTCGAAGGGGAATTCGATGGTGGCCTTGGCGATGAGCAGGTTGCGGAGCGGAATGCCGTTTGCTTCCGCCCATCCGGAGATCTGCCTGTAGAGCCGGCTGGCCGTGATGTGCGGCTTGATGCCGCTGAGGCCCTCCATGTAGATGGCCTTGCCGGGATTGTCGGTAACCAGATCCCGGGCGCCGGATGAGGTGATGTTCACCGTATGATATTGTCCGAGCTGGAAGACAGCCGTGGAAGACTTGCGGTTGCCGTCCTCGTCGTCATATTCGTACATCAGGTAGAGCCCGGATCCGGAGAGGTCGAACACGTTGAGCCGGCCGCCTTCCAGGGGTTCCACAGGGTCGTCGCAGGTGAGGTAGAGCCCGAACAGTTCCTTCATCATCAGTTCGGCGCTGTCGAGCTTCTCCATCGGAATGCGGAAGAACTGCTCGCCGTATTCCTTCTTCAGGTCCACCGTGTAGGAATCCTCGCCCATGTACGGCACGTTGCCCAGCATCAGGTTCTCGGGATCGTAGTCGGCAGCGGTCAGGCTGTTGTTGTACCGGTGCGTGGAGTCGAGCTGCGTCCGGAGTTCGTGGACGTACAGGTTCTGGGGGACGTGGAGCTGGGCGGGATCGATGGCCAGCGTCGTATCGCGCGTGAGCGTGAGATAGATACGGCGGACGACGGGATTCCGGCCCCAGTCGATGGAGTCGACGGCCGCCGTGACGGTCATCGCGGATTCAGAACGGAACAGGCCGAAGGTATCGGTACGGATGGCTCCCAGGGTGATACTCTGGGAGACGGAACTCTGCAGGCTGTCGGCCATCCGGAGGTCCACCGGAAGGTCGAAAGTAGCGGTCTTGATGGAAATATCCTGGTTGGTCGGGACCATGGCAGATCCCAGGAGAATATCTTTTTCTATGCAGGCTGAAAGTGAGAAGAGCGAAACCAACGCCACGACCAGAGGGGCCACCACATGTTTCATCGTATCTTCGTATTCTTTAACAAGTTGTCGTAAAATTCACTGTATGCCGGTACGTAGGAGTTGTCATCCTTGTCGACCTTGACGTAAGGCATGGTCATCAGTTTGCGCTGCTTGATGAAGGCTGCCAGGCGGCTGTCAAGCTCGGGTACGCCGGAGACGATGCCGTCCGCATACTGGATGGCCAGTTTCGCAAGATTTATGCCAGTGGGCTCTGCCAGCACTTCGGCATCTTCCCTGCGAAGTCCTTCGATGAGCACCTTGTCCAGGATATTCTCGCTGAAGGTCGCGTCCAGGTTTTCATTGTAGAGCGAGAGGACCACCTTTGCCTCGGTGAAGATCGGGTCCTGGTGATAGACTTTCTTCAGGTACAGGGGGAGGAAGTGGGAGATCCAGCCCTGGCAGTGGACGATGTCGGGTTTCCAGCGCAGCTTCTTGACGGTCTCCAGCACGCCCCGCGCGAAGAAGATGGCCCGTTCGTCGTTGTCCTTGAAATCTTTGCCTTCTGCGTCCTTGTAGATGAATTTGCGATGGAAGTAATCTTCGTTGTCGATGAAATAGACCTGCATCCTGGCGGAAGAGATGGAAGAGACTTTGATGACCAGGGGGCGGTCGCAGTTGTTGATGATCAGGTTCATCCCCGAGAGGCGGATGACTTCGTGCAACTGATTGCGGCGTTCGTTGATCGTGCCGTACCGCGGCATGAAGGAGCGTATCTCCCTGCCGCCCTCCTGAATCCCTTGCGGGAGGAATCTTCCCAACACAGATATGTCTGTTTCAGGCATATACGGGAAGATTTCGGAGTTGACGAACAATACTCTTGTCGGTTCTTCCATCTTCAAAGTCGTTTTAAGGCAAATTCGATACAAAGGTAACAATTTTTTTTGATTATCTTTGTGCGCAGATTCGCTAAAATGGTGAAAAAGAGTAAAAACATTGTATATCGGCGCCTCGTCCGGTCCTACATTACGTCGGTCATCAGCATCTCGCTGGTGCTGGTCCTGGTGGCGGCGGTTGCGGTGTTTGCGGCCAATGCCAGCAACATTGCCCGTTACTTCAAGGAAAACATGGCGGTGTCGGTGCTGCTGAAGCAGTCCACGTCCGAGAAGGAGGGCCGTGCCCTGGCCGACGACCTGGCACAGCGCAGCTATGTCAAGGACAGCCGCTTCGTTTCGAAGGAGGAGGGTGCCAAGGAGATGGAAGCCCTGCTGGGCGAGGATTTCCTGTCGGTGTTCGAGAGCTCGCCCATTCCCATTTCGATCGACCTGCACCTGGACGGCGATTTCATCACCGCCGACTCGCTTGAAATGGTCAAGAAGGACTTGCTTGCCAACCGCTTCGTGGATGAGGTGGTTTATCAGGAGTCACTGGTCGATGCCCTCAACGCCAATCTGGGCCGCATCTCGCTCTTCCTGGGCGTGGTGATCCTGCTGTTGCTGATCATCTCGTTCGCACTGATCAACAACACGGTGCGGCTGAACATCTACGCCCGCCGCTTCACGATCCATACCATGAGCCTGGTGGGTGCCAAGCGCTCTTTCATCGCCCGGCCTTTCCTGTGGCAGGCCGTGGTCCAGGGGGCTGTGGCCGGCCTGATCGCCGCCGCCGTCCTGTATGGCCTGATCCGCTGGCTGGGCGGTACGTCCGAACTGCTCCAGACCATCGTGGACATGCGGATCGTATGGGCCGTGCTGGCCGGCACCGTCGTGCTGGGCATCCTCATCTGCGTGATCTCCACCCTGCTGGTGGTCAACCGTGTGGCATATATTTCGCGTGACGATTTGTATTATTAGAAAGATAGAGTATCAGATATGGCAAATTTCTCAATGCCTTCCCGGAACGTCAAGATCATCGGCATCGGCTTGCTGGTGATGGTCCTGGGATTCGTCCTGATGATCGGGGGCGGTTCTTCCGACCCGAACGTGTTCAATCCCGAGATGTTCAACTTCCGCCGACTGACGATCGCCCCGCTGTTGATCGTGGCCGGTGTGGTGGTGATCATCGTCGGCATCATGAAAACCCCGCGCAATACGGAGGAATAGACCATGAGTTGGATTGAAGCCATCATCCTGGGTATTGTCCAGGGCCTGACGGAATTCCTTCCCGTCAGCAGCAGCGGCCACCTGGCCATCGGTAAAGCGCTTTTCGGCATCGAAACGTCCGACCTCACCTTCGAGGTGGCGGTTCACGCCGCCACGGTCCTGGCTACGATCGTCGTCTTCTGGAAAGACATCGTCGGCCTTTTGAAGGGCCTGTTCCAGTTCAAGATGAATCCGGAAACCCGTTACATCCTGCTCATCCTCCTGTCGCTGATCCCTGTTTTCGTGGTGGGCATGTTCTTCAAGGATTATGTCGAGTCGATTTTCGGCAGCGGCCTGCTGATCGTGGGCCTGGCACTGATCGTGACGGCGATGCTGCTTTTCCTTTCGGAGACGCTGGCAGCACGCCGGGGTGCGGAAGGCGACAAGATGACCTGGAAGTCGGCGCTCTGGATGGGTCTGGCCCAGGCGGTCGCGGTGATCCCCGGCCTTTCGCGCAGCGGCTCGACGATTGCCACGGGCCTGCTTTGCGGTGTCAAGAAGGAAGAGGTGACGCGCTTCTCGTTCCTGATGGTGCTGATTCCCATCCTCGGCGAGGCGTTCCTTGATGTGGTAGGGGGCGATTTCGTCGCGAGTTCGGTGGGCGTTCTTCCGCTGCTGCTCGGTTTCATCGCTGCTTTCATTTCGGGCCTGTTTGCCTGCAAGGTCATGATTGCCATCGTCAAGAAGGCGAAGCTCCGCTGGTTCGCGCTTTACTGCGCGCTGGTCGGCCTTGCCTGCCTGATTTCGACTTTCTTCAATTAGCATGGCGGTTGAAGGCAAATACTGTTTTGTCTCCGATCTGCATCTGGGGCCTGACACCGATCCCGACGGCGCGCGGGAGCGTGCGTTCGTGGCTTTTCTCAAGTCGTTGCCGGCTGACCTGAAGGGGCTTTATCTGTTGGGCGACATTTTCGATTTCTGGCTGGAGTATCACGATGTGGTTCCCCGTGGCAATGTCCGGACGCTGGCTGCCCTGGCGGAAGTTGCGGAGCGGGCGGAGTTATGGTATTTCGGAGGGAATCATGACTGGTGGCTGGGCGATTATTTCGAGAAGGAGTTGGGTGCGCATGTCGTTCTGGAGCCTTACCGGGTACTGGATCTTGACGGGGTGAAGGTGATGGCGGGGCATGGTGATGTGGTGGCTTTCCGGGATGCACGGTCGCGTTTCCTGGCCTGGCTTTTCCGTAACAAGGTCTGCATTGCGCTGCTGAAGGCGCTGCCGCCACGCTGGGTGTTGCGTTTTGCGCGCAACTGGGCGGCTTCGAGTCGCCGGCGTCATGACGGCAAGCCGGCGAAGGACATGCGTCAGGAGCCGATCTACCAGTTCGTCAATGAGTATGGCCGAAAAGAGCACATCGATTATTACGTCTTCGGCCACTGGCATCATGCTGCCCGCCTTCCTGTCGAGTCCGGCGGCGAACTGATCATCGTCGGCGACTGGTCCCACGGCGAAAACTTCTTCGCTTTATAATGTCATGCCCGGCCCCGACCGGGCATCTGTGACGATAGAAGGACCTTTCTGTCGCTCATGCGTCGAAAAAGGGGCTAAC
>LUZE01000170.1:1644-3871 GCA_001602845.1 Bacteroidales bacterium Bact_13 | reverse complement strand
GAGCGCTTCCTTGGTAAGGAAGAGGTCGTGAGTTCAATTCTCACCATCGGCTCCAAGTACAACATTAAAAAATTAGAACCAACTATGGCAAAAGAAACTTTCAAAAGAGACAAACCGCATGTGAACATCGGTACGATCGGACACGTGGACCACGGTAAGACCACCCTCACCGCAGCCATCACCATGGTGCTTGCAAAGCAGGGCCTCTCCGAGATCAAGACGTTCGACCAGATCGACAACGCTCCTGAAGAGAAGGAACGTGGTATCACCATCAACACGGCACACGTGGAGTACCAGACGGCCAACCGTCACTACGCACACGTCGACTGCCCGGGCCACGCTGACTACGTGAAGAACATGGTCACNNGGACGGTGCAATCCTCGTCGTCGCCGCTACCGACGGTCCGATGCCGCAGACCCGCGAGCACATCCTGCTCGCCCGTCAGGTGAACGTGCCCCGTATCGTTGTCTTCCTGAACAAGGTGGACATCGTGGATGATCCTGAAATGATCGACCTCGTGGAAATGGAGGTTCGCGAACTGCTGAGCTTCTACGACTTCGACGGTGACAACGCTCCGGTGATCCGCGGTTCCGCTCTTGGCGCACTCAACGGCGACCCGCACTGGGAGTCCGTGGTCATGGACCTGATGAACGCAGTCGATGAGTACATCCCTCTGCCGGTCCGCGACAATGAGAAGCCGTTCCTGATGCCTATCGAGGACATCTTCTCCATCACCGGTCGTGGTACCGTGGCTACCGGCCGTATCGAAACGGGTGTCGTGAAAGTGAACGACCCTGTCGAGATCATCGGAGCCGCGCAAGTCCGTCGTTACGGGTGTCGAGATGTTCCGCAAGCTGCTCGATCAGGGCGAAGCTGGTGACAACGTCGGTCTGCTCCTCCGCGGTATTGACAAGAAAGAGGTCAAGCGTGGCCAGGTGATCGCTCACCCGAACACCATCACCCCGCACAAGGAGTTCAAGGCAGCTATCTATGTCCTGAAGAAGGATGAGGGTGGCCGTCACACGCCGTTCAAGAACCACTATCGTCCCCAGTTCTTCATCCGTACCCTTGATATCACGGGCGAGATCGAACTCCCTGCAGGTGTCGAGGTCGTGATGCCGGGCGACAACGTGGAGATCAAGGTTGAGCTCATCTATCCGGTGGCATTAACAAGGGTCTGCGTTTCGCAATCCGCGAAGGCGGCCGTACCGTCGGCTCCGGTCAGATTNNACTAATCCGCGCGCTTGAAAGTAACCAAGCCAAAGGGTCGGTCCCTCCGGGTCCGACCCTCTTTAGGGGAATAGAACAAGGGTAGTTCAGCGGTCTCCAAAACCGTCGATGTGGGTAACCGGCAGAGGCTTCCGCTTCCAACTGTTCTCTGTCAACAATAAAATAACAATGGCAAAAATAGCTACTTACGTAAAAGAGTCTTGGAAAGAGCTGACGACCAAGGTGACCTGGCCCACGTGGGACAAGTTGCAGAGTTCCGCCATCCTCGTGATGGTCACGACCCTGATCCTGGCTGTCATCATCTGGCTGATCGACCTGATCATCAGAACTATTATGACGGGTATCTACTCGATTTAAATCTGATTTGACAAGACTATGAGCGAAAGCGCGAAGAAGTGGTACGTCGTCCGTACCGCCGGAGGCAAGGAGAAGAAGGCAAAGGAGTACATCGAAAAAGAAGTCGCTGCACTCAAGCTGGGAAACCTACTCACCCAGGTTCTCATCCCGACCGAGAAATATTACCAGGTAAAGAACGGCAAGCGCGTCAGCGCAGAACGTATCTTTTACCCGGGCTATGTCCTGGTCGAGGCCGTGATGACCGGTGAAATCCAGCACATGATCCGCAACATCCCCTACGTAGCCGGCTTCCTGAGTGAAGGCCCCAACCACATCCCCGTTCCCATCCGCGAGGCAGAAATGAACCGCATCATGGGACGCGTGGACGAACTGGCCGACCAGGATGAGGAGACCGTCACCCCCTTCGTCGTCGGGGAAGCCGTCAAGATCATCGACGGTCCGTTCAACGGATTCGATGGTACGGTGGACGAGATCCTCGCCGACAAGCGCAAGATCAAAGTCATCGTCAAGATCTTCGGCCGCAAGACCCTTTTGGAGTTGAATTTTGCACAAGTAACCAAAGAGTAAATCATCAACAACTATGGCTAAAGAAATTGCCGGGTTCATTAAACTGCAGATCAAAGGTGGTGCAGCCAATCC
>LUZE01000170.1:0-1636 GCA_001602845.1 Bacteroidales bacterium Bact_13 | reverse complement strand
GGATTTCTGCAAGCAGTTCAATGCCCGCACTCAAGACAAGGCCGGCAAGATTTTGCCCGTTATCATCACTGTTTACAGTGACAAGTCTTTCTCGTTCATCGTCAAGCAGCCGCCCGTGGCTGTGATGATCAAGGAGGCAGCCAAGATCCAGACCGCTTCGGCAGAGCCGAACCGCAAGAAGGTGGCTTCCATCACTTGGGCACAGGTGCGCGAGATCGCCAAGGAAAAGATGCCGGACCTCAACGCATTCACCGAGAAATCCGCGATGAGCATGGTCGCCGGTACTGCACGCAGTATGGGCATCACGGTCACCGGAGAGTATCCCGCCGATGTACAATAAAAACGCACGCCATGAGCAAATTAACTAAAAATCAGAAAGTAGCGGAAGCTAAAGTGGATTCCCACCGCCAGTACAAGCTCACCGAAGCCTGCGAACTCGTGAAGGAAGTTTCCTACGCCAAGTTCGACGCATCCGTGGAGCTCTCCGTACGCCTGGGTGTCGATCCCCGCAAAGCGAACCAGATGGTGCGTGGCGTTGTGACCCTTCCTCACGGCACCGGCAAGGTGACCCGCGTGCTGGTTCTCTGCACGCCTGACAAGGAAGCCGAGGCACAGGGTGCCGGAGCTGACTTCGTCGGCCTGGACGATTATATCGAAAAGATCAAAGGTGGTTGGACGGATGTCGACGTCATTATCTGTACTCCTACGGTGATGGCGAAGATTGGTCCGATCGGACGTATCCTCGGTCCGCGCGGCCTGATGCCGAACCCGAAGACCGGTACCGTGACGATGGACATCGCTACGGCAGTCAAGGAGGTGAAGGCCGGTAAGATCGATTTCAAGGTTGACAAGCAAGGTATTGTTCACACTGCAATCGGTAAGGTATCATTCAGTGCTCAGCATCGCTGAGAATGCCGTTGAATTGCTCAACACCATTCAAAAACTGAAACCTCAGGCGCTCAAGGGCACCTACGTGAAGAGCATCTTCATGTCGGCTACCATGAGCCCGGGCATCTGCATCGACACGAAGGCGATCAGCGCTACTGCAGAATAAGATGGAGGAATAGAGATGAGAAAGGAATTGAAAGCCCAGATTATCGAGAAGGTAGCGGCACAGCTGGCCGAGAACCCCAACTTCTACCTGGCGGATCTCACCGGCCTGAACGCCGAGCACACCGCAGAACTGCGCCGTGCCTGCTTCGAGAAGAACATCAAGCTCGAAGTGGTGAAAAACACCCTTCTTCACAAGGCAATGATGTCCTTGGACAACAAGGAGATCGAGGCACTGTACCCTACGCTTGAGGGAAATACGGCCATTATGTTCACTTCCGTTCCGAGCGCACCTGCAAAGGTGATCAAGGAATACGGCACCAAGTACGGCAACCCGACGCTCAAGAGCGCGTTCCTCCAGGACTGCGCATACGTCGGCGCCGAGCAGCTTGGCATCCTGCTGAACATCAAGAGCCACGACGAACTTATCGGTGACATCATCGGTCTGCTGCAGTCACCTATCCGCCGGGTCATTTCCGCCCTGGAGGATTCGAAGAAAGAGGCCGAATAACAAACAGTAAAAACAAAACAATTAAAAATCAATAATTATGGCAGACATCAAAGCTCTTGCGGAAGAACTTGTTAA
>LUZE01000169.1:10352-12660 GCA_001602845.1 Bacteroidales bacterium Bact_13 | reverse complement strand
ACGAGGACGACCTGATTCCCGACGCACTGGAGATCATGAAGCTGGCCAAGGAGCACGGCGTGAACCTCTCCCTCTCCGTCCAGACCCGCGTGGCTGATGCTTTCAGCAATGACGCGAACATCCGCATCGTCCCTTCGCACGAGATTCCGGACGGCTGGCAGGGCATGGATGCCGGCGAGAAGTCGATTGCGAACTGGCGCGAGGTCATCCTGAACTCCAAGACCGTGCTGTGGAACGGACCGGTGGGCGTGTTCGAGATGCCGAATTTCGCAACGGGTACGCTGAAGATCGCCGAGGCACTGGCCGAAGCAACGGCAAAGGGTGCCTACACGCTCGTGGGCGGCGGCGACTCCGTCGCTGCTGTCAACCAGATGGGTTATGCCGACAAGGTGAGCTACGTCTCCACCGGCGGCGGCGCCATGCTGGAAGCCATCGAAGGTAAGGATCTTCCCGGCATCGCGGCCATCCGCGAGTAATTTCCGGAGTAGTGCCCCGAACCCTGTGCCTCTATGGAGCTGATAGTAGGAACATACGGTCGTAACCTGTGGCTGCTCAACCTGGATGCCGCCACGTTCGACGTGCGGGGTACCAGTCTTTTCGAAGCGGAGAATACCTCTTATCTGGCGTTGTCGCCCGATAAGAGGTATCTCTTTGCTGTCTCGGAGAGCGGGGAACGCTCAGGCATGTATTCGTTCGAGCTGCATTCCGGCGACCGGCCTTTGCCCCGGGGACGGATTGTCCGCCGGTCGGAGGTACGGCCCGTCGCTCCCGATCCCTGCCACGTGCTTTATGTGCCGGGATATTTCAACAGTTGCGGCGACCCTGACAACGGTGTCCTGCTGACGGCCGACTACTCCGGCGGCAGCATTTCGGTCTACCCGGTGCAGGAAGGCCGCATCGCGCCGGCTTCGCAGATTGTCCGGTTTGAAGGGAGCGGTCCCGTTCCGGAACGCCAGACGGCCTCACATATCCATCATCTCGTCCTGCACGGCAACCTGCTGATGGCCGTGGACCTGGGGGCCGACTGCATCCATGTGCTGCGCCTGTTCGACGGTGCGGTGCGTCCGCTCTGCGACGGGCGGCTCGAACGGACGCCACGGCTTGAACGGCTCTTCGACATTCCTGCCCCGGCCGGCAGCGGGCCGAGGCATCTCGTGCTGAATGCGGAAGCCACCCACGCTTATGTGCTGACCGAGCTGAGCAATGAAATCCTCGTTTTCGCGATGCCTGATTTCACCGCACCGGACGACCGTCCGACCCTGCTGCAGCAGTTGGCTGTCGGTGATGCTTCCTTCCCGGAGCAAGCCGGTGGCGACCTTCAGCTGAGTCCCGACGGGCGGCACCTCTACGCTTCGCTGCGCAACGGCGGCGACGGGCTGGTCATCGCCCGGGTGGAGGCCGACGGAATGATCCGCCGCATCGGCTACCAGCGGACGGGTAATCATGTGCGCGATTTCTTCTTTCTGCAGGAAGACCTTCTGATGATCTTCTGCAAGAACAGCCGGTGCATCCAGGTTTATCGTCGGAATATCGTATCGGGTGCATTGCGGCTCGTGCGCGAAATCAAGATCGGCGATGTTTTCGGCGAGCCGGTCCACGGCGTCATCTATTCTGTGTAGCGTTCTTGATGGACGAAGAATTGTATCTCCAAGAGTATGAGCGCCGGCTTCAGGATTCCCTGGTGAGCCTCTGCACAGCCTATGAGATGATGGGCGGCGTGTTGTTGGAAAACGACGACATCGACAGCAAGTTCGTCGAATCGCTGGCAGAGCCTTATCTGGCTGATGCCGTGCGCGAATACAGGCAGTATCCCGAGGCGGCGGTAGCTTGGGCAGGGTATCTGGGGATGGCCATGGCCAAGCTTTGGGATGCTGACTGGCAGGCGTATCAGCAGGTGTCGTACGCCGACCTGCAGGGTCCGCGCGGCTTCGACGATATGGACGAACAGATCGTACAGCGCGTTCTCGGCTACACTCTCGACAGCGAACCCGCCCGGCGCATCGCCGACATCCTCTCCAACTGCGCCGTCGAAGCCCTCACGATGATCCGCCACGAGGGCATCGAGCCCGGCAGTCCCCGTGCCTGGCACGTCTTCACCCGCACCATCCGCACCCTCTACCGCCTCGGCGCCTCCATCGAATTATTCTTTCTCGGTTACAAGCTCGAACGGCTTTAACCAACACGGGCATCTGTGTCGATAGAAGGAGCCTTTCTGTCGCTCATGCGTCGAAAAAGGGGCTTACCCAGTCGCTTGACGGCTAACTCCTCCCTTTTAGCCTCGCCTGCCGGCGAGTCTAACGGTCGTCAA
>LUZE01000169.1:0-10323 GCA_001602845.1 Bacteroidales bacterium Bact_13 | reverse complement strand
CTTTTTCTCCAAATCGCTCCAGAAAGGTCCTTCTCCTGTCTTCGATGCCCTTTGCGCTTGTTTGCTTGCGCCTAGTGCGGGTGGGTTGTTGATCCAGAACCCGTGCCACCCTCGGCACCGTAAGAGGGAGGGGCCCATGCGTAGCATGGGAGGGGTCGAGCGTAGCGAGACGGTTCTGGAGCAACACCCAGAGCGCCAAGCAAGCAAACAACTGATAGAGTTATGCGAAAAATGTGTATCTTTGTCAGATATGACGATTGAGCAACCATCGGCGGCGTGGAAAGACTATGAACTGATCGATTCGGGCGACTTTTCGAAACTCGAACGATTCGGCCCGTATGTCACCATCCGGCCCGAGCCCAAAGCCCTCTGGCATAAAAGCCTCTCCGACGCAGAGTGGCGCCGTATGGCCCATACCGAATTCAAGCCCGGCGCCGGCTTCGGCAAAGCCGGGAAAGAAGACAACGGCACCTGGAACATGCTCCATAAGATGCAGGAACAGTGGACCATCGCCTACCCCGCCGTCGGCTTCAACCTGCGGCTCGGCCTGACCGCCTTCAAACACGTCGGCGTCTTCCCCGAACAAGCCCCCAACTGGGACTTCATCTACCGGAGCGTCCGCGAACTGCCGGCAAAACCCGAGCCCCCGAAAGTGCTCAACCTGTTCGCCTACACCGGCGGCGCATCGCTTGCCGCAGCCAAAGCCGGCGCACAGGTCACCCACCTCGACGCCGTCCGGCAGGTCGTCACCTGGGCCCGCGGCAATATGGAACTCAGCGGTCTGGACGGCATCCGATGGATCGTCGAAGACGCCCTGAAATTCGCCCGCCGGGAAGCCCGGCGCGGCAACCGCTACCAGGGCCTGATCCTCGACCCGCCTGCCTACGGCCACGGCCCCGACGGCGAACGCTGGAAACTCGACGAATGCCTCTTCGACCTGCTCGAACAGTGCAACGCCATCCTTGCCCCTGAAGACAGTTTCCTCGTCCTCAACCTCTATTCGAACGGATACTCCGCCGTGCTCGCCGATACGCTTGTCCGCAGCGCGTTCGGCACAAAGTTCGCAAGCCTCGACTACGGTGAACTCGTACTGCGCGACCGCTTCGGCAAACAACTTCCGCTCAGCGTATTCTCCCGATTAAAAAGATAACATACCATGATAGATTTGCTCTCCGTTACCTGGAACGTCGATCCCATCATCTTCAAGCTCGGACCGCTGACCCTGCGTTGGTACTCCCTGCTTTTCGTCGCCGGATTCCCTCTCGGATACTGGTTCTTCATCAAGTTTTACAAACGCGAAGGCCTGGATACCAAACTGCTGGAACCGTTGCTCTATGCCCTGCTCATCGGCACCATCGTCGGCGCCCGGCTCGGCCACTGCCTGTTCTATGAACCTTCTTACTACCTGAGCAAAGCCCACTGGGTCGAGATCTTCAAGCCCTGGAAAGGCGGCCTGGCCTCGCACGGCGGCGCCATCGGCGTGATGCTCGGCGGCTGGTGGTACGCCCACCGCTATGGAAGGACGCGCAACTTCGACACCATCTGGGTCTTCGACCGCATCGTCATCGCCGTCGCCTTCGCCGGCTGCTTCATCCGGCTCGGCAATCTCTTCAACTCTGAAATCTACGGCAAGGTGACCGACCTGCCCTGGGGCTTCATCTTCGAGCGCCGCGGCGAAACCCTGCCCAAGCACCCCACCCAGATCTACGAAGCGCTGACCTATCTGCTGCTCGGCATCTTCCTCGCCCGCGACTACCAGAAGAACCTCGACAAACGCTACCGAGGATGGTTCATCGGCATCTTTTTCATCGTGTGCTTCGGCATGCGCTCGCTGATCGAGTTCATCAAGGAACCGCAGGTCGCTTTCGAGGAGAACATGACCTTCGACATGGGCCAGCTCCTGAGCGTCCCGTTCATCCTGGCTGGTATCGCCTTTGTCGTCATGGCCTACGTCCGGAAAGTGCCGGCCCGGCGCGTTGAACCGGAAAAGACGAACTACCGCCCGCTCCCGAAAGAGCAGCGCGAAGCACAAAAGAAGACCAAGTGATGCGACGCACACTGACCACCCTCCTGCTGGCCCTCGCCAGCCTCACCGCCCTGGCGCAGAACCCGACGCAAGTCCCGGAGCAAGAACCCGACTCGCTGCTCACAGTTGCGATGTGCGGCGACATCATGATGGGAACCACCTACCCGACCGTGCGGCTCCCGCAGAATGACGGGGCAGATATCTTCGCCGACGTGGCCGACCTCTTCCGGCAGGCCGACCTGGCCGCCGGCAACCTCGAAGGCGTGATCTGCGAAGGCGGCACCTGCACCAAGAATACCGGCAAGGCCAACAACTACGCCTTCCGCATGCCCGAAAGCTACGCCCACCTGCTTACCGACGCCGGCTTCGACTACCTCAACCTGGCCAACAACCACACCAACGACTTCGGGGCCTTCGGCCTCCAGCGCACCCGGCAGATCCTTGAGGAACAGGGCATTGCCTACACCGGCCTGCCCGACTGCGAGACCGCCGTCGTCGAACGCGGCGGCGTGCGCTACGGCATCTGCTCGTTCGGCCACAATTCCTATACGCTCAAGCACACCGATACCGCGTCGGTCACCCGCATCGTCACAGGCCTCCGCCCGCAGTGCGACATCCTGGTCGTCAGCTTCCACGGCGGAGCCGAAGGATCGAAACAGTCGCACCTGCCGGACGGCACCGAGACCTACCTGGGTGAGAACCGCGGAAACCTGCGCGCCTTCGCCCACCGGTGCGTCGACCTGGGCGCCGACATCGTGTTCGGCCACGGTCCCCACGTCACCCGCGCCGTGGAACTGTACAAGGACCGCATCATCGCCTACTCGCTGGGCAACTTCTGCACGACCTTCGGCGTGAACCTCGCCGGAGTGAACGGCTACGCGCCCGTCCTGGTGGTCCGCATCGACCGCGAGGGACGATTCGTGGACGGACGCATCCACTCCTTCATCCAGACCCAGGGCACCGGCCCGAAACTCGACGCCTCCGACAAGGTGGCACAGCACATGCGCAGCCTTTCGCTGACCGACTTCCGCGGCCACTGCGGCCTGGATATCTCCGATAATGGAACTTTGACTAGAAAAACTCGATAATGTCGCCGATTTCGCTACTACTGCTTTTCCTTCTGGGTGCGATGGGCATCTCGTTCCTCTGCTCGATCCTCGAGTCAGTACTGCTGTCCACCCCCATTTCCTACATCACGATGCGGGAAGAAGAGGGCTACAAGCCTGCCACCCGATTCATGCAATACAAGGAAGAAAGCGCCCGGCCGCTGGCCGCCATCCTGGCCCTCAACACCATCGCCAACACCATCGGTGCGGCAGGCGTGGGCATGCAGGCGACCATCATCGGCGGTTCGGTATTCTTCGGCTGGATGTCCGCCATCACCACGCTGCTGATCCTCATCTTCTCGGAGATCATCCCGAAGACCATCGGCACCTCCTACTACCGCAAGCTGATGGGCTTTACCACCCGTGTCCTGCGCGGGCTGATCGTGATCATGTATCCCTTCGTCATCCTGATCGAGCTCATCACGAGACTCATCCAGAAAGACGACGATGAGGCTTCCGTCAGCCGCGAGGAAGTGTCCGCCATGGCCAACGTGGGCGAAGAGGAAGGCGTCATCGACGAGAGCGAGAACCGCATCATCCAGAACGTCATCAAGCTCGACGACGTGAAGGCCTACGACGTGATGACCCCGCGCGTGGTCGCGCAGACCGCTTCGGAGAACATGAGCCTCAAGAACTTCTACAAGGACAAGGACTTCGAGCACTACTCCCGCATTCCGGTGTACAGCGAGAGTCCGGAGTACATCACGGGCTACATCCTCCGCAGCGAGGCGCTCGAGTGCCTGGCTGAGGACAAGTTCGACATGCGGCTGAGCGAGATCAAGCGTGACATCACCTTCTTCAACGAGGAGCAGTCCGTGGCCGACATCTGGGACACGCTGTTGGCCAAGAAAGAGCAGATCGGCCTGATCATCGACGAGTACGGCTGCTTCCAGGGCATCCTGACGCTCGAGGACATCATCGAGACGATCCTCGGCCTGGAAATCATCGACGAGAACGACGAGGTCTCCGACATGCAGCAGTTCGCCCGGGAACGCTGGAAACAGCGCGCAAAGCGCTTCAAGGAGATCCAGTTGCCCGCAGAACCCGCCGACGACGAAGAAGACGACTGATCCCTCCCATGCTCCCCGACGGCTACGATCTGATCTGCATCCTCGGGCCTACGGCGTCCGGCAAGACGCGCTACGCCGTGCAGATGGCACGGGAATGCGACGGGGAGATCCTTTCCGGCGACTCCAGGCAGGTCTACCGCGGAATGGACATCGGCACGGGCAAGGACCTGGCGGAGTACGGCGACGTGCCGTACCACCTGATCGACATCGTGGACGCCGGGGTGAAATACAACATCTTCGAATACCAGCACGACTTCGAGCGTGCGTACCAGGACATCGTGCGGCGGGGAAAAACGCCCATCCTGTGCGGGGGCAGCGGCCTCTACATCGAGGCTGCGACGTGCGGATACTATCTGCCCGACGTGCCGCCCGACCCGAGGCTTCGCGCCGAACTGGAGAAGGAGCCGACTGAAGCACTCATCGCCCGCTACGAAGCGCTCCGCACACCCCACAACACAACGGACTACGACACGCGGCAGCGGCTCATCCGCGCACTTGAGATCGCCATCTACGAAGAGTCGCACCCCGTGACCCGCACCGCGTTCCTGCCCAAGCGCACGAAGTTCATCGGCATCTCCGTCTCGCGCGACGAGCGGAATGCCCGCATCGACCGCCGCCTGCGCGAGCGGCTCGACGCCGGCATGGTCGAAGAGGTGCAGCGCCTGCTCGACAGCGGCCTGAAGCCCGAAGACCTGCTATACTACGGCCTTGAATACAAATATGTTACGCTCTATCTCACGGGCCAGCTCGCCTACGACGAGATGGTGTTGCGGCTGCAGACCGCCATCCATCAGTTCGCCAAGCGACAGATGACCTGGTTCCGCGGCATGGAGCGCAAAGGAATCGAAATAGAATGGAGAACCCTGTCATGAAAAGAACGTTGCTCATCGCGCTGGCGCTCCTGCTGCTGCCGGCGGCCGGCCTCGCCCAGAAGACATCCGAGCTCAAGTATGTGGATGCCCAGAACCTGATGCTCATCAACCAGGGCTACGACAACACCGAACTGCCCTACTCCCGCCTGCCTGAGGACATGAAGCCTCACACGCGGAAAGCCCTGTGGGACCTGGGCCTCAACTCGGCCGGCCTGGCCATCCGCTTCTCGACCAACAGCCCCGCCATCGCCATCCGCTGGACGCTGCTCAACTATTTCATCATGCATCACATGGCCGGCACGGGCATCCGCGGCATCGATCTCTACCAGCTCGACGAGAACGACCACTGGCAGTTCATCGGCACGGCGATCCCCAACGGCAAGGACACCACCAAGACGCAGATGGTGGTCAGTTCGATGGACGGCCGCGACCACGACTACATGGCTTACCTGCCGCTTTACGACGGGGTGACGAAAGTCGAAATCGGCGTGACGAAGAATGCGCAGATCGGCCAGCCGCACCGCAACCTCCTGATCCGGGGCAGGGAGAAGCCCATCGTGTTCTACGGCACGAGCATCACGCAGGGCGGGTGCGCGTCGCGTCCGGGCATGGTCTACACCTCGATCGTCAGCCGTGCGCTGCAGAAGGAGTGCATCAATCTGGGATTCAGCGGAAATGCGCGGATGGACAAGTCGATGGCCGAGATGGTTGCGCGGGTGGATGCGGAGCAGTACGTCATCGACTGTCTGGAGAATTGCACGCTCAAGGTGATGCAGGACAGCGCCTGGTACTTCCTGACGTATCTGGCGCGCCAGCGGCCGGAGGCGCCCATTTACATGGTGGAGCACATCTGGTTCTCGCATGCGTTGGTGAACCGGGCGGTTCACGATCAGATTGCGGAGAAGAATGCTTACTGGCGGGAGATTTATGAAAAGTTACGGAAGGAAGGGTACGGCAATTTCCGTTACATTCCGGCCGAAGGGCTGACGGGGCCGGACGGCGAGGGTGCTGTCGATGGTTGTCATCAGACGGATCTGGGTTTCCTCCGGATGTCGGAGGCGTTTTTACGGCATTTGCGGTATTAGGCGTCTGTTTCGGCGGCCACGGGGAGGATGGTCATCTCACAACGGGCGCAGTCGAATTCGAGTTGCAGGCGGTTTCCTTGATTGACCAGATATAGACGCTGCGCTACGCCGCTTCGCATCGAATCTTTTGCGGCCAATTTAGGGCACATCCCCAATTCCCATTTGATACAGTAGCGGCTGCGGAGGAGTTCGCGGGGGATGTCGAGGGTCGAGACGTTGAGGGTGCCGGCGGCGGGTTGCGGGGTGTAGGGCGCGGCGGGGCGGGGCCGGTTTTCGGCCTGCCGGCGAAGGTCCGCGGCCAGGTCGCGGCGCCAGCCGTTGATGCGTGCCGCCGGATAGAAATAATCGGTGTCCGTATTAATCGTCTCCACCTGGAAACTGAAAATATCCGTGTGCTTGGACAGTTGCGTCCGGATCGCTTCGCGGGCGCGCTGCGGATCCTTGGCAGGATCGGCGGTCTCGGCGAAGGCGATTTCGGCATGAAGCCCGTCGGACGTATCTGCGGTCAAGTGTGTCTGCCCGTCCTGCGATGCATAGCGGACGGCCACGTCGATGACGCGCCGGGGCATGTTTTTCTCCAATTCCCGTTCAAAGGCTGCATCCCAGTTGCGGTACACCCGCATGCCGGGGACAAGCCCCGTCGTTTCGCGCAGCGTGACGCGGTTTCCCTGCACCACTTCGGCGCGAGCGCCGGTCACCTCATCGCTGCGGCCGACGAATGATAGGCCGTCGCCATTCGTCAACAGCTTTGTCACCGACTGCGATCTCGGGGCGTCTTTCAGTGTAATCTCGCGGCCGCGCACGGCGGCAATTTCTCCGACCGGTTCGCCCAGCGCCTTCGCCGCATCGATGCTGGCGAGTTTCAGGCCGCGGCCGTCGAGCATCAGCTCCGTATAGCCCCGGTTGAAGGTCTTGTCGGGTGCGGCGGTGAAGCCGCCTTCCGGATGGCCGGCCGATGCCGCCACATATCCGGGATGCCCGGCAATGAACCCGTCCAGCACGTTGCGGTAGTGCCGCACGATATTCTTGACGTACGATTCATTTTTCAGCCGGCCTTCAATCTTGAAGGAAGTGATGCCGGCCGCAATCAGGTCGGCGATGCGGGCGTCGAGCCGCAGGTCGCGGGGCGAAAGGAGCGTCCGGTCGCGCACGAGCACCCGGCCGTCAGCGTCCACCAGGTCGTAGCGGGATCGGCACACCTGCGCGCACGCGCCGCGGTTCGCGCTCCGTCCCGTAAGCTGCTGGCTCAGGTAGCATTCCCCACTGTAGCCCACGCAGATGGCACCATGAACGAAAAACTCGAGCTCGCACTGCACCGCTTCGCGGATGGCCCGCACCTGCTCGAGCGTCAGCTGACGTTCGAGCACCAGCCGCTTGAAGCCCAGCGCTTCCAGGGCCTTCGCCCGTTCCGGCGTCCGGATGGCGGTCTGCGTGGAAGCGTGCAACTCCACGGGCGGAAGAGGCAGTGACAGCAGGTTCAGGTCCTGGACGATGAACACATCCACGCCTGCTTCGTAGAGCGCCTGCATCAGCGCCAGCGCCTCTTCGGTTTCCTCGGGTTGGATCAGGGTGTTGACCGTCGCGAAGATCCGTGCGCCGTACAGGTGCGCATATCGGCACAGCCGGGCGATCTCTTCGACCTCGTTGCCCGCCGCGGCACGCGCGCCGAACGCCGGCCCTGCGATATAAACGGCATCGGCACCACAGTCGATGGCTGCGATGCCGATTTCCGCATTTCTCGCAGGTGCGAGAAGTTCAAGCCGGGTTAGTTGCATTTAAGCGTGGTGATCTGGTAGCGTGCTGCTTCGCCAAACTTCGCGTCCTGTGCGATCTGCTTGAAGTAGCCGCAAGCCTTGGCGTTGTCGCCGGTCGCCACCAGGGCGGTACCCAGCTGATAGATGATCTGGTTCTTGTCCTTTGCATCGGGGCTCATCGACAGATAAGCTTCGAATGCTTCGGCTGCCACCTTGTTCTGCTTGAGCGAGAGAGCGCTGATGCCGATGATCTTCTCGGCGTTCGGGTTGTCGACATACTGGGTCGATTTCTGTGCGTTCTCGAGGGCGCCCTTCATGTCTTTCGCCTTCTGGCAAGCGACAGCTTTCTTTACATAGGTGTTGGAGAGCTGCTTGGTAGCGGCCTCTTCCTCACCGTTCTCAGCTGCCAGCTCGAAAGCCTTGATGGCATCGTCGGCCTTGCCGAGGGCTGCCAGTGCCTGGCCCTTGCGGAGGTGTGCCTGGCCGTTCTCAGGGTTCACGTCGATGACTTTCTGGTAAGCCGTCACGGCACCTGCGTAGTCCTTTGCGTTGAGCAGGCCGTTGGCGTCTGCCATCAGGATCTGCGGGATCAATGCGCTAACTTCCTCTGTGATTGCGTCGTCACCGAATTCCTTACCGACTTCGGCTGCTTTCTGCAGTTTGGCCACGGCGTTGTCGAGGTCCTTGGCTGCTGCCAGTTCCTTGCCGAGTGCCATATAGAGTTTCGGGATGATTCCCTTGCACTGTGCCGCGATTTCAGAACCCTCTTCGCCGAGCTGTCCTGCCATTTCAAGCGCCTGCTCGAAAAGGGTGATGGCCTCAGCCTTGTTGTTGTCAATGGCTGCAGCGGCATTGTTGTAGATCTCAGTAGCTTTCTCCAGATCCTGCGCTGCAACGATGCCCATCGTACAGAGGGCGACCAAAATGGTTACGAAAAACTTTTTCATCGTTTATTTGTTTTTGTTTTGTCCAAAAAACGCCTTATGCGAAAAGGCTGCCAAAATTACCCACATTTGTTTAATTTTGCAAAGAATCTTATGAAAAACGTCCCATCCATCCTCCAGATCGGTGAAATTCTGGTCTCTTCCGACATTCTCACGGAGTATTTTTGCTGTGATTACGACACCTGTCGCGGTGCCTGCTGCATCATCGGCGACAGCGGTGCGCCGCTGTTGGAAAGCGAGTTGGAGCCGCTCGAGCGAGAGTATCCGCATTATGAAGCATGGATGAGCGTGGAGGGACGCGACAAAGTGGCGGAGAGCGGCTTCTTCGAGATCGACCGCGACGGCGACCTGGTGACGCCGCTGCTGCACGGGAGCGAGGAATGTGCGTACACGCGTTTCGAGGGCGAGGGATGTTTCTGCGCCATCGAGCGGGCGTACTGCGCCGGCCGCTGCGCCTTCGCCAAGCCGATTTCCTGCCGTTTGTATCCGATCCGGGCGAGCGTCCTGCGCAACGGCATGACAGCCCTCAACCTCCACCGCTGGGATATCTGCAAGTGCGCCTTCGAAAAGGGCGCCCGCGAAAAGGTCCCCGTCTACCGTTTCCTCGAGAAGCCCCTCACCGACGCCTACGGCCCCGATTTCTATGCCGAACTCTGCGCCGTCGCCCGCCAGCTTGCGCTGTAAGCTTTCCGGACACAAAAACATGCAAAAACGTGCCCAGACTACACCGTCATCATCTCTTTCTCCTTGGCGGCGAGGATTTCCTCAACCTTCTTGGAGAAGGAGTCGGTGAGCTTCTGGACCTCGTCCTCAAAGTCCTTCTCGGAATCTTCGGGCAGGCCTTCCTTCTGCAACTTCTTGAGCGCCTCGATGGCGTCGCGGCGGGCGTTGCGCACGCTGACCTTGGCGGTCTCGCCAGCGTTCTTCGCCTTCTTCACGAGCTCCTTGCGGCGCTCCTCCGTGAGGGCGGGCACGTTGATGCGGATCACCTCGCCGTTGTTCTGCGGGGTGAAGCCCAGGTTGGCGTCCATGATGGCCTTCTCCACGGCGTGGAGCAGGTTACGGTCCCAAGGCTGGATGAGCATCGTCTTGGCATCCGGGGTGCTGATGCTGGCTACCTGCGGAATCGGGGTCATCGTGCCGTAGTAATTCACCTGCACGTTATTGAAAACGGCCGGATTGGCCTTGCCGGCACGGTAGGTCTTCAGGTCTTCGTCGAGATAGGTGACTGCGCCCTGCATCTTTTCCTTTACGGCGTCAATCACGGCTTTTGCTTTGTCAAACATATCGGTCATTTTTACTTGTTGCTCAATACGGTGCACCGGCCGGTCCCTTCGATCACCTTTTCCAGCGTCCCTTCCGTCGTCATGTCAAAGACGATGATCGGCATGTCGTTCTCCTTGCAGAGGGTGAAGGCCGTCTGGTCCATCACCTTGAGGTTGTCGGCAATCGCCTTGTCGAAGGTA
>LUZE01000168.1 GCA_001602845.1 Bacteroidales bacterium Bact_13 | reverse complement strand
AAGCCCGGTTTCCCAGGGACGGGCCAACCCGTATATCCTGCAGACAGGGCCTGATGAAGCCTTCATCTTCAATGGTGTCGGCAATCAGGATGAGCGGTGGGATCCACTGGCCGTGGACCGTCTGAAAGGCGAACCTTTTGAAGAGCCCCTCTTCCGGAAATGGACGCCGTTCTGCGAGGAGAGCGGTTACGACATGCAGTATTTCTTCATCGGCGATGAGGCTGTGGGCGGCTACGCCTGGCTCTTTCCTGCCACCCGGAAGGAGGACGGCCAGACCGGCATCCTGAAACTGGTGGGCGAGACCTTCTCCCTGCTGGAGACGGAGATCCCGATTCCGATGGCGGCCCCGGACGGCGAGCCCATCGGATGGGGGGCGTTCCAAGTGGACCGTGGGAAGGAGAATGGATACCTGATCAGCGGATTTCTGCCTTCCGGCCGGGTGTTCGTGTGCAAAATCTGTTACAGCGAGGCCCTCCGGGGCGGAAAAGCGCCGATCACGTTGTATTCCGCTGAGGTCTGTGAGCCTTCCGATCAGCCTTTGGATGTCGTTCCCATTTTGCTTCCCGGTGGACGCATCGCCTTTGCCGGCGGATACCGGAACGACAACTATCATCCGCTTGCCGATGCCTTCATCCTGCATACGGAGCCATTGATCAGGAAAACCGCTGTTCCGGGCTGGTTGTGGGTCATCGCGGCTCTGTTGGCTGCTGCATGTATATTTCTGATCGTTAGATATTTAAAGCATAAGAACGAGCCCGAGCAAGCCGCTGCGCCATCTACAAATGAAACACCCGCGTCCGGCACGGACCTGATGTCACGCATCTGTAAACTGATGGAGCAGGAACAGGTCTTCCGGCGGAAGGACCTTACCAAAGCGGTGCTTGCGGAGATGCTGGGCACAAATGCGACCTATGTCACGGCGACCATCAACAGCCAGACGGGCCAGTCGTTCACCGACCTAGTCACCGGCTACCGGATCCGCTACGCGCAGGAACTGATGCGCAAGCACCCGGATATGCGTCTGATGGAAGTTGCCGAGGAGGCAGGCTTTGCCAGCGAGAAATCTTTCTTCCGCACCTTCAAGACCCGGCTGGGCATGACGCCGGGCGAATGGAAACAAACTGAAAATTAGTTACTCGTGCAACCCCACGGCGTGGGTGACGGGGACGGAGAAGGCGATGCCCTTGCTCTTGGTGTCGAGGCCGACGTCCTGGTAGAGCCGGTGCATCACGTCGTCCTTGATGTCCTTGGGCACGATGAGCCAGAGGATCTCCTTGTCGGGCTGGATGGAGATGTTGTAGAACTCTTCCGCTTCCGGATTGGCGGTGCCGCGGGCACGGAGGATGGTGCCGCCCTTGGCGCCGGCCTTCTTGGCCGCTTCCATCGCCTCCACGGCGAAACCTGCATTGACGATGCAGAAGATCAGTTCGTATTTGTTGCTGTTCATGGTTTGATGGTGCGCTTGTCGTTACTTAAAAATCCGTAGACCAGGGTGCCGATGATGCTGGAGAGGGGCACGGTGACGGCGATGCCGCCGCCTCCCTTGAGGTGCGTGAAATTGTCGTCCAGGGCCTCCAGCAGGTCCTTGATCTTGTCTTCGCGGACCACGCTGAAGATGGTTGCCCGGTTGGACTGGTTCAGGCCCAGATAGTTCATGATGGCCTTCTCCGACGTGCCGCTGGCCGGCGTGGAGAGATACAGGTTGGCCTCGGACGACTGGATGAGGTTCGTGTAGAACCGGACCTTGTCGGCATGGACGATGGCGATGAGCAGTTCCAGCTTCTCCGGGGCGATGTTCTTGGCAAGGGTGCGTGTTTCGGCCATGGCTACTTGAAATAGATGATTTGTTCGTCGTCTGCCGCCAGGATCCGTTTCATGGCCGCCTGGCTGCGGGAACGCTGGCTCAGGACGGCGCGGAAGCCGAGCATCTGGATGGTGATGAGCGGTGTCATGGCCACCATGGCCACGATGCCGAAGGCCAGCGAGAGGACGCCCGCCTCTCCGTTGAGGGCGATGCAGGCGCCGATGGCCATGGGCAGGATGAAGCTCGAGGTCAGCGGGCCGCTGGCCACGCCGCCGGAGTCGAAGGCGATGGCCGTGTAGAGCTTGGGCACGTAGAACGAGAGCCCGAGCGAGATCAGGTAGCCCGGAATGAGGTAGTACAGCAGCGAGAAGCCGTAGATGATGCGGACGATGGAAAGTCCGATCGACAGGCCCACGCCAATGGACAGGGCGATCATCATCTGGCGCCGCGTGACCTCGCCGTTGGTGATCACTTCGACCTGCTGGTTGAGCACGTGGACGGCCGGCTCGGCCAGGACCACCACGCAGCCGATGATGAAGCTCAGGACGATCAGGTAGTTCTGGTTGTATTCGGCCAGCTCGACGCCGATCTTATAGCCCACGGGCATGAATCCCACCGCCACGGCGGTCAGGAAGATGACCAGGCCCAGGAAGGTGAGGATGATGCCCATGCCGATGGAAATAAGCTGCTTCACGGGAAGCTTCAGCACCAGCAGCTGCAGGATGACGAAGAAGACCACGATGAGCAGCAGCGACTTGCCGACATCCAGCATGGTCTCGAGGACCTCCGTCCAGATTCCTTTCTCGAGGATGGAGGTCATGGAATAATCGGGTACGGAATAGGTCAGGTTGCCGCGCGAGAAAATCGACAGCACCAGCACGGCGATGATCGGTCCGATGGAACACAGGGCAATCAGGCCGAAACTGTTCTCGTTGGCCCGGCGCCCGCCGACGGTCATGGCGATACCCACGCCCAGTGCCATGATGAAGGGCACGGTGATGGGGCCGGTGGTCACGCCGCCCGAGTCGAACGACAGCGGCAGCAGGTCGCCTTTCCCGGAGCCGAAGAGCAGGGTCGCGATGGAGAACAGCACCAGATAGTAGAAAAGCAGCAGGCTCGTCAGGTCGACACGCTTGATGATCTTGAGCACGGCCTGCAGCAGGAAGAAGCCCACGCCGATGCCGACGGTCCCGATCAGGACCAGGGCATTCATCAGCGAACCCACCTGTTCGGCCAGGACCGAAAGGTCCGGTTCGGCCACGGTGATCAGCATGCCCATCAGGAAGCTGACGAGCAGCAGGATCGTGGCTTTCTTGCTTTTGGTCAGGCCTTCCCCGATAAAGTGTCCCATCGGGGTCATGGCCAGGTCGGCGCCCATGTTGAACAGCCCGATGCCGAAGATCAGCAGCAGGGCGGAGATGCCGAACACCAGTAATTCACGTCCCGTGAGCGACACGAGCGGTGTCAGCGACAGGATGAAAACGATGATGCCGACCGGAAGGACGGACGTCAGGGATTCTTTTAGTTTCAGGAACAGTGCTTTTCCCATATCCCACAAAGATAACGATTATTTTCGAGGAATCAAATCGGATAGAGCCCGGCGCCGGTAAAATCGATCAGGTCCTGCGGCGCGATCTTCAGTTGCAGGCCGCGGACGCCGGCGCTGACATAGATATAGTCGTACAGCAGGGCACTTTCGTGGATGAAGGTGGGGAAGGGTTTCTTCATGCCGATGGGCGAGCAGCCGCCCCGGATGTAGCCGGTCGTGGGCAGCAGCTCCTTGACGTGCAGCATCTCGCAGTTCTTGTTGCCGGACAGCTGTGCCGCCACTTTCAGGTCCACCTCGAAATTCCCCGGAATCACGCACACGAAGAAGCCGTTCTTGTCGCCGCGCAGCACCAGCGTCTTGAAAACCTGCTCGATGTCCTCGCCCAGCTGGTCGGCGACGTGCTGTGCCGCGAGGTCGCTCTCGTCCACTTCGTAGGGAACGAGCTCGTAGGCGATGCCGGCCGCGTCGAGCAGCCGCGCCGCATTGGTCTTGGCCGGTGCGTTATCCTTCTTCGCCATGTTCGTGTCCGTGCAGGTCTGAAAGCGTGAGTACCAGCCGCAGCACCTGGCTGTAGTTCTTCGTGCCGTCGGCGATGCGGTTGCTTCGCAGGAAAAAGTCGTAGAAGCGCTTCTGTGCGCGGGCCAGGCCGGCCGACCGGCGTTCCTGCCAGTAGTTCTGCGTGCGTACGATATCTTCCAGGATCTCGGGGCGCAGGGTGGCCCGCCACTCGGCGAACTGCTCGTCGCCAAGCAGCGAGTGGACGTTGTTCCAGACATAGTGGAGCAGCATGTACCAGCCGCTGTAGCGGACGGCCTGGATGTCGGATGCACGCGTGGCCTCGAAGGCCCAGAAATTCGCTTCCGCCTCGCCGCTCACGCCGAGCACGTGCGAATACTCATGCGCGTGGACGAACGGGCGTTCGAGGGGCGTGATCTCGCTGTTGATGTGCATCTCGTCGAAGCAGGGCCCGATGAAGCCCAGCACACCCACGGCGGAGTAAAGCCGGTTGAAGACGGGACGCTTGGGGTGCTGCCACTTGCGGGGGTGGCAGAGCCCGTCTTCTTCGGGAAGGGCTGCGTACCAGTCTTTCAGGGACTTTTCAAAAGCCTTCTGGTCGACGGCAGCCAGTTCGCTTTCCGGGCACCAGTTCGCGTTCAGCTGTTCCGCGAGCTCCTCCAGGAATTCGTGGAATTCGGCCTCTTCATAGGGCATGGGCACGGAGCCGGTGCGGGCGTAGATGTCACTGCGGTAATAGTTGATGCCCCAGGCTGCATAGAACCACACGTAGGCCCACAGCAGCACCCTCACGGCACGCCAGATGCGTTTTCCGCGGCGCTCCGGGTCCTTGAAGATGCGGATGAAGCGGACAATGAAGGTGAGGGCCAGGAGCGCGATCACAATCTCTGTCAGCGAGAAACCGAACGGCGCGGCAAGCCCTCCCAGGATCCGGGAGATGCCGGGGTAGAGGTGCGTGGCATACCAGTCGGCTGCCGCGGTGGAATGGCGGCACCAGAGGATCAGGATGAGCAGCAGGATGACCACTACTTGAGGATATTCTTCAGGATTTCGGTGGTCACCTTGCGTGCGGCGGTGTTGACGGCTGATTTCGTAGCCTTCTTGACGGTCGAATCGCTCTTTTTGGTCGAGGTGCTATTCTTGGTCGACGTGCTCTTCTTCGAGCCGCCGCCGATGCTCTTGGCGATGCTGGTGCCAGCGCTGCGGGCGAAGCTGGTGGCGGCTGCGGCGATCATGGTGCCGAGCAGGGTGCGGCCGATGCCGCTCTTCTTCGACGACTTGGATTCCTTGGCCTTCTTCTCTTTCTCCTTGGCCTTGGCTTCTTTCTCTTTTTCAAGGGCCTGGCGCTCCTTTTCCTTCTCTTCCTCGACCTGCTGGTTGACTTCGGTCAGGATCTCATAGGCGCTTTCGCGGTCGAAGAAGCTCTCGTAGTCCTTGAGTTTCCGCGGTGCGGCGGCCTGGATATCCATGCGCTGTCCGGGCGTGATGGCGCCGATCTGGCTGAGCGGGAAGAGGATCTTGGCGCGCTCCACGACGCTCGGTGCGCCTTTCTCGTCGAGGAACGAGACGAGGGCTTCGCCGGTTCCGAGGTCGAGGATGGCTTCTTCGGTCTTGAAGTTCGGGTTGGTGCGGAAGGTCTGTGCGGCGGCGCGGACGGCTTTCTGGTCCTGCGGGGTATAGGCGCGCAGGGCGTGCTGGACGCGGTTGCTGAGCTGCGCCAGGACGCTGACGGGCACGTCGCTGGGGACCTGGGTGATGAAGTAGATGCCGACGCCTTTCGAGCGGATGAGGCGGATGACTTGTTCGATCTTGTCGACCAGGGCCTTGGAGGTACCGTCGAAGAGCATGTGGGCTTCGTCGAAGAAGAACACGAACTTGGGCAGGTCGAGGTCGCCGACCTCGGGCAGGCGGGCGTAAAGTTCGGTCATCAGCCACAGCAGGTAGGTGGAGTAGAGTTTCGGGTTGAGCATCAGCTTGTCGGCGGCCAGGACGTTCATCACGCCACGGCCGTTCTCGACGGCGAAGAGGTCTTCGACGTCGAAAGCGGGCTCTCCGAAGAACTTGTCGCCGCCTTCGCTTTCGATCTGCAGCAGGGCGCGCTGGATGGCGCCGACGCTGGCGCCGGCGATATTGCCGTATTCGGTGGTGAATTTCGCGGCGTTCTTGCCGACGAAGTCGAGCATCAGTTTCAGGTCCTTGAGGTCGATGAGCAGCAGGTTGTTGTCATCGGCGATGCGGAAGACGGCGTTGAGGACGCCGGCCTGGACTTCGGTGAGGGACATGAGCCGGGCGAGGAGTTGCGGGCCCATGGCGGAGATGGTGGCGCGCATGGGGAAGCCTTGTTCGCCGAAGACGTCGAAGAAGCGGGTAGGGCAGCCGGCGAACTGCGGGTCCTCGATGCCGAATTCGGGCATGCGTTTCTGGATGAAACTGCTGATCTTGCCGGGCTGGCTGATGCCGCTCAGGTCGCCTTTCATGTCGGCCATGAAGCAGGGGACGCCGGCCTGGGAGAAGGTTTCGGCGAGGACCTGCAGGGTGACGGTCTTGCCGGTACCGGTGGCTCCGGCGATCAGGCCGTGCCTGTTGGCCATGTTTCCTACAAGATTGATGTTTCCGTTTTCGCTGTGCGCGATGTAAAGTTGTCCGTCTTTAAGCATATCGTTTAATTTTCAAATTTCAGGTAACCGCCGTCTTTCGTGACATCCAGGGAGACTTCACGGCCGAGGTAGAGGCTGTAGTTGGGGTGTTCATGGCCGCAGTCGAAGTCGAACAGGACCGGCTTGTCGAGGGGAGCCATGTATTCGTTCACGAGGTCGAGGGCCTTGCGCTGCCACTCGTCCTCGCCGCTGGTATCCGTAAACTGGCCGATGATGATGGCCTTGGCCCGGTCGAACGTGCCGCCCTGCTGGAGCGTCAGCAGCATCCGGTCGAGATTGTACATCCGCTCGTCCACATCCTCGATGAACAGGATGCTGTTTTCCCGGAGCCGGTTCTGCCAGGGCGTGCCCAGACAGGAGACCACCAGGCTCAGGTTGCCGCCCACCAGCCGGCCACGCGCGCTGCCCGTATGGTTCCACGCGTGCGGCGCCGTGCGATAGCTCCTGATTTCGCCGAAGAGGGCCTTGCGGAGCGATTCCTCGCTGATCTTCGACGCGTCGCCCGCATCAGGACCGATCGTGCTGGGCATCGCGCCCAGGATCGATTCGATGCCGCGGCTCTGGAGCACGGCGTGGAACACGGTGATGTCGCTGAAACCCACAAGCCACTTGGGATGGCTGTCGAAGAGGCTCAGGTCCATCGCCCGGACGGTGCGCATCGAGCCGTATCCGCCGCGGAACGAGATGATGGCCTTCACTTCGGGATCGAGCAGCATCTCCGTCAGATCTGCCGCGCGGTCCTCGTCGCGCCCCGCAAACTCGCCGGGCGCACTGTCGTACAGATGCTTGCCCAGCTTGACGTGGAGCCCCCACGATTCAAGCAACTCTTTCCAATACATCGTCTGGCGGCTTTGCTCGCTCAGACTCGACGCCAGCGCCACCACGGCCACCGTGTCACCCTTTTTCAGGAAGTCAGGACGTAAATATTTCTTCATAATCCCCAAAGATACGAAATAAATGGTAATTTTGCATACATGAAGAAGCTCAAGAAACTCATCGCTCCCGTGCTCGTCCTTGTGGCGGCCCTGTTGTATTACCTGTTCGGCTACCATAAGCCCGAACCGATCGTCAATCCCGATCCGACGAATGTCGAGATACCCGTCGTCAAGCCGGCCGACCTGGACAGCCTGATGGAAATCCCCACGCTGACGGAGGACGGCCGCATCGTGGAGCATGGCGCCTTCGTGTCTTCCTACAATCCTGACACCAAGATCCCCAACTGGGTGGCGTACGAGCTGACCGCAGAGGAGACGGGCGGAAACCGTTCCCGAGAGGGCATCGAATTCCGCATGGATCCCGACCTGAAGGGCGTCCGCCAGGCCATGCGCGAGGATTACGCAGGCTCCGGCTGGACCAAGGGGCACCTGATGCCCGCGGCCGACGCGGCCTTCAGCAACAGCACCATGACGGAGACCTTTTATTTCACGAACATCTGCCCGCAGAACGAAACGCTCAATGCGGGCGACTGGCAGTACCTCGAGAAGAAGGTGCGGCAGTGGGCGAACCGCTACGGCAGTGTCTGGGTGGTCACGGGACCCATCGTGGGCGAGAACCGCTACGGCACGATCGGCGACCGCGACGTCGTCGTCCCCGACGCGTTCTACAAGGCCCTGCTCGTCCGCAAACAGAACGGCTCCTACAGCGCCATCGCCTTCGTGATGGACAACGACGACGACCGCTACTACCTGAAAGACTGCTATCTGAACATCAACGACCTGGAATCCCTCACCGGCCTTGACTTCTTTCCCGCCCTCGACGACAAGATCGAGGAAAAAGTCGAATCCACCGTCCGCCTCTCCGACTGGGGCATCTGAAATGTCGAGGCAGAACTTTTTACGAAGATAGTTATTTTTTTTATATTTGCAGGTTAGCATGAGATGCCCGGTCAAGCCGGGCATGACATAGGACCGATGTTTTAGTATAGGACCGACGAATTAATTAGTTTAATTATAAAAATCTACAAAGATGATTATCGAAAAAGTATTTGCAAGAGAGATTCTTGACTCGCGTGGCAACCCGACCGTGGAGGTCGACGTGACCCTCGCATGTGGTATCATGGGCCGTGCAGCCGTTCCGAGCGGCGCCAGCACCGGCGAAAACGAAGCCCTCGAACTCCGTGACGGCGACAAGGACCGTTACCTGGGCAAAGGCACCCTCAAGGCCGTTGCCAACGTCAACGAGCGCATCGCTCCCGTCATCGAAGGCATGAGCGTCCTCGACCAGCGCGCCATCGACCAGAAGATGATCGCCCTCGACGGAACCCCGACCAAGAAGAACCTCGGCGCCAACGCCATCCTCGGCGTTTCCCTCGCCTGCGCACACGCTGCAGCGAACTATCTCGACATCCCTCTCTATCGCTATATCGGCGGAACGAACACCTACGTGCTACCCGTGCCGATGATGAACATCATCAACGGCGGCGCACACTCCGACGCTCCGATCGCTTTCCAGGAATTCATGATCCGTCCCGTCGGTGCATGCTGCGAGAAAGAAGGCATCCGCATGGGCGCCGAGGTGTTCCACAACCTCGCCAAACTGCTGAAGAAACGTGGCCTGAGCACCGCTGTCGGTGATGAGGGCGGTTTCGCACCCGCACTCGACGGCATCGAGGACGCCCTGCAGATCATCTGCGACGCCATCAAGGCTGCCGGCTATGAGCCCGGCAAGGACGTCAAGATCGCCATGGACTGCGCGGCTTCTGAGTTCTGCTTCAAGGAAGGCGATACCTTCTACTACGACTACAAGCAGCTCAAGGGCGGCAAGCAGAAAGATCCCAATGGCAAGAAACTGACTTCGGAGCAGCAGATCGACTTCCTCGAGGAGCTCATCACGAAGTTCCCGATCGACTCGATTGAGGACGGTCTCGACGAGAACGACTGGGAAGGCTGGGTGAAGCTCACCGAGCGCATCGGCGGCCGCTGCCAGCTCGTGGGCGACGACCTCTTCGTCACCAACGTGAAGTTCCTGGAGAAGGGCATCAAGATGGGTGCTGCAAACTCCATCCTCATCAAGGTCAACCAGATCGGCTCGCTCTCCGAGACGCTCGACGCCATCGAGATGGCACATCGTCACGGCTACACCACCGTCACGAGCCACCGCTCCGGAGAAACCGAGGACACCACCATCGCCGACATCGCCGTGGCTACCAACAGCGGCCAGATCAAGACCGGCTCGCTCTCGCGTACCGACCGCATGGCGAAGTACAACCAGCTGATCCGCATCGAGGAACAGCTCGGCGAACGTGCCGTTTACGGTTTCAAGAAACTTCGCTAAATCATACCGGCAAGCCCGGTTCAAAAAAGTCCCGCTTTTACCGGCGGGACTTTTTTTTACATTGAATCCGGCGAAGACGCAGGCAGACAG
>LUZE01000167.1 GCA_001602845.1 Bacteroidales bacterium Bact_13 | reverse complement strand
CTGTTCGAGCCGAAGATGGGCATCTACATCTATCTGATACCCATTCCGGTACCAGCCTATATTTTCGCGCCCGTCTATTTGATTTACTGCATTATTATGGCCCGGAAGAACGTGGACAACATCGGCCACTCCGCCCACTTCTGGGGCGCCGTCTACGGCCTCGTCTTCCCACTCATCCTACGCCCCGACATCTTCACACACTTTATCTCGCTATTGTCTCGCTGACAATCTCTTCGATTGTATCGCAGAACGTAAGGGCATCGGCCATGACCGGTTTCATGAAGCCGGCTGCCTGCATGTTGGCCAGCAGTTGTTTCAGCGGCTCGTAATACCCTTCGAAATTGAATACGAGGATCGGTTTCGCGTGCTTGTCGATAGCACGGTTGCAGGCGTACGTGAATAGTTCGTCGAGCGTGCCGAAACTTCCCGGCATGATGATGCAGCCGTCGCTCAGGTCTTCCATCACCTGCTTGCGCTCGGCAAAATCAGCTGTTTCGATGAATTCAGAGAGCCCGTGCTGCACCACTTCAAGCCCGCTTTCCCGGACTTCCTGCGTGCCGCGGAACCCGCGCGGAAACACGCCGACTACCCGGCCTCCGACAGAGGCAGCCCCGTCGGCCAGCGCGCCCATCGTGCCGACCGCCGCACCGCCGTAGACCAGCGTCACGCCGGCCTGCGCGATGCGACATCCCAGTTCGTATGCCAGACCTTTGTAGATGTCCTTGCAACCGGGCGCCGAGCCCAGATAGACCGCAACACGTTTCATATCTGTCAGTCTTTCAAAAGTTCCGTCATCTTTTCGACCATTTCGGGGTCGTGCGCGACAATGTCCGGCCAGCGGCGTTTGAACCCCGGTGAACTCTTCTTGGAGGTAGCATCCAGGATCAGGTGGTCGCGCACCCGGCCGTCGCGTACCGGATCGCAGTTCGCGCCCAGCAGCCAGAGCTTCCGGTAGGGTGTAGCATTCTTTTCCCGTTCATCGTACATAACCTGGATCACCTGTTCAAGGGGCCGTCCGTTGTGAACGCGCGCCTTCCGTGTCGCATCGATGCAGAGCTTGCCCCCGAATCCCGTTTCCGGTGCCGTGTGGTCGAGCACATCGAGCGGACCGCGGCTGAAAAGCAGGTCCCGTTGCACGTCGACGTTGCGGCAGATTGCGTCGATCACCGCCTCGTGGTCGCGGATGTCGATATCTTCGTCCGTGACCAGCAGGAACTTGTTGAACATCATCTGTCCGGCGCCCCACATGGCATTGGCCACCTTGAACGCCTGGCCTTCATACTGCTTGCGGATCTTGACCACGGCAAAGTTGTGCCCGACACCTTCTTCCGGCAGGTAAAGGTCCTCCACCTCCGGCGCGATGGCCAGACGGATGGGAGAAAGGAAGATCTTTTCGGTCGCTTCCTGGATATACTTGTCTTCCATCGGCGGAATGCCCACCACGGTAGCCGGATAGACCGCATCAAAACGGTGCGAGATGCAGGTGAGGTGGAATTTCGGATAAAGGTCTTCCAGCGAATAGAAGCCGGTATGGTCTCCGAACGGTCCTTCCATGAACCGCTCTTCACTCTTCTGCACATAACCTTCAATCACGAAGTCGCAGTCGGCCGGCACCAGCAGGTCCTGCGTGAAGCACTTGACCAGTTCCACGGGTTTTCCGCGCAGGAAACCGGCCAGCAGATATTCGTCGATCCCTTCGGGCAGCGGTGCTGTTGCGGCGTAAGAATAGACAGGATCGCCGCCCAGGCACACAGCGACAGGCAGGCGGTGCGTGCATTCGTCCAGGTGCTTGGCGCCGGTCTTGTGCATGTGCCAGTGCATGCCGGTCGTCGTGTCGTCAAGTATCTGCATGCGGTACATGCCGACGTTCCGGATACCGGTGACCGGGCTGACCGTGTTGACAAGCGGCAGGGTGATGAACCGTCCGCCGTCCTTGGGCCAGCACTGCAGCACGGGCAGGGCGCTGAGTTTTGCGACATACTGTACGGCGTCCTGGCACGGGGCGTGACCTTTGTGCATGCGGGGCATCCAGGAGGAAGCCTGGTTGAGCAGCGGCAGCATTTTCAACTTGTTGCGGAAGCCGCTCCCGGAGCCGAGGATGCCGTTGACGAGGGCATCGATGCGCGGGCCGATCCCTTCGAGCGATTCGACGCCCAGCGCATACCGGATGCGGGCTTCGGAGCCCATCATGTTGGTCAGGACGGGATAGGCCGTGCCGGTGTTCTCGAAGAGCAGTGCCTTGCCGCCGCCCGGCTTCTTCGACTCGATGTCCGTTGCGCACGCGATTTCCAGCACGGGGTCCACGAACTCCTTGATCCTGCGCAGTTCACCCTTTTCCTCCAGGAACCTTGCGTATTCTTTCAGTCCGTTGTACATAGTCGTTTTATCTTACAAAACTGCAATTTATGTAAAAAATCCGAAAAATGATTAATTTTGGGAAACGAATCACCCCATGAAAAAGATTATCGCTTTGTTGGCTGTCCTCGGCATGACCGTGGCCGCCTTCGCCCAGCAGGCGCTGGGACCCGGCACCGGGCTTGTTTCGCCCGAGATCAATCCCGACCATTCCGTCACGTTCCGCCTTTTCGCGCCAAAGGCCAAGATGGTGCAGCTCACGGGCGATTTCCTGCCCACCCGTCCCATCGAATACGAGATGGGCGGCCAGAAACTGACCTACGATGCGCCGGGCGTCGTCGACCTGAAGGAAGGCCCGGGCGGCATCTGGACGTATACCTCCGCACCGCTGGAGGGCGAACTGTATTCCTACAGTTTCCTGGTGGATGGCCGCAAGACGATGGATCCCTCGAACATCTACCAGAACCGCGACGTGGCAACTTGGACCAACATCTTCACCTTGAGTGCCGAGCAGGGCGACAAGGGATGGTATTACGAAGTGCACAGCGTGCCGCACGGCTCGGTGTCCCACGTGTGGTATGACAGTCCGACACTGGGAGCGCAGCGCCGGTTGACGGTCTATACGCCGGCGGGGTATGAAGACAATCTGAAGATGAAATATCCGGTGCTTTATCTGCTCCACGGATCGGGCGGTGATGAAGATGCCTGGTCCGACCTGGGACGTACGGCGCAGATTCTCGACAACCTGATTGCAGAAGGAAAAGCCAAGCCGATGATCGTGGTCATGCCCAACGGCGTATGGTTCAACCAGGCCGCACCGGGCGCCGCGGTGAACATGTTCCAGCCGACCTTCGAGAACAGCCGGTCACAGAGCACGGAGGAGGTGGAGAACAGCTTCCCCGACATCATGAATTTCATTGAGAAACATTACCGGGTGGCCAAAGGATATGCCAATACGGCGGTGGCAGGCCTGTCGATGGGCGGCCGCCAGTCCTGCATGTTGTCGATGCACTATCCGAAGCGTTTCGGTTACGTCGGCCTGTTCTCAGGCGTGGCTGTGCCGGAAGGGAATGAAGCTGCTCTGGACGCTGTTTTCGCTGCGCATCCGAAGCTTTACTGGATCGGTTGCGGCAAAGCCGACGGCATCATGGTGAATTCACGCAAACTGGAGCAATACTGCCTGGACCACGGCTATCCCGTCACCTTCTACGAATCCGAAGGCGGCCACATCTGGCGCAACTGGAGAGTGTATCTCACGATCTTTGCGCAGCAGTTGTTCAAGTAATCCGCTGAGCTATCATCGTCCGTTTTGAACGTGAAGAACCTTAAGGCATCGGGTATCGGTTACCATCTGCTGGCATTGGCCGTCGTGGCCGTGTGGGGTGTGACCTTCGTCTGTACGAAGGTTCTCATCGGGGCCGGGATGCATCCCGTAGCCATCTTCTTCATCCGTTTCGTGCTGGCATATGCAGGAATCTGGCTGTACATTGCGCTTTCGCATCAGAATGCGAAGCTCTGGTACGGCTGGAAGGAGGAGGGGATCTTTTTGTTCCTGGGCATAACGGGCGGGTCGCTTTATTTCCTGACGGAGAACCTGGCACTGGCCTACACCCAGGCCACGAATGTGGCCTTCCTGGTGTGCTCCGCGCCCCTCTTTACAGCCATCTTTACCTTGATTTACAAGCGATTCGGAAAGGGACGCTTTGCCGACGGGCTGGAACGGATCCGTTTGGGATGGCCGCTGGTCGGCGGCACCATCCTGGCCCTGACCGGCATGGCGCTGGTCATCTTCGACGGGGCCCGGCTGCAACTGTCAGCCCGCGGTGACCTGCTGGCCATCGCCGCCGCCCTCTGCTGGGCTGCATACAGTCTGTTCATGGGGCAGATGGCACGGGAATACGGCACAGTCACCGCCACCCGCAAAGTGTTCTTCTACGGGCTGCTTACCATTCTTCCCCTGCTGGGTGGCTATCGGGAATCCTTCTCACTGGCTATCCTGAGTCAGACGCCGGTGTGGACCAACCTTCTTTTTCTGGGTCTGGTCGCCTCTCTGGTCTGTTTTATCCTATGGAACCTGGTGATGGACAAGCTGGGGAATGTGACCTCCACCAATTACGTTTATCTGAACCCGATCTTCACCCTTCTTACTGCCATGGCACTCCTCGGCGAGAAGATGACCTTGCTCGCCGGCCTCGGCTGTGCCGCCATCCTCGCCGGCGTCATCTGGGCGGGGCAGAGAGGGAGAGATGCCCGGTCAAGCCGGGCATGACACTATTTCTTGATATTCACCCCGGCAGCCCGAGCGACGAGGTAGACGATCGACTTGAAAACAATGCCGCTGTTGCGGGAGAGGCCGATCTCACAGGTGCGGCTCACGGCGAAGCCTTCGTCGCAGCCCTCGACCTGGCGATGGAGGTCGCGCAGGCCATGTTCGTTGAGTTCGGGGAAGAAGAAGCCGCGGTCACCGGCGAAACCGTCGCAGTTCGAGTCGACTACCACCACTTCGCGCGCGCAGCGCTCCGCGACACGCTTCAGGCACGGATCGACGCCCATCTTCTTGGCCGAGCAGACGGCGAACAACGCCACCTTTTCGTCGACCGGCTTTAGCTTCAGGCGATCCAGGACGAACTTCTCGATGAACTCCGTGGGCTCATACAACGGCAGTTCGTCGCCGAAGTTGGCCTTCATCGTGTAGAGGCAGGGGCTCATGTCGCAGAGGATCGGGATCTTGCCGCCGTCGGAAGCCTTTAGCAGTGCCGCTTTCAAGTCGTTGGATGCCTTCTGGCCGGCTTCGACGTAGCCTTTGCTCGAGAAGAGCATGCCGCAGCAGAGCGAATCCATCTTTTCGGGATAAATAATCTGGAAACCAGCCGCTTCCAGCAATGCTGCCGTGACCTGGGTTACCTCCTTATCTTTGGAATAGGCCTTGGTGGTGCCCATGCTCCGGGTGATGCAGGAGGGGAAATACACGACCTTGAGATCCCCGGTCGGGGCTTGACCGGGCATCTTGATCTTCGTCGCTCCAGTCGGCATATACTCATTCCACAGCGGCAGCGCACCGCCCGTGAGCTTGCGCAGTCCCCGTGCCATCGCTCCGAAGATCTTCGTCCCGAAGACCGTACGGAGTCCGTTCAGGCACTTCAGCCCGCCGCGCAGGAAGGCCGTGACGCTGTCCATATGTCCGGCCAGCCAGAGAGCCCGTTTCTCGCCGCGCGGTGAATGGCTCTCGTGCCGCAGTTCCTTGATGAGTTTGCCGGCATCGGCGCCAACGGGGCAGTGCAGGTTGCACAGCGAATCGGTTGCGCAGGTCTGCTCGCCCGCATATTTGTAAAGCTTCTGCATCTCGGCTGCACGGTGCGGCTCTTCGCCCGATGCCCGCAGCCGCTCGATCTCGCGGAAGGCGGCCACGCGCTGACGCGGTGACAGCGTAAGACCCTCAGCCACACAGTATCCTTCGCAGAAGCCGCATTCCATGCACTTGTCCACAATCTGCTTAGTAGACGGACAGGGCTTCAAGTTCGAGATGTGCGCCATCGGGTCGGTGTTCAGGATCACGCCTGGGTTCAGGATTCCCTTCGGGTCGAACAGCGCTTTGACCCGCTGCATCAGCCCGTAGGCCTGCTTGCCCCACTCATACTCCACGAAGGGAGCCATGTTGCGGCCCGTTCCGTGCTCGGCCTTCAAAGAACCGTCGTACCGGTCGACCACCAGCCGGACCACATCGTCCATGAAATGCTTGTATTTCTCCACCTCGGCGGCCGTCGAGAAGTCCTGGTTGAACATGAAGTGGAGGTTGCCGGCCAGCGCGTGTCCGAAGATCACGGCGTCGGCGTACCCGTCGTCCGCGAAAACCTCACGCAGCCGCACGGTGGCCTCGGCCAGTTTCTCGATCGGGAAGCAGATGTCCTCGATGATGGCCGTGGTGCCGCTGCGGCGCATGCCTGCCACGGTGGGGAGCATTTCCTTCCGGAGCTTCCACATGGTGGCCTGCTCCTTCGCATCGGTCGTGAAAGCCCAGGGAAGTTCCGTGGCCACGGAAGCGATGCCTTCGGTGATGGCGGATACCCGCGAGGCGAGTTCTTCCGCAGTGGCGGCCCGCGTTTCGACCAGGATCACGCAACTCTCGGGACCGATGGTCTTGAGGAATTCGGGAATGCCGGGCGTCTGGTCGACACTGCGCACACCGGCCCGGTCGATGAGTTCCACGGCCGAGACGAGACCCTGCGCCTTGAGGATCTGTACGGCCTCGCAGGCCAGTGCGATGTTCGTATAGGTGATCATCGCCAGGGCCTTGTGCTTGTGGTCGACGACCGTGTTGTAGGTGATGTCGGAGATGAAGGCCAGCGTGCCTTCGGAGCCGATGACCAGGTGCTTGACGATATCGATAGGGTCGCTGAAGTCCACGAAGGCGTTGAGCGAGTAGCCCGTCGTATTCTTGATCTTGTATTTGCGGCGGATGCGGGCCGTGAGTTCCGGGTCGGCGGCAATTTCGGCGGCTATGGCCGCGATTCCTTCCAGGAATGCTGCATGCGTGTGGCGGAATTCTGCACAGGAGGCTTCGTCGCCGGTGTCGAGAATGGTTCCGTCGGGCAGGATCACGCGGATGTCCGCCATGGTCTTGTAGGAGTTCTCGGAGGTGCCGCAGCACATGCCGCTGGCGTTGTTGGCGGCAATGCCGCCGATCATCGCGGAGTCGATGGAGGCGGGGTCGGGGCCGATCTTGCGGCCGTATTTTACCAGGTAGGTATTGGCACGTCCGCCGCGGATGCCGGGTTGCAGGCGGATCTTCCGTCCTTCGTCGAGCACTTTCCAGTTCTGCCAGCCATGCGAAACGATGACCAGGACGGAATCGCTGATGGCCTGTCCGGACAGTGATGTTCCGGCAGCCCGGAAGGTTACCGGGATGTTCTGCAGGTCAGCCTGGTGCAGGATGGCCGCTATCTCGCGTTCGTCCCGTGCCCGGATGACGAGCTTGGGAATCATCCGGTAAAAGGATGCGTCCGTGCCGTAGGCCAGGGTGCTGAGGGCATCGTGGAACATCCGCTCCTTCGGAATGACCGGGAGCAGCGACTCATAGAACCTTTTGTATTCTCCGATTATCATAGCAAGGGTAATAATTCTTTCAATTCGCTGACACGGATGTCTTTCGCGATAACCACGCCGAACTCGTCGAGCAGGTACATATGCGGGACGTATTCCAGGTCGTAGAGCTGCCGCATCTGGCTGGTCCCTGCAAAATCGTTCAGGAACTGCCACCGGCACAGTCCTTCTTTCCGGACGAATTTCCGCCAGTTTTCCTGGTCTTCACCCACATAGACCAAGACGACCTGGATGTCGGCATCGTACAGCTGGGGCTTGAGTCTCTTGAGCTCTTCAATCTCCTGCTGGCATTGCCGGCAATCGATCAGATGGAAGAGGACCAGCGTGCCATAGTGCTTGCCGTCGATCATCAGCTTGGCACGTCCGCGCTTGTTCTGGAGGACAAGGTTCGTGGCGTATTCCCCGACGGGGTTCAGCTTGGCCTGGGCCAGGGCGTGGATGGTGCGGTTGAGGAATTCGGGCGACCAGCTGTCCGGATCGGCCGCGATATATTTTTCCGCCAGATAGAGCGCACCCTGTTGTTTGGGGAAGCTGTCGCTCGTGCGGAGGTAATTGTACAATTGGAGGAACAGCTCCGTATGCATCTGGGGATTGGATGCCGTCCGTTCGTGGAAGGCATCGATGATTCCTTCGACATGCTGGTATGTCAGCGGTTTGAATTGGTCGAAAACGTTGTCGAGGAGCCGTTTGTATTGCAGTGTCTGCGTGTTCTGGATGTCGAGCATCCGCGCAAGCGCTTCGCAGTCAAGCCCCCGGCCTATGATGATGTTCTGGCTGTCAGTCAGGAACATCATGGGCGTGGAGAGTACCGCGTATTTCTTGTGGAAGCCGGTTGCGGCTTCGGGATCCCAGAGATGGATGACGTTCACGTCCGGATTGTCGATTCCGGAGAAAGTCTCCTGGATATATTTTTCCCAAGCCTGCCGGTCACCCTGCGTGTAGATGGCGAAGAGGGTGAGGGATTCGCCGTGATAGTTGCGGGCCAGGTCTGCCAGCAGCGGGGCTTCGCGCCGGCAGGTGCTGCATTCCGTGTCGTAGAAGAAGAGCACGTTGTACGTCGAGCCCGCTTCGCGGACACGCACCGGAATGCCGTGGTTGTCTTCCATTTCCAGCTCGGGAGCCGGACATCCGATCAGCGAGCTCCGGTTGAAGTCGGCGTAGGTATAGATCACCGGATACAGTTCCTCGTTTTCAAGTTTAAGCTTGTTGTTGAGGAACCAGTTGTCGGCGATGTGGATGGCGACCGCTTCGTGTCCCATGATGGGGGATGCGGTAAAAAAGTCGAAGGCGATGCCGGCGACCTTCGACTGCAAGTCGGGATGTTGCCGCCCCACCGAGTCGATGAGCCGGTCCACACGCAGGTCAATGGTGTCGACCGGCTCTTCGAGCAGGGTCTGGAGGTAGGCGGTGACGGACGCATGCTCTTGTGCCCGGGCCGTGACAAAAGTAAGTAACGCCAAGAAAATGAGCAGGATCCGTCGCATAGCCTATTGCTCCCGAAGTTTAAGGTAATGTTCGATATCTACGTTCTGGGGAAGGAAACAACGTGCGTTTCCGCCGTTGTTCAGGACGTCGCGGACGACTGTCGACGAGATGAAGGAATACTCGTGTCCGGCCGGGATGAAGATGCTCAGGATCTCAGGCGCCATCTTCCGGTTGGCCTGCGCGATGACGCTCTCCATCTCGAAGTCCGTCGTGGTACGGAGTCCGCGGATGATCCAACCGGCGCCCTTCTCCTTGCAGAAGTTCACCGTGAGGCCGCGGTAGGAGCAGACCTCCACGTTCTCCATTCCCTGGACGGCGTCCTGGATGATGCGTACACGAAGCTCCGGCGGGAAGAATCCGCTCTTGGCGCTGTTGTAGCCCACGGCCACGATCACCTTGTCGAACATCTTCAGCGCGGAGCGAAGGATGTCCATGTGTCCCAGCGTAAAGGGATCGAACGATCCCGGAAAAATTGCGATTCTCATATTAACCTACAGCGGGAAGCTTTGCGTAAATACCGGCAATCGTCGTGCCGATCGGATAGAACTCGTTGGGATTGCCACGGAGTAACCGGATGACGGCGAAGCCATCGTAGAAATGGATGCTGTATTCCAGGTTCGTTTCCGTTTCATCATTCCATTTGTAGACATAGAAGTTGGTCTGGTCGCCGAGGTATTCCGTCGTTTCGTCAGTCGCCATCTTGGGCATTCCGTTGGTATTCCAGATATTTTCGATGTCGAAATGGATTTCCTCCCAGTCTTCGCCACAACGGTACGCATTGATCTCTCCGGTGGTGAAATAGGCCGGAATAGCGTAGTTGTAGATGCCGACCACCTCATCGGATGTCGTCTTGAAACTATAGGTTTTGAGGTCCTTGCGGATGGGATTCAGCGTGACGGCCGTCTCTTCCGGATCCATGTCTTCCAGATAGTACAGGGTGGCGGCGCGCTTGCCGTCGCCGGCCGGGATGATGAGCGACCACGGAATCTTTCCGTCCTGCATCAGCGCGACAAAATACATGCTTTCGTCTTTCTCGCGCCGGCCGACGGCCCGCCAGTTGTTGCCGTCGATGTACAGGTTGCCGAAGAGCACGTCATCGTCTGCCGTATAGGTGAGCCGGATGTCAGCATTCCCTGCCTTTCCCTCGAATCCGTAATTCTGTCCCTGGTCCTCGCCCCGGTAGATAATCTCGCGGACAGTTCCGGTCAGGAAATTGTCGAGGTCCTCGAACTTCGTGTATTCGGCATCGAAGAGATAGGGAATGCCATGCATACGGCGCGTCCAGTTGCCGAACGTGTCGTAACGGGTTGCGCACGGGTAGGTCCGGGTATTCTTGACCTGACCGAGCGACATTTCCTGCCATACGACATCGCGGAGCGTGGAGCCGTCCTTCTCGTAGTTGAAGTCCACGATGAGGGAGGGGTTGGCCGCGTTGCCTTCGAAATACTCGTAGTGCGTCAGGAAATGTTCCTTGTTGAAGGTTCCGTGCAGGGTCTTCGGGTTCTCGTTGTAGTTGTTGAACTGGATCTCGTGACGGAAGCCCTTCTTGTCGGTGTAGGTGGAATCGCTGTCGTTGAGGCGGTAGCCTTCGCTGTCGGTCACATAGCAGTGGTGTCCGTTCTCCTCTCCGTTCGCATCATACGTGGTGTAATACTCGTTGATACGGTTCATCTGCGGATAGGTCTCCTTGTGGTAGGGGATGTGTCCTTCCGCGTCGTATTTGTACTCGGAGACGGAAAACAGCGTGCCGTTGCTGGTGTACGTGGTCTTGACCTGATGTCCCTGGTCGTCGTACTCATAGGTGTAGAGGCTCTCTCCGTAAGGGCTGGAGTTAGTGCTCATCACCAGGTGGCCGTTTTCGTCGTAGGTGTTCCGGTTCGTATAGTTCAGGGCCCCGTCGGCCTGCCTCGATTCGGAGAAGACGACGTCTCCCCGGTCGTTGTACTGGTAAATGGTAATCTGGGTGGGAACGCCGTCGTTTCCGTAGACCTCCTTGGTGTAACGGCCTTCGGAGTCCTTTTCGCTCAGCGATTCGATGATGTTGTAGTCTTCTTCGTAATCTCCTTCGAAGTACTCTTCATCTTCGGAAACGACATTGCCCTTCTCATCGTAGTGATAGACGAGGGTATAGGGTTCTCCCTCACCATAAAGTTCCGTGACTTTCACGGTTTCCACGGGGCCTTTAACGACGGTGGAGGCGACGGCCGTGCCGTCACCTCCATCGGGATTGTTGGTTTTCACCGTGTTACCGGTACAACCGGCCAGGCCTGCCATCAGGCAGACGGCCAGTAGGACCGCTACGTTAGCTGCTTTTTTTTTTCGTGCACGTGCCACAAGCCAGACGATCAGGGCTGCCGCGATCACCAGCAGCGCGATGGCCAGTACGGGACGATGGGCCACCCAGGCGACGGCGATCACGATGAAGCTCCAGACCAGGCCGACGATCGTAGCGACGAGGCCAACGCCGGTACCGATGATCTTCTGGATGAACGGAACGACGGCGAAGACCGTGCTGATGAAGCCGAGCAGGGCCTTGTTGCCGCCGATCACGAGCAGGATGCCGATGATGCGGAGCAGCCAGAGCAGGAACTTGTTGGCGCTCTTCTGATGCTCTATCATGTTTTCGGCGCTCACGGTGCCCATCTCCACCTTGGAGAACGACTTGCCGTTCTTCGCGATGAAGCTCTCAAACGTGCCGTTGACCACTTTCTGAAGCAGGGAGATCGTCTTGGGCGAGGTCACCTGGTTGAAGGTGATGCGGACATCGCCGATGTGCGGCGTGTCGGGATCGGATCCGATATAGACCTGGTTTCCGCGCACGGTCACCACGACGGTCGAATCGGAGACCTTGGCCAGCAGCTGCTGCATCTGGGCCTCGGTGAGGGCCGGCTGGACCGGTTCTTCACCCGAGATGCTGCCGATGATGCCATCCGTCAGCTTGTAGGCGCCGAAGGATGCGCTTGCCGCGTTCTGGTCGAGATCCTCTATGACGCGCCAGACGAAGTTCTTGCCCTTGTAGTCAGGATCCTTGAATTCTGCGGAATTGACGGGAGCGTCGCACCACGCCGGCTCATAGGTGTAAGTCGTCGTGGTTTCGGTGCTGCCGCCGAGCTTGTCCTTGCTTTCGGAGCTGCTGTTCTCCTCCCACTGGTAATACTCGACTTCACGGCAGAGACGGAATGCGTTGACCGCAATGCCGAACTGGACGTCGCGCAGCGTATCCGTGGTCGTCGCCACGCCGGTCGCGTGGACAGCCTTGCCTTCGAATTCCGGGTTGACCGTGGTGATGTCGGGCATCTCCACATAGTTCTTCTGGAAGTCTTTCAGGGCGTCGCTTGCCTTGACGGCGCGTCCTTCATTCCACCAGAGGATGACAGTGCCGGCGATGATCAGGATGATGCCCCAGAGTATCCCCTGGAATGACCCTTTCACTTTGCTGCCGTACGACTGCCGACTTGTTTCTTGGTAAGCCATTTCGTTCAGGTTTCAGGTTTCAGGAGTAGCGGGATTATTTGAGCGAGCCGTCCTCGGCGTCCTTGATCATGTCTTCGTTAGCCGTGATGTAGATCTCGACGCGGCGGTTCTGGAGACGGCCTGCCTGCGTGCTGTTGTCAGCGATGGGCTCGAGGAAGGAACGGCCTTCGATGGTCATGTGGTTCTTCATGCCGGCGTTCTTCAGATACGTTGCGACAGCCTTTGCGCGGTCGATCGACAGCTGGTGGTTATATTCAGCCGTGCCGGTATTGTCGGTATGGCCGAGAATCGTCAGGTCGGTGTCAGGCATGTCGGCCATCTTGGAAGCGAATTCGGTGAGGTCGCGCTTGGAAGCGTCGCTCAGTGCGAAGCTGCTGGTCTTGAAGAGGATACCGCTGTCGAAGGTGATCTTCAGGGCTTTCAGGTTGTTGGCGTCGAGCACGGTGTCGACCTTTGCGTTCTCCAGGGCTGCCAGTTCTTCAGCCTTCTTGTCCATCTTGTGTCCGATCAGGACGCCGACGCCGGAACCGACGACGGAACCGATCGCTGCACCGATAGCCGTACCCTTTCCGTCCTTCGTGATCAGGGCGCCGATGCCGGCTCCCACTGCTGCGCCCGAGCCACCTCCGATGAGGCCGCCCTTGGTTGCATCGTTCATCGTACCGCAACCGGCAAGAACGAGGGCTGCACAAACCATTGCTGCTAAAATCTTTTTCATTGTAGTAGATATTAAGTGATTAATGAATGAGTCGGTGTTATTACAATCATACAAATATATAAAAAAGATAAACAAGGTGGGACATGAAACAAAAAAAAAGTGCCGGGGAGGCACTTTTTCATCGCGTCCAATCGATGGGCGGAAGACCTTGCGAGATAAGGACTTGGTTGGTTTTCGAGAAGTGTCGGCAACCGAAAAAGGCACCGCGGGCCAGCGGGGAGGGATGGGGTGCTTCCAGGACGGTATGCCGGGACGTGTCGATGAGCGCCTTTTTCGAGCGGGCGAAATTGCCCCACAGCAGGAAAACGAGCCCGTCGCGTTGCTCCGACAACGTCCGGATCACCGCGTCGGTGAATTCGGCCCAGCCGATCCGGCTGTGCGAGGTGGGCTGCCCGGCCCGTACGGTCAGCACGGCATTGAGCAGGAACACGCCCTGCTCCGCCCAGCCCCGCAGCGAGCCGTCCTTGTGCAGCGTCACGCCCAGATCCGTCTCGATTTCGTGATAGATATTGATCAGGGACGGGGGAAGGGGAACGCCGTGCGGCACCGAGAAAGAGAGGCCTTCGGCCTGCCCGGGCCCGTGATAGGGATCCTGCCCGATGATGACGACTTTCACCTGATCGAAAGGCGTGAGGTTGAAGGCGTTGAAAATCAGGGGGCCTGGCGGGTAAATGACTTGGCCGGCCTTTTTCTCGGCGTGCAACTGCCGCGCCAGTTCCTGAAAATAGGGTTTTTCAAATTCCGGCGCGAGCACGCGCTTCCAGCTTTCCTCGATCTTGACGTCCATGTTGCGTTATTCCGTAGCGAAGACGAAGTCCAGCACTTCGTCGATGTTGTTGACATAGTGGAAGGTGAGTCCTTCAACATAGAGCGGCTTTATGTCCAGGATATCCTTCTCGTTTTCCCGGGAAAGGACGATGGTTTTCACGCCGGCCCGTTTCGCTGCCAGGATCTTCTCCTTGATGCCGCCGACCGGCAGCACCTTGCCGCGGAGGGTGATCTCGCCCGTCATCGCGATGCGGCTGCGGACAGCCTGTCCGCGCAGGGCGGAGGCCATGGCGCTGACCATCGTGATGCCGGCGGACGGCCCGTCCTTCGGGATGGCGCCTTCCGGGACATGGATATGTATATCCTTCTTTGCCAGTTCCTTGGCGGTTGTGCCGGCCAGTTGCGGATGTGCCTTCAGGTATTGGTATGCGATGGTGACGGATTCCTTCATCACGTCGCCCAAGCTGCCGGTGGTCGAAAGCACGCCCTTGCCTTCGCTGAGGCTGCATTCCACAAAAAGGATCTCTCCGCCCATCTGGGTCCAGGCCAGGCCCGTGACGACGCCCGGGGCTTCGTTGCCCTCCTGGAGGTCATGGAAGTTGGTCGGAAGGCCCAGGTAAGCCTTGACTTCTTCCGGACCGATCACTTCGGGCAGGGATTCTTCCAGCGCGATCTTCTTGGCCGTCAGACGGGCCACTTTAGCGATCTGCTTGTCGAGCCCGCGCACGCCCGATTCGCGGGTGTAGCTGTCGATGATGGTCTCGATGGCTTCCTTGGAAAGTTTCAGCTGGTTCTCCTGCAGCCCGTGTGCCTTCTGCTGCTTGGGGATCAGGTATCCCTCGGCGATGGCCACTTTTTCTTCGGCCAGGTATCCCGACACATTGATCATCTCCATCCTGTCTTTCAGGGCGGGGTGGATGCCGCTCACGTCGTTGGCCGTGGTGATGAACAGTACCTTCGACAGGTCATAATCGATGTCGAGATAGTTGTCGTGGAAGGCTGTATTCTGCTCGGGATCAAGCACTTCCAGCAGGGCGGAAGCCGGGTCTCCGTGGAAGTCCTCGGTCACCTTGTCGATTTCGTCGAGGACGATCACCGGGTTCGACGTTCCGGCCCGGCGGATGGTCTGGATGATGCGGCCCGGCATGGCGCCGATGTAGGTCTTGCGGTGTCCGCGGATCTCTGATTCATCGTGCAGGCCGCCGAGTGAAATCCTGCCATATTGGCGGCCGAGTGCCCGTGCGATGGACTTTCCGAGCGAGGTCTTGCCCACGCCCGGAGGGCCGTAGAGGCAGAGGATGGGCGATTTCATGTCGCCCTTGAGCTTGAGCACGGCCAGGTATTCGATGATGCGCTCCTTGACCTTCTCCAGCCCGTAGTGGTCTTCGTCGAGCACTTTCTGTGCGTTTTTCATGTCGAGGTTGTCCTCCGAGACGTTGTCCCAGGGAAGCTCCAGCATGAAATCCACGTATCCGTACTGCACGGTATAGTCGGCCGAATTGGGATTCGTGTGTTCCAGTTTCCGCAGCTCTTTCTCAAAGGCTTCCGCCACCCTGGCGGGCCACTTCTTGTCCTTCGCCCGCTTGCGGAACTCGGCCACGTCCTCCTCTTCAGAGTTGATGCCCAGCTCTTCCTGGATGGTCTTCAGCTGGTTGTTCAGGTAGTATTCCCGCTGCTGCTGGTCCATCTCAGATTTCACTTTTTTCTGGATGTCATCCTTGATTTTGAGGATGTCGATCTGCTTGTTCAGCAGTTCGAGCAGCTTCATCGCGCGGTCGTGCAGGCTGTCCATCTCGAGCAGCTGTACCTTCTCCGTCGGCGGGTCGATTTCCGCACTCGAGGCGATGAAATTGACGGTGAAGTCGTAGCCTTCGATGTTCTTGATGGCGTAGCCGGCTTCCTGCGGGATGTGCGGTGTCAGTTTCACGATCTGGATGGCAGCGTCCTTGATGGAGCCGGTGAGCGCATCCATGTCGGCATCGCCGGCAGCGGGGATGATTTCGCGCCGGTAATCCACGCGCGCCATCATATAGGGTGCGGTAATGTCGATCTGTCGTACGTTGAACCGCCTGACACCCTGGATGATGGCAGTTATCGTATCGTCGGGCATCTCGATGGTCTTGACCACGCGGCCCAGGGTGCCGATGGTGTAGATGTCCTCCGGACCGGGGTCTTCCACCTTCGCTTCCCGCTGGGTCACGGCGCCGAGCAGCCTGCCGGAGCGGAACACGTCGTTGATCAACTGGATCGACTTGGGCCTGCCAACTGTCACGGGAATGACGGTGTTGGGGAACAGGATCGCGTTGCGCAACGGAAGAATCGGCAGCAGGTCAGGGAGTTCAGCGTCTTTGAGGTCCTGGACGGGGCTTTCGATGTTCATCACCGGGATGATGTTGACCTCGGATCCGGAACCTCCGAAAATCTTCTTCAATGTATCTTTTTCCATATGTTTCGTGTCAAAATGTCAGTTTTTGGTCCGGAAGCGGACCGACGGGGTATATGGTCAATTGTTATGCCAAACAAAAAATGCAAAAAAATCTTCAGTTGTTTTTGATAATTAGAAAAATAGTCCTATTTTTGCAACCCCCAAATAAAGAATTGGACTTAGTAAAATAACATTATTCATCATGACAAAAGCTGAAATTGTAAATGAAATCGCAAAAAGCACTGGCGTAGAGCGCATCAAGGTGCAGAGCGTCGTTGAAGGTTTTATGGAAAGTGTGAAGAGCTCGATGGCCAAGGGTGAGAACGTGTATCTCCGTGGATTCGGCAGCTTCACCGTGAAGACCCGTGCAAAGAAGACTGCCCGTAACATTTCCAAGAATACGACCATCGTCATCCCGGCACACAACGTTCCCGCTTTCAAGCCGGCCAAGACCTTCATCGCAAAGGTTAGTGAGAAGTAAACCATAAACATATACAGTTATGCCCAACGGAAAGAAGCATAAGAGGCACAAAATGGCTACGCACAAGCGTAAGAAACGCCTGCGCAAGAACAGACATAAGAAGAAATAGGTTTGTCTCCATTTTATCTTAAATGATTGATCTAAAGCAGACAATGTGCTGCTTTAGATTATTTTTGTATTAGTATGGACAAGGACCTGATTATCGATGCGGGACAGTCCGAGATTTCGATTGCGCTGCTGGAGAACAAGCGGCTGATCGAACTCAACCGGGAAAAGACGGAAGGGCGCGGTTACAGTGTGGGAGATGTCTACCTGGGCAGGGTGAAGAAGATCCTGCCTTCGCTGAACGCCGCCTTCGTCGATATCGGCGACGAAAAGGACGCGTTCGTCCACTACCTCGACCTGGGTCTGAACTTCAAGGCATTCGACCGGTTTGTCCGTAGCATCAACGGCAACAGCGACTTCAAGCAACTCTACCAGAATATGCGCATCGACGATATCCTGGAAAAAGAGGGCAAAGTCGAACGGTTCCTTTCTCCTGGACAACCCATTGTCGTCCAGATTGTCAAGGAACCCATCTCAACGAAAGGTTCGCGCCTGACGGCGGAAATTTCCATCGCCGGCCGCAACCTGGTACTACTGCCCTTCAACGACAAGGTCAGCATTTCACAGAAGATTTCCTCCCGCGAGGAGAAGAAGCGCCTGGAGCGTCTCGTCTACAGCATCCTCCCGCCCAATTACGGTGTGATCATCCGGACTGCGGCGGAAGGGAAGCGTGCGGCCGTCCTGGACGCGGAACTCCGTTCGCTCATCAAGAAATGGGAGGATTCCTGGCCCCAGCTCGCCAGGAACAAGGGCGTGCAACTCCTCTTCACGGAGAACAGCCGCACGACGACCATCCTTCGCGACCTGCTCAATGAATCCTTCACCAACATCTACGTCAATGACGAGACGGTGTACAAGGAGGTTGACGAGTACGTTACGATGATCTCGCCCGAGCAGGAAAAGATCGTCAAGTTGTACAAGGGCCACGAGCCGATCTTCGACCATTTCGAAGTGAGCCGCCAGATCAAGGGCTCCTTCGGGCGGATCGTCTCGATCAAATCCGGTGCTTATCTCGTGATCGAGCACACCGAGGCGCTGCACGTCATCGACGTGAACAGCGGCATCCGGGCAAAACAGAAAGACCAGGAGGACAACGCCTTCGAGGTCAACAAGAATGCAGCTGAGGAGATTGCCCGCCAGCTGCGTCTGAGAGATATGGGCGGCATCGTCATCATCGACTTCATCGACATGGACGACAGCGGCCATCGGCTGCAGCTTTACAAGCATATGCAGGACCTGATGGAATCCGACCGTGCGAAGCATACGGTGCTCCCGCTTACCAAGTTCGGACTGATGCAGATCACCCGCCAGCGGGTGCGTCCCGCCACCGAAATCAATACGACGGAAGTCTGCCCGACCTGCAACGGCACGGGCAAGGTGGGCCCCACCATTCTGTTCGACGAAGCAATCGAGCGCCAGCTCGCTTATTATACGAAGGAACGCGGACTGTCCGATTTCATGCTGAAGGTCAGTCCCATCTTTGAAGCCTATCTGACGAGAGGTTTCAACAGCATCCGGCGCAAGTGGTGCCGCAAGTACAACTGCAAGATCAAGATCGTCGGCGATACCGACTATTCAATCCTGCAGGCTACCTGGTGCACACCCGCGGGAGATCCCATCGAATAATATATAATAGGTATGTCCCGCAAGAAGAGATCACAGAAGCACAATCTGAAACCGGACTTCCGGCGCGAGGAACAGAGCAAACTGGTCCGTCGCTACCGGAAGTCCATCCTTTTCAACGAGAAGGAGCTTTCCCTCATCAACCAGTACTGTGAGAAGTATTCCGTACGGAATAAATCGGCATTTATCCGTAACATCGTGATCTCCCATATCTTGGAACAATTGGATGACAATTATCCGCGTCTGTTCTGAGATCGTCGTCTCAAAAAAAATTAAAAATCTTTAAAAAAAAGTTTGTTTTGTCGAAATAATGTCTACCTTTGCAGTCCCTTTCGGGAACGGAGTTATTTGACAAAGCAGATGAGGCGTCTCGGCAAAGAAAATTTTCAAAATTTTTGAAATTTTTTTTGCAGTTTCAAAAAAAGACTGTACATTTGCAGCCCGTTTCGGAAAGAACGGTAGTTCATTGAAAGAATAGGAAAGAACAAG
>LUZE01000166.1 GCA_001602845.1 Bacteroidales bacterium Bact_13 | reverse complement strand
AGAAGGCCATCGACGGCCAGGCCGGATGGCTCATCCAGAGCAGCAGGCCGCGGCGATGCTTGCTGCGGCTCTCGAACATGGCGCGGTAGCCCTCATAGTTGACCCACTGGGCGCGGGCGGCGAAGGTGGGACCGTCGGGCGAGGGGCCGAAGAACGATTCGACAGCGTCGATGAAGGTCTGTCCGCGCTGGGCGCTTTCCAGCGCGAAATCGTGGACACCCCACAGGCGGGACGGCGGCCAGGCCTGGTCCTCCGGCATCATCTCCACGAGGCTTTCCCAGTTCGGGAAGTTGGGCATGCCGCGCTCGCTGTGGAACATGACGGATTCATTGCGGTACCACGGGATCAGCTTGTCAAGTTGCCAGTAGATTTTTGAAGGCAGACGGTAGTACGGGCCGCGTCCGGAAACCTCGCCGTCGGCGGAAGAAGAGATATAGTAACTTTCCGGATTGTCCCGTGCGACCAGTTTGCGAAGGGCATTGTCCAGTGTTTTCGGGGGATAGCCCTCGTTGCGGCCGCACCAGAGCAGCAGGCACGGGTGGTTGCGGATACGCCGCATCAGGTTTTCGGCATTGGCCATGAACAGCGCCTCGTCGTCCGGGTCCGGCCCGTCGGCGGGGTTCGCCAGCCAGAAATCCTGCCACACGAGGATACCGTAGCGGTCGGCCCACTCGTAGAATTCTTCGTCTCCGACCTGGCCGACCCAGTTCCGCACGAGGTTGAAGTTTTCGTGACGGTGCAGCCGCATCGCCTGGCGGTAGTCGAACCAGCGGTCGCGCAGGTTGCTCTCGCTGAACCCCCAGTTTCCGCCGCGGCCCACCAGCCGCCGGCCGTTGATCCAGATGCGGAGGTTGCCGCCGGAGGTGTCGTAGGTGAGGTGACGGACGCCCGATTCGAACTTGACGGAATGGCTTCCGCCCGCTTTCATCTCGACGTCGTACAGATACGGCTCACCGTATCCGTTCGGCCACCAGAGCCGGGGATGGTCGAGCATAAGTTGCGTGGATACGGGGAGGGAGGCACCAGCCGGTACCGTGACGGGCTGACGGAACGTGAGGTCACCGTAGCTGCCTTCCCATGCGGTCTCGACGGGATGATCACTGTCGTTGATCAGTGTGGCCGAGAGTGTGATACGCACTTGCGTGGTGTCGATGATCGGCGGCAGGGTTTCCAGCGTGCTGAAACCGAAGCTGACCTTCGGGTCAAGGATGCGCACCGGACCGTAGCGTTCCAGCCGGACGTCGTTCCAGATGCCCGTTTCGCGTCCGCGGATCGTCTGGATCCAGTCCCAGCCGATGGAGGCATGGAACGTGGGGTTGTCGGCGCCCAGGATGCCGCCGTTGGTGGCGCAGCGTTCCTTCGTGTTCTCTTTGGTCGCGCCCGGGTGTGCCGGCGGATAGACCGTCACTTCCAACAGATTCTGGTCAGTAATCAGGTCCGTCACGTCGAACGAGGCATCCGTGAAGGCTCCTTCGATGCGCCCGATCTCCTTGCCGTTGAACTTGACGTCGGCTTTCCAGTTGATGCCGTCGAAATGCAGCCGGATCCGCTCATCGTCCCCGGGGTGCCAGCCTTCAGGCAGCGGGATTTCGTTCCGGTAAATGAACGGCGAAAGGAAGTAGGAATCGCTGATATAGAGGAAGTTCTCCGCGTAGTCGGGGTCGGGGAGCATCCCGTTTTCCAGATAGCTTACGAGGACGGTTCCGGGCACGGTGGCCGGAATCCAGGCTTCAGGGTCGTCCGCCTGCGGCAGACGGGCCACTATCCAGCCGTTCTCCGGCTCTTCCTCCCGGCCGGCGCCGGAACGTTTGCCCAGCACCTCCATCTCCGTCAGCACATAGGGCTTGCCGTCGGCCGATCCGTCGAGCAGCACCCGTATCCAGCGTCCGTGTCCGCGTACTTTGAAGGTGTCGCAGCGCACGGATTCAGTGCCGTCCAGCACGGCGATGTCGCGCCAGGACGCCGAATCCCTGCCCACCTGCAGCACGCCTTTCGCAGGGCCGTTCAGCCAGTGCAGCCGTATCTCGCTGAAACGCTGTTCATCTCCCAGGTCGACCGCCAGCCATTCCTGTCCGCCGGTCGCGCTCACCCACGCACTATGGAAGTGCTCCGAGGTGAGCATCGGCAGCAGCTGCCCGTCGCGATAGAACAGCCAGGTCTGCCATTCGACCGCCTCGGCGCCGGGAATGTCCACGAAAACCCGCCAGCCTTCCGGAGCGGTTTCTTCCGCAGCATCCCATTCCAGCGTGACCGGGGTTCCGGAAAATTGTCCTTTGGCTTGGCGTACGGTCTCCCAGCTGCCGTTTTCATCCAGCCGGGCTAGTCCGGTCACGTAAGCGGCACCACGCACTCCTTCCGGCAGCCGTGCGTTCCAGGTAAGTGAGATCCGGTCTACCGGCTCGTTAAAGCCGTGTGTGCGGACGGAAAGCTCGGCGGAAGGACCTTCCACTGTCACGGATGTCCAGGGACGCGGGTCGAACACCAGGTCGTGCTCGCGCTTCGACAACGGCTGTCCGCCATTCCCGCAGACCTCCACCCAGCATGCCGGTTCCGTTTCAAAGATGCCGTCCACGGCCAGTTGTGCCGTGGCATTGTAGTCGATGGAACTCGAGTGGTACGCCGGGCGGAACCGGGCCAGATTCGTAAGGGAACTGTCGTTCGAGCAGGCAGCCGCCAGGATGGCAAGGACCAGAAGGGCGGAAAGCTTGCGGGAGATGGGGGAGCGTTTCATGGCCAGTGCAGGGATTACCAGACTTTCACGCGGTTCTCCGGTGCTACGTAGAGGGCGTCGCCGGGCTGGATGTCAAAGGCGTCGTACCAATAGTCGCACTGGGCCAGGCCGCCGTTCACGCGCAGGAACATCACCGAGTGGACGTCCATCATCGTCAGGTAGCGGAGCATCTCAGGCGAGATGCTGCCGGCCCACACGTTCGCATACGAGAGGAAGAAGCGCTGCTCCGGCGTAAAGCCGTGGTCGTCGCCCAGGCGGCCGTGTTCCTTCTGCCACATCTGGAAAGCGTTGTAGGCGATGTTCAGGCCACCGTGGTCAGCGAGGTTCTCGCCCAGCGTGAGCGCGCCATTGGCGTGCAGTTCGCCCGGAATCACCCAGAGGCTGTTGAAATAGTCGACCATCGCGTCGCAGGGCTTCTTGAAACCTTCGGCATCTGCGTCGGTCCACCAGTTGCCCAGATTGCCTTCCTTCGTGTAGAGGCGGCCCTGATCGTCGAAGCCGTGGGTCATTTCGTGACCGATCACCACGCCGATCGAACCGTAGTTGGCGGCCGCGTCGGCGTTCAGGTCGAACAACGGCGGCTGCAGGAAACCTGCCGGGAAGCAGATCTCATTGGTCGTGGGGTTGTAATAGGCGTTGACCATCTGTGCGGGCATATGCCACTCGTCCTTGTCGACCGGCTTGTTGTATTTCTTGCTATAGTTCAGGTCCCAGTAGAATTCCTGGGCGGCGCGGACGTTGTCGTAGAGCGACTTCGACGGGTCGATGACCAGCTTGGTCAGGTCGTCCCACTTGTCGGGATAGCCGATCTTCACGGTGAAGGCGTCGAGTTTCTCGAGCGCCAGCTTCTTCGTCTCGTCGGTCATCCATTCCTGTGCCTTGATGCGCTCGCCCAGCGATTTCTGGAGCTTGCCCACCAGCTCGGTCATTTCGGTCTTGGCGGCTGCCGGGAAGTACTTTTCTACGTACATCTGGCCCACGGCGTCGGACATCAGGCCGTCCACCATGCTGACGGCGCGTTTCCAGCGCGGGGTGATCTCCTGCGTGCCGTAGATCTTGCGGCTGTATTCGAAGTTCTCCTGCACGAAGTCGTCGGAGAGCAGGGAGCTGGCACCGGAGATGATCTGCCACTGATAGATGGCCTTCAGGTCTTCGACGGGCAGGGTCATCAGCATCTTGCAGGCCTTGGCCACGGGCTCGGGCTGGCCGAGGTCCACGTATTCCGTCTTGTCGTAGCGGTAGTCCTTGAAATAGGCCTTCCAGTCGAAGGGCGCGCAGGTCTTGTTGAGCTCATCCACGCTCATCTTGTGGTAGTTCTTTTCGGGGATGCGCTGCTCTTCCATGGAGTAGTGCGTGGCAGCGAGCTCGGTCTCGAGGGCCCAGATGCGGGCTACCTTGGCAGCCGCCTCGTTCTCCGGGAAGCCCGCCAGCACGAAGAGGTTCTTCATGTGCTCCTTGGTGGCTTCGCGGACCATGACGTTCTGCGGATCCTTAGAGGAATAGTATTCCTTGTTGCGGAGCGTCAGGCCGCCCTGGGAGATGGATACGATGTTATTGTCGGCATCCTTCTCGTCGGCGCCCACGTAGATGCCAAAGAGCAGGTCGTCGTGCTCCACAGCGCAGCGGTGCAGCAGGTCTTCACGGGTCTTGATGGCTTCCAGTTCGGCGAGATGGGCCTTGAGCGGCGCGGCACCCTCGGCGTTCAGGCGTGCGGAGTCCATGGCCATGTTGTAGAGGTCGCCGATCTTCTGGGCGATCGTGCCCGGTTCATTCTGGCGGCCGGCGATTTCCAGGAACAGGCTGGAAAGGGCGGCCGTGTTGTCGTCGCGCACCTTATAGATTGTGCCCCAGGAAGGATACTCTTTCGGCTGCGGATTGTAGTCGATCCAGTGGCCGGTGGCATACTTGGCGAAATCATCGCCCGGACGCACCGTCGTGTCCATGTAATCGTAATTGATGCCGGCGGTCTTGGCCGGTTGCTTCGGGCCGCACGAAGCCACGGCGAGGCCGGCGGCGGCAAAAAGAAGGATCATCTTTCTCATTATGCAGTTAATATTAATTAATTCCAAGATTACAAAGATAACGGAAAAAGCGTATCTTTGTCAATATGGAATTGAACGAATTCACCCTGCAGCGCATCGCTGCGATGGAGGCGGCATTCGACCGTACGCAACTGGCCGTACGGATGCTTGAATCCGCGCTCGACACCTACGAGACCGTGAAGGTCGACATCGACCGTCTGACCGAATATCTGGAAACCGGCGCCTGGCGCGAAGATTTTGAAGCCGACGAGGCCGGCCTGGTCCCACGGGATCTCAAGCGCGGTGTCCTGTCGGAAGACGGCCTGTACGACCTGCTGGCCGACATCGTCCGCGTGAACGAACATCTGCAGGAACTGGCCCAAGAATAATCCGCCCCATGAAACGCATCCTGCTTTTTTCTCTGGCACTCCTGCTGACAGCCCCGCTGCTGGCGCAGAAACCCGCGATGTCCCCGTATTATTGTCCACTGCCTCCGGTCGACAGCACGTTGACTGCCGGACAGGCGGCCCGCGACAACGCCTGGCCCGGTTTCGGGACGGGGTCACGCCGGCAGGCCGATATGGATGCCGCGCGCCTGTACAAGACCATCGACATGCTGGGTGTCGCAGCGACGAGCGTGGGGGTGGTCGGGCTGGCGGCGAACCTGCTGGTGCGCAGTTCGGGTTCACCGGCTTTCAGCGAGCATCCTAATCTGGGCTTGTATGTCTTTGGCGGCGTGACGGCCGCGGGAGTGGCCACCATCACGGTTTCGCGCATCCGGGCTGTCCGGCATGCCCGGGAGTACGATCTGCAGCTTTTCCCGGCTGCGGTTCCAGGCGGCGCGGCCCTGGCGGTGAGCGTCCAGTTTTAGGTTTTTTGGGTTATTCGGGGGAAATGCTTATATTTGTAGGTTGACTGAAACCTATTCCGATGAAGAAAAGCATAGTATCCCTTCTTGTCCTTTTATTGGCCACCTGTGGCGTCGCGTTCGCGCAGGAACCTGACAGCCTGCGTGTCTGGGAAATGAACGAAGATCATGATGATGCCGATACGACGATGATGCTCGTCCGGGCCATCGACACCCTGTCCACGCCGGACAAATACATCAAGATCGTGCTCTTCAACGACCATACTTGGGATTATATCGAGATGGAGCGTCCGGACATCGATACGACGGGCCTCTTCGAGGACTGGGACATCGAGTCGATCCATGCCTACCGGGATGTCAAGATTTCGGATCTTCCGGAGGAAGTCGACTTATTGCTTGTCGATTCGGGGCATCATTTCGTCGCGCCGATCATCGGCCGCCGCAGTTCGACGTTCAAGTTCCGCAAAGGACGACCGCATAACGGCATTGACATTCCGCTTCGCGTCGGTGACACGATCCGTTCTCCGTTCGACGGTGTCGTGCGCTACGTTGGCGGCGGCAAGGCGACGGGCGGCTATGGCAACCTGATCGTGGTCCGTCACCCGAACGGTCTGGAAACGTATTACGGGCACTTGTCGGAGCGGTTGGTCGTGGAGAACGACCTGGTGGCGGCGGGTGAGCCGATCGGCCTGGGCGGCAGCACGGGCCGCAGCACGGGCCCGCATCTGCATTTCGAGACGCGTTACATGGGCAAGCCGTTCGATCCGGAGCGGGTCATCAATTTCGATGACGGCACGTTGCGCGACACGATGTTGACGATCAAGCGTCACTATTTCAATGTCGGTTCGCATTACGGCATGACGGACAAGCAGTCGAAGGCTGTGACCGATGCTGTCTATCACAAGGTGAAGAAGGGTGACACGCTCGGCGCCATTGCCCGCAAATATGGCACGACGGTCAACGCCATCTGCAAGCTCAACGGCATCTCTTCCAAGAAAGTCCTCCAGATCGGCCAGCGCCTCCGCGTCCGATAATCCATCTTTGGCGCACTACCGATCGTCGCTTCGCTTGTGCGGGCTTTGCCTTTGGCGAGGTCAGAGCCCTCGTGGCTGTCGAGCACTCGCCACGAGGAACCGTGACCTCTCCACCAGGCCAACGCGCAGCCCGCGCTCCGCGACTATCGTCATGCCCGGCTTGACCGGGAATCTGATATTAAAGGGCATCGAAGACAGGAGAAGGACCTTTCTGGAGCGATTTGGAGAAAAAGGGTCCG
>LUZE01000165.1 GCA_001602845.1 Bacteroidales bacterium Bact_13 | reverse complement strand
CCGTATTGTCGAAGGCGAGGGTGGCGTCTGCCGTCAGTGTGCCGAGAGAAGGCTGGGAGAGCAGGCGGCCGAGGTCCAGGTTCTGCGACGTGGCGCTGCCTTCGACCTGCATATGCTTGCCGTTTTTGGCGAGGTGTGCGTCCACCTGAGCCGAGCCCATCGACGCGGTTTTCACGTCAAGGTCGGCTTTCAGGCCGGAGAGCCGTCCGTTGATGCTGCCCTTGAGCGAGATGGGCTCGCCCGGGGCGATCTTCCGGATAGAACGTGTGTTGATGCCCATTCCCATCTGGTCGAGCATGCCGGCGATGTCGGCGGTGCGGGTGATGCCGTCGAAGATCTGGAGGTCGATGCGGGCGGTGTTGATGTCGGATATGCCCTGGACGCGGCCCTTGAAGGTCAGGCGCGTATCTTTCGAGGGAGACTGGATGCGGAGCAGGTCGGTGCGCAGGTCGCTGAAGGGGCCGGAGACGGTGCCGTCGAGAAGCAGGCCGAGATCGGCCTTGGCAAGGGCTTCCGCGCCGGTGTAATAGTAGAGCGTGCGCATATCGAGGCGCGATTCGAGCACCGAGAGGTCGACCGAGACCTTTTCCAGCAGGTTGTTGAAGTCGCTGAAGTCGTTGAATCCGAGCCGGAACCGGTCGGCGTGCAGCTGCGACCAGGTGTCGTCGTACTCCAGGCCGTCGAAGGTGAGCCCTTCGCCGTCGAGCCGGATGTCGCTCTCCAGGTTCTGCAGGTCCAGGCCGCCCTGTTCGCGGAAAGAGACCCGGTCCACGCGGAGGTCCAGCGCTTCAGCCGTGTAGTGGATGTTGCGGGCCGACAGGTTGATGTCTTCCAGTCGCAGGTTCTTCCAGTCCACGTGCGGGGCCACGGCCGTGTCGCGGTCAGCGGGCAGCCGGTTGTCGAACGCAAAGCCGAAATCTTTGACGGTGAGCTTGTCGAGCCGGATGCTGCTCCAGGGAAGTGCCGTGGTGTCGTTTTTCTGGACCATCAGGGGCGCGAGCATCGCCGACAGGGTGGTGGTGCTGTCGTCGAGGCGGCGGATGGCGGCAAAGCCGTCTTCCAGGCTGACGCGACGGATCACGGCCTCGTCAGAGAAAGCCAGCGAAGTGGTCTTCGCCCGCACGAGCATCTTCTTGGCACAGAGCAGGGTGTCGTCGTCGCTGGAGATGACGATATCTTTGAGAATCAGGTTGTTCGGGAATGAGAAATAGACCTTTCCGATGTGTACGTCGCCGTCAAGGCCACGCGTCAGGTACTCCGTCACCCGACCCACCAGAGCGGTCTGTACGGCAGGCACCTGAATGGCGATGAGCGCCAACGTCGGAACGAGGATGGCGAACAGCACGAGCAGGCGGACGATTTTCTTCCAGGTCTTCATAAGACTATAATCTTACAAAGATACGAAAATAATGATTAATTTTGCGCAAAATAACGGCTATGGCGATAACTATCCTTGGCATCGAATCCTCCTGTGACGACACTTCCGCGGCCGTGCTCCGCGACGAGTGGCTCCTTTCGAACGTGATGGCTTCGCAGGATGTGCACCGGCAGTACGGCGGCGTGATTCCCGAGCTGGCATCCAGGGCCCACCAGCAGAACATCGTGCCGGTGGTCTCCGAGGCGCTGCGCCGGGCCGGCGTCACGATGGACGACATCGACGCCATCGCCTTCACGCGCGGCCCCGGACTGCTCGGCTCACTGCTCGTGGGCACGTCGTTCGCCAAGGGGCTGGCCGTCTCCGCCCACAAGCCCATCATCGAAGTCAATCATCTCCAGGGACATATCCTCTCGCATTTCGTGAAAGTGGAAGGGCGCGACAACCGCTGCCCCGAATTCCCGTTCCTGTGCCTGCTCGTGTCGGGCGGCCATACGCAGATCGTGCGGGTGGACGCTCCGCTCCGCTTCGAGATCCTCGGCCACACGATTGACGATGCGGTGGGCGAGGCCTTTGACAAGTGCGCCAAGCTGATGGGACTGGGCTATCCCGGCGGGCCGGTGATCGACCGCCTGGCCAAGGAGGGCGACGAGAAAAAGTTCCGTTTCGCGAAGCCCAACATTCCCGGACTGAACTACAGTTTCAGTGGCATCAAGACGTCGTTGCTCTACTTCCTCCGCGACCGCATTGCGGAAGAGCCTGATTTTCTGGAGAAAAACAAGGCCGACCTGTGCGCGTCGTTCCAGAAGGACCTGATTGACATCCTGCTCAAGAAGCTCGTGCTGGCCGCCCGTGAGACGGGCATCCGGCAGGTGGCCATTGCGGGTGGCGTATCGGCCAACAGCGGGTTGCGGAACCGGATCGAGGAGGAGGGGCGGCATCGCGGATGGACGACTTTCCTGCCGGAACTTCGCTTCACGACCGACAATGCCGCAATGATCGCCATCACAGGCTATTATAAGTACCAGGCCGGGCAGTTTGCGGAGCTGGACATCGCTCCGCTGTCGCGTGCCGCCGAATACGGGGACTAAGCCGCAGACCGCCGTTCCGATGAAAGAATTCGAGATCGCCTTTCCCATCCGTCACGAGCCCTCCGATGCCGAGCTCCGGCAGGCGGCGGGGCGTGCGCTGGGCGTCAAGCCCGAGCGGGTGGGGGATGTCCGCATCCTTCGCCGGTCGCTCGATGCGCGCGGGGAGATCCTCTATCGGTACCGGGTACAGGCCGTTGCGGCAGGGGAGGAACTGGAGACGTATCATCTTCCTGAATATAAAGATGTTTCAGCGGCGGCGCCTGTCATCGTCGTGGGCAGCGGGCCGGCGGGCATGTTCGCGGCGCTGCGGCTCCTGATGGAAGGTCGCCGGCCCGTCGTGCTGGAACGGGGCAAGGACGTGCATCGGCGCAAGGCCGACATTGCCGCGGCCAGCCAGCGGCAGGTCGTCAATCCCGATTCGAACTATTGTTTCGGCGAGGGCGGTGCCGGCACCTTCTCCGACGGCAAGCTCTATACGCGTTCCACCAAGCGCGGGGATATCCGCGAGGTGCTCCATCAGCTGGTGGCGTTCGGGGCGAAGGAAAGCATCCTGGTGGATGCGCATCCGCACATCGGCAGCGATGCGTTGCCGCGCATTGTGGAGAACATTCGCCGTTGCATCGAGGAGCACGGCGGGGAGTATCATTTCGACGAGAAAGTGGTGGATCTGCAGCCTGTTTCGGACGGGCGTCGGCACGGGTGGAAGGTGTTGTGTGCGGGCGGGGCCGTGTACGAGGCGCCGCAGGTGATTCTGGCGACGGGCCATTCGTCGCACGAGCTGTACCGTCTCTTCGCGTCGAAGGGCTGGCCGTTGGAAGCCAAGGGTTTCGCGCTGGGCGTCCGGGCGGAGCATCCGCAGTCGCTCATCAACCGAATCCAGTATCACGGAAAGTTCCAGCCGGGGATGCCGGCTGCGGAATATGCGCTGGTGGAGCAGGTGGACGGGCGGGGCGTTTTCTCGTTCTGCATGTGTCCGGGGGGTATTCTGGTGCCTTCTGCGACGGAGCCGGGGGAGGTTGTCTTGAACGGCATGTCGAATTCGATGCGCAATTCGCCGTGGGCGAATGCAGGGATCGTCTGTTCGGTGGAGCCGGGCGATGTGCCGGATTATGAGAAGTACGGCGTCTTTGCTTTATTGGAGTTCCAGCACGCGGTAGAGCGGGCGATGTTCGATTTTTCGTCGTCGCTCCGGGCTCCGGCGCAGCGGCTGGTGGATTTTTGCCGGAAGAAGGATTCGCAGGGTTTGCCGCGGACGTCGTATGCGCCGGGTGCGGTGAATGCGCCGTTATACGATTTATTGCCCGCGCCGGTTTTCGAGCGGCTTCGCGTGGCTTTTGCGGCGTTCGACCGCAAGATGAAGGGGTATTACACGAATGACGCGCTGGTCCTGGGCACAGAATCGAGAACATCGTCTCCGGTGCGCATCGTGCGTGATCCGGAAACGATGTCCGTGCCGGGTATCCCGGGTCTCTATCCTTGCGGCGAAGGTGCCGGCTACGCCGGCGGCATTGTCTCCAGCGCCCTCGATGGCATCCTAGTTGCTACAGCCGCCGCTGCACGATGAGCAGTCGTGAGTGCAGGCGCGCTCGCCGTGGAGACCGTCGGTCAGTTCCTTGTCGGTGGCGTCGCGGATGCCGACGACTTTGCCCGTGAAATGCAGTTCCTTGCCCGCAAGGTCGTGGTTGAAGTCCATCTTCACGTGGGCATCGCCGACCTCGAGCACCTTGCCCGGAATGACGCCGCCGGCCTGGTTCATCATCGGGATGACGTTGCCGGGAACGAGGAGATGTTCCTGGAGTTTGCCATCGATGACGAAGATATGTTTGGGAAGTTCCACGATGGCTTCCTTGTCATATACGCCGTAGCCTTCCTCGGGGCTGAGGACGAATTCGAACGTGTCACCGACGCTTTTTCCATTGATATATTCCTCGAACTTGGGCAGCAGGTAGCCGAGTCCGAAGATGAACTCGAGCGGATTCTCTTCCGTGGCCTGGTCTTTCACTTCGCCGTCCACCGTGAGCGTGTAGGTCAGGGAGACGACTTTTTCATCTTGAATGGTCATACTTTCTAGCTTTGGTCAATATTCAGTAATAAATTGTAAATCTTTTTATTGTAAATCTTCGTCGGGTAGCTCATGCCGCCCTCGGCAATCCATTTTCCTTCGCGGGTGCTGTTGTCGACCAGGACCCAGTAATTGCAGATGGGCAGGTACAGGTTGCGAAGGTTCTGCATGCCGTGCCAGTAGCGGCGGATGATCGTGGCCTCGGGCACGTCGTGGCCGCCGGAGCGGACGCGGATGGCGACGCGCTTGACGGCGAGCTCCGGGCTTTTGAGCCAGAAGTAGAAGATGCCGACCATGTAGCCTTTATGCTGGGCCTTGGTGATGGTGCCGGCGAGAGATTTGGTGGCGAGGGTGGTTTCGACGGCGAAATCTTCGCCGCGTTCGATGAGCTGGTCCATGCGCTCGACCATGAGCCGGGAGGCACGGATCATCTCTTTTTCCGGGGCCTGGGGCGAAAGTTCGTCGGCGATCTCGTCGGCGTTGACGAAGGTGCTGAGGTTCAGCAGTTCGGGCAAAATCGTATACGACGCAGTGGTTTTACCCGCCCCGTTGCATCCCGAAATGATGTACATCCGCGCCATATCTTACAAAGATACTCTATTTTCAACAAAAAAGAAAGACGACTGATTTCAGCCGTCTTTCCTGTTCCTTCGAAGAAGTGCTTATTTCTTCTTCTGACCGTATCTTGAGTAGAATTTGTCCACGCGGCCGGCGGTGTCGACAAGTTTCATCTTGCCGGTGTAGAACGGGTGCGAGGTATTGGAGATCTCGACCTTCACCAGCGGGAACTCGACGCCGTCCACGGTGATCGTCTCCTTCGTGTTCACGCAGGAACGGGTGATGAAGACGTGCTCATTGGACATATCCTTGAATGCTACAAGACGGTAGGATTCGGGATGGATTCCTTTTTTCATTGTCGTATCGTTTTTAAACAGTTTTCCAAACGGGTTGCAAAAGTAGGAATATTTTGAGGATCCACAAAATTATTTTGCCTAAATTTGCATGATTGTTAAACAGAATCTCATGACACTCATCAAATCCATTTCCGGCATCAGGGGCACGATCGGCGGCACGATCGGCGACGCCCTCACTCCCATCGACATCGTCAAATTCACTGCGGCCTATGCCCGTCAGCTCAAAATGAAGTTCCCCGGCAGGGACCGCTACAAGGTGGTCGTCGGCCGCGACGCCCGCATCTCGGGCGAGATGGTCGACAGCATCGTTTCCGGCACGCTGATGGCCTGCGGCATCGATGTAGTGAATGCGGGTCTCGCTTCCACCCCGACCACGGAAATGGCCGTCCGCTTCGAGAACGCCGACGGCGGCATCATCCTCACCGCTTCGCACAACCCGAAGCAGTGGAACGCGCTCAAGCTCCTGAACGAGAAGGGCGAGTTCCTGACCGACGCCGAAGGCAAGGCGCTGCAGCAGGTAGCTGAAGCAGAGGACTTTGAATTCCTCGATGTGGACGCGCTGGGCACGTTGGTGCGCAAGGATTTCACCCAGGCGCACATCGACGCCGTGACGAACTATCCGCTGGTCGACCTGAAGGCCATCCGCGAAGCGAAGTTCAAAGTGGTGCTCGACGCCATCAACTCGGTGGGCGGCATCTGCATGCCGGCGCTGTTCAAGGCGCTGGGCGTGGAATGCGTGACCATCAACGGCGATCCGACCGGGCGCTTTGCACATAATCCCGAGCCGCTTCCGGCCAACCTCGTAGGCCTGTCCGATGCCGTCGTACGGGAGAAGGCCGACCTGGGCGTCTCGGTCGATCCGGATGTGGACCGGCTGGCGTTCATCTGCGAGGACGGCGTCGCGTTCGGCGAGGAATACACGCTCGTGGCCGTGGCCGATTACGTCCTTTCGGTCCGGAAGGGCCCGACGGTGTCCAATATTTCATCTTCGCGCGCGTTGCGCGATGTGACCGAGGCACACGGCTGCCGGTATTACAGTTGCAAGGTCGGCGAGGTGAATGCCTCGACGATGATGCAGGAAGTGGGGGCCGTAATCGGCGGCGAAGGCAATGGCGGTGTCATCGTGCCCGACCTGCATTACGGGCGTGACGCGCTGATCGGCGTGGCTTTGTTCCTGAGCAACATGGCGCACAAGAAGCTGAGTGCCACGGCCCTGCGCGCCACCTTCCCGGACTACTTCGTGTCGAAGAACCGTATCGAGATGAGCGATCCGGCCCAGATCGAGGCGGCGCTCGATGCTGTCGAAAAGCATTTCGCTGGCGCGGTCGTCAACAAGATGGACGGTCTCCGTATTGATTTCGAGTCCGAACGCAAGTGGTTCGTCCTCCGCAAGTCGAACACCGAGCCCATCATCCGCATCTACGCCGAAGCGCCGACCGAAGCCGTCGCCGACGCGCTGGCGCAGGAAGTCATTCGTGTAATCAACGGTTGATGAATCGCATACCATATGTTTTCATTCAGGACGACGCCGCTGCTGGAACAGGAAGATCTGGTGCTTCGAAAGGGGCGCGTGGGCGTGTTGTGCAATCAGGTGGCCTGGCATCCCGACACGGGCGAATATCTCTTCGAAACGCTTGCCCGCCGTGGCAATCTCGTACGCATCTTCACGCCCGAGCATGCGCTCTACGGGCCGATGGTGCCGGGGATCGAAACCATCGAAGTGAGCACGGTCATCGAGGTGGAGCAACTCGCCGGTCTCGATGCCCTGATCATCGAACTGCAGGATGTCGGCTCGCGCTACAGCAACTATACGACGCTGCTATATAATCTGTTCAAGCGGCTGAAGACCGCCGGTTCCGACCTGTCGGTCTTCCTCATCGACCGCATCAATCCCTGCGGACGGCAGATCGAGGGAACGCTGGGCATCATCGGCCTGCCGCACCGGCACGGCCTGACCCTCGGCGAGACGGCCAACCTGTTCTACACCGAGCTGGGCGCCCGGTTCCCGTTGCACATCATCTCGGCGGGCGCCGAGGCTGTGAACCGCGAGCTGATGGCCTGGACGATTCCGCCCTTTTCCGATTTCTCCGGCCTCTTTACGTCGCATTTCTACAGCGGGCAATGTCTCTGGATGGGCACGAACGTGAGCTACGGCCACGGCACGAACCGGCCGTTCGAACAGTTCGGCGCGCCCTGGATGGAGCCGCTATTCGACTATCCGCAGCGGCAGGGTTTCCGGACATGGAACGATGAAGGCAGCCCCGTGGCACATCCCGGCCTGCATGTCCGATGGACACGTTTCGAGCCGTCCTACGGCATCCACAAGGAGAAGGCCTGCTTCGGTTTCCAGCTGATGTTCATCCCCGGCGCACAATACCATGCACTGAACCACGCATTGCAGCTGCTTCGTTTCGTCCACGACAATTGTCCGGAGTTCAGGGCCGAGAACCTGAACCGCTACCTGGAGGACGCTACGTTGCTGAGCTATGTCGAGGGCCGCATCGACTGGGACGATACCCGCGAGTACATCAAGGCCGAGGAACAGAAATGGCTCCGCAAGTCCAAAAAGTTCACCCTCTACGGCGACGACCCCTACCGCATCAAATAACAGATGCCCGGTCGGGGCCGGGCATGACGTAAGTCGCGGAGCGCGGGCTGCGCGTTGGCCTGGTGAAGCAGCCGCGGTTCGTTTGGGGCGAGGGCTCGTAGCACCAAACGGTTCCGGCTGCGCCAAAGGCAAAGCCCGCACAAGCGAAGCGACGTTCGATGGCGCGCCACAATTATCAGATGCCCGGTCGGGGCCGGGCATGACGAAGAGGTCAAGCCGGGCATGACGGGAGGGGGATACGAGCGTGGCGGCAAAGTCGTTGATACAGAGCGAATTGCTAATAATCGGTTGCATCAAAATGCGCAACCGATTATTAGTAAATGGCTGATAGACAAATGGTTGGATACCACAGGGGTGTGCCGGGCGAAGAGTCGAGGCCGTCGGAAATTACCGGTCGGAGGCAATCAGTTCGAGCAACTTGTCGATGGCTTCTTCCTGGGGGATGTAGCGGAGGACAGGCGTGCGGCCGCGATAGAGCGTGACGTGGCCGCGGCCCTCGCCGACGTAGCCGTAATCGGCGTCGGCCATCTCACCCGGGCCGTTCACTACGCAGCCCATCACCGCAATCTTCACGCCCGCCAGATGTGCCGTCCGGCGCTTCACCTCGTTGAACGTGGACTCCAGATCGTAGAGCGTCCGGCCGCAGCCCGGACAAGCGATGTACTCCGGATGCGTGAAACGGCGGCGGCAGGCCTGCAGCAACAGATCGCGGAAACGGTCGCCGTCGGCGGCCGGAACCGGCGCGCCACCGATGGTCGAGCCCTTCAGGGAAAAATCGTCGATGCGCTTGTCCAGCAGCGACGGCCCCCACAGGCAGGAACCCTTGATGATGAAATCCTCCCAGTCCGAAGCTTCAACGACCGTGCGGCTGCCGCGCGGAGAATAACCGTCGGCGATGGCCGCCACAATCTGCCGGCCGACCGGAATCTCGTGTACCGGATCTTCCGTCAGGGAGACCCGGATGGTGTCTCCGATCCCTTCGCCCAGCAACGTGCCGATGCCCACGGCCGACTTGATGCGGCCCTCGTCGCCGTTGCCCGCTTCGGTCACGCCCAGATGCAGCGGGAAAATGCAGCCCAGTTCGTCACGCATCGCCGCGTAAAGCAGCCGGTACGCCTCGGCCATGACCAGCGTGTTGCTGGCCTTCAGCGAAACGACCACATCGTAGAAATCTTCCACCACACACATCCGCAGCCATTCCATCACCGCCTCCTTCATCGCCAGGGGCGTGTTGCCGTAACGCTGCGTGATGCGCTCGCCGAGCGAGCCGTGGTTCAGCCCGATGCGGATGGCCGTTCCGTGCTCCTTGCACAAGGAAAGCAGCTCCCGGAACTTGGCGCAGGCGACCTCGTGTTCCTTCGCGAAGTTGCCCGGATTTATGCGCACCTTGTCGGCTACCGAAGCCGCCGCCAGGGCTGCGTCGGCCAGGAAATGGATGTCGGCCACGAGCGGGGTGAGGATGCCTTCGGCCCGTAGCCGGCGCTTGATCTCGCGCAGCGATTCCACCTGTTTGAGCCCCTGCGTGGTCAGCCGGATGAGGTCGGCACCGGCGGCCGCCATCGCCCGGCATTGCGCCACGGAGCCGACGATGTCGTCGGTCGAGGTGTTGCACATGGTCTGGACGAGGACGGGGTTGCCGCCGCCGATGGGGACGCGGCCTGCGATGGAAAAGGCGATCTTTCTGGCTTCCATGGGATTACCAAAGATGAACGTGGATGGACGCCGTGATGGCGATATTTGAAGGATAGGCGTAAAGCCAGTAGATGTCGCTGTACTTGTACGTGTGGTACATGCTGGCGAGCGAATACTGGTAGTTGCCCTCGATGTGGATCTCCAGCGGCTTGAACACCACGGCCAGCCCCAGGCCGCCCATGATGCCGTAGGCATAGCGCTGGTCGTATTTGTCGAAGCCGTCCTCCTTGTCGGTGGACAGGCGGTAGCCGACGAACGGCCCCAGGTTGATCAGCAGCCGGAACCGCTCCCGGGCGAAATCGACCTTGAACTTGGCCAGGATGGGCATCTCGGCCACCGTACAGACCTCGCCGTACTGCGTATACTCTGAAGCGTAGCCCTGCTTGCCGTACTTGAGGCCGACCTGCAGGCCGAAATTGTTGAGGTAGTCCCACAACGCGTGATAATAGGTATAGTACACGCCCACGCTGTTGTAGGTCCAGATCGCTTTCTGGCCGATCCGCGGGGTGGCGATGACGTTGCTGTAGTTCACGCCGTACTGAACCCCGACCATATGGACGCTCTTGAACCGGGCTGCCGGCGGCAGCGTATCGATGTCCGTGAAATCGTCGGGCATGTCGAAAATGAAATTGTCGTCCTGGGCCGCTGCGCAGAGCGGGAAGAGGACCAGCAGCAGAAGGAGTGTCAGTCTTCTTTTCATCGGAACATCTCCTTTATGTTGATATGCTGCTCGATTTCGGAAGATTCCGGGATGTCCAGAACCTTGTTCCCGGGCGCTGCCTCGTAGAAACGCACGGGTTCAGGCTGACGGTGGGCGAGCAGGTTGCCCGTGTCGGAGAGGCCGTTGTTGTTCTGGTCGGATGAGATGCGGATCATGTATTTCCCGGCCTTCAGGTACGGGAAGTCGAGCGTCCGGTCGGAATTGACGATGTATGTACGCAGCGCGGTGCTGCCTTTCTCGTCGGTGAGCTCGACGATGTAGTTGCCGTCCACGTCGGAAAGCACCAGCTGGAGCAGGCTCAGGTCCTCGGCCTGGGGCACCTTGAACTTGGCCGTCGCCAGGGCGTTGGGCAGCTTGTCGAGGTTCGTGAACGTTCCCTGCGGAATCGTCAGCTCGTAGTCATAGCCCTTGATGAGCTTGGTGTCGGGCGTGATGATGTAGCGGCGGATGTCCAGGGTGTCCTGCTCGAAGCGGAAGGCCTTTTCGGAAACCTGTCCCTTCGGGTTGGTCTCCTTCAGGTGGATCGAGTCCCGCACGACTGCGATGAGCGGAAGGCCGGATTCGATCCGGACGCCCAGCTGCTCGACGGTCTCGTCCTTCGCTTCGACGGTGAGCTGGAAGGTAGTGTCTCGCTCCTGTTTGCCTTTCTGGGAAGAGACGCCCTCTTCGCGCTTGACGGCAAGGGAGAGGTTCTCGTCGGCCGGCGAAAGCACGCCGGTGGAATCGGTCTTCATGTAATTGAGCCGGATCAGGAGGCTGTCGTCGAGCCGGTAGTCCACGTTGATCCAGAAGTCCAGGCTGTCGCGCGTGCGGTTGTACTGAACGATGACGGCGTCGTCGTCGATGCCGACGAATTCCATGGAGTTGATCTGTACGTCGGCCGCGCTGAATTTCAGGAAGCCCTGCTTCTCGCTGGAACGACCGCTGTTCTGCAGGTACTGCACGGACTGCAACTCCTTGAACAACAGAAGCGAGATCATCGACTCGCGCTCCTGGCACTTGAGCGTGTCCTTCATGTCGAAGGACTGTAGCTCGTAGATGGAGTCGTTGGCCGCGGCGGTCGGGCGGAAGAGCGTGTCGAGGAAGGCCACCTCGTCTTCGTCGGGATTGTATTTGTAATCACCGATCTTGTTGGAGTAGGCGTAGATGCGGTAGGTCGTGTCGCGGAGGTTCCGCAGGACGAAGTAGCCCCAGTCGTCGGTGCGGACCACGGCGTCGGGCAGGGTATTGAAGCAGGCCGAATCGGCCTGGTCGGTGTAGGCGGCCACCAGGATGCCCTTCGACGGGACGAGGGTGCGGCTGTCGTACACCGTGCCGGTGAAATAGAGCGAGTCGATGGTGTCGCCGGTGGAGAAGGAGTAGACCAGGCGCGGGGCCAGGTTGCCTTCATTGTTGTCGGCCAGCGCCTGCCCGAAATCGAGCGTGTAGGTCTGGTTCTCGCGCAGCGTGTCCTGGAATGTGACCACGATGTTCTTCCCTTTCACCTTGGCGGTGGGACGGCGGCGGGTCGGCGGGGAGAGAAGGATGTCGCCGGCCGTCTTGACGACCGTGTATTCGTTGTACAACAGGGTGATGCGTCCGTCCGTCAGGGGGAATCCGGTCTCGCCGGACGGCGGAGTGGCCTTCAGCAGCACGGGCGGAATGGTGTCCTTGGGCCCGCCGCTGGGCGGTGTCGTGGTGTTGGCGCACGAGTGGCTGAAACAGCAGCAGGCGACGAACAGCGCCAGCAGGACGGCGGTAGCTATAGTTCTTTTCATTCTAATTCAGTTCAACGCGTTTGACGCTTTCAATGCCCTTGATCTTGGAGAGGGCCTTGATCAGCTTGTCCAGGTCGTCGGTGCTATGGACGTAGAGGTCGATGAATCCCTCGAAAATCTCGTCGTGCGTCTCGATATGGAGCTTGCGCATGTTCACGCCCAGCACCAGCGAGATGACGCGCGTCAGTTCGCTCAGCACGCCGACCCGGTCGATTCCCTCCAGCGAAATCCTTGCCAGATACGACATCATGAAATGCTTGCTCCACTTCGCCGAGACGATGCGGTGCCCTTCCTTGGAGGCGAGGTTGTTGGCGATGGGACAGCTCTTCTTGTGGATGGTCACGGTACCGTCGCTCTCAATGAAGGCCACCACGCTGTCGCCCGGGATGGGGGAGCAGCACTCGGCGATGTTGAAGGAGATGGTGCCCTGGTCGATGTCTTCCTGGAGCAGGAACTCGCTCTTCTTGTCGATGTGCCCGATGTTGCGCAGCGGGTTGAGCAGCTTCACGCCCCACATCTGCACGTTGCGGCGCTGCGCATTGGTCCGCAGGGCCTTGTCAAGGTCGGAGAGGTCGATTACGCCCACGCCGATCTTGTTGTAGAACTCGTCCTTGCCGCCCGCGATGCCGTAGTAGTCGATGAGTTTCTTGATGACGCGGCTGCGCTCGCTGATGCCGCGCTGGTCCAGCATCTTGTCGAGGATGTCCATGCCTTCCTTGATGCTGTTCTTCTTGTCGGCTTTCAGGTAGTCCATCACCTGGTTCTTGGCGCGGGTGGTCTGCAGGAAGTTCATCCATTCGCGCTTGGGGTGCGCGTTTTCCGAGGTGATGATCTCCACCTGGTCGCCGCTCGCAAGAACCTGCGACAGCGGGACGAGCTTCTGGTTCACCTTGGCCGCGATGGCGTGGTCGCCCACCTCGGTGTGGATGCTGTAGGCGAAATCGAGCGCCGTGGCGCCCTTGGCCAGCGATTTCGACTCGCCCTGCGGCGTGAAGACGTAGATGACGGTGGTCACGAGCTCCTGGTGGAATTCGTCGAGGAAGCGCATCGCGTCGATGTCGGGGTTCTCGAGGATCTCGCTCACCTGCTGGAGCCAGCGGTCGATCTCGCTGCCGGAGTCTTCGGTGATGCCGGCGTCCTTGTAGCGCCAGTGGGCGGCGATGCCGCGTTCCGCGATGGCGTTCATCCGCTGCGAGCGGATCTGCACTTCCACCCAGTTGCCGCCGTTGCCCATCACGGTCAGGTGCAGGGCCTCATAGCCGTTGGCCTTGGGCTTGTCCACCCAGTCGCGGGTGCGGTCGGGCTTGTATTTGTACAGGCCGGTGATCAGCGTGAAGATGTGCCAGCACTGCTCGCGTTCCGTGTGGTCGGGCTTGAGGTCGAAGATGATGCGCACGGCATAGATGTCGAAGATCTGCTCGAACGGGATGTTCTTCGTGTTCATCTTCTTCCAGATGGAATACGGGGTCTTGAGCCGTTTCAGGAGGGTGTACGAATAGCCGGCCTTGTCGAGTTCGGCGCGGATCGGGGCGATGAACTCCTCGATCGACTGGGCGCGCTCGTCCATGGTGCGGGCCAGCTGCTTCTCGATGGCGGCGTATGCGGCGGGCTCACGGTACTTGAGCCAGATGTTCTCCATTTCCGACTTGATGCTGTAGAGGCCGAGGCGGTGGGCGAGGGGGATGAAGAGGAACATCGTCTCGCTGAGGATCTTGTCACGCTTGTATTCCGGCATGAACTGGATGGTGCGCACGTTGTGCAGGCGGTCGGCCAGCTTGATGAGCACGATGCGGACGTCGTCGTTGAGGGTGATCAGGATACGGCGGAAGTTCTCGGCCTGTAGGCTCTGGCTGGAGCTGTTCTTGTTCTTGTTGTCGTTGTCGAGTGCGGTCTTGATCTTGGTCAGGCCGTCCACCAGCGAAGCGATCTTGTCGCCGAAGAGCCGCCGGATGTCCTCGACGGTGAATTCGGTGTCCTCCACCACGTCGTGGAGCAGGGCTGCGCAGATGGACTTGCAGCCGAGCCCGATCTCGTCGACCACGATCTTCGCCACGGCGATGGGGTGCAGGATATAGGGCTCGCCGGAACGCCGGCGGACGCCCTTGTGCGCCTCGTTGGCGAATTCAAACGCCTTGAGCACCAGCTGGTACTGCTCCTCGTCGGCGCAGCGGTCGCGGCTGGAGATGCGCAGGCCCTCGAATTCCCGCTCGATCAGTTTGAAATCCTCTTCCGTAAACATGTCAGTCTTTTTCTAGTTGGATTGCTTCGTATTCGGACATCTGGGTCAGGCCGCGTTCCTTCGCCTCGCGGAAGTCGACGAGCGTATAGCCGCGCGAGAGTTCCGCGCCGAAGAGGATGACCTGCCAGCAGAGGTTCATCCAGATCATGAAGAGGGGGATGAACGCCAGGGCGCCGTAGATGGCGCCCAGCCGGGTGACCATCAGCTGGGTGCCCAAATACAGATATTGGATGCCCACGAAGGGGACGCTGACGATCAGGGCGGCCTTGAGCGCCGAGCCGTAGCGTACTTTCGCGTGCGGAATGAACTTGTACATCACCGAGAGGGCCAGCACGACGACACCGTAGACGGCCAGCCAGAACAGGTTGGACTTGATGAAGCTCAGCGGGCCGAGATGGTCGGCGACCATGCCGATGAAACGCGCGTACCACATCCAGCCCGCAAAGAAGAGCACCAGCACGAAGGGCGTGAGGAGCATGACCGCCACCGACAGCGCGAGCCGCTGCCAGAGCTTGCGGGGCTCCTTGACCTGCCAGATGCGGTTGAAGGCGATGCCGACGTTGAGCATCAGCCAGATGATGGTCCAGACAAAGCTCAGGAACGAGATCCAGCCGAACACGCCGTTCTGCGTGGCGGCTACCAGGTTGTGGGCGTATTTGTGGATGGCCTGTACCAGCGGCATGCTGGAGGGGAACGATTCGGTGAGGCTGTCGGTCAGGTACTGCTCGATTCCCAGGCCGCTGGTAATGAACAGGATGACGGCCACCATCGGAATGAAGGCCATCAGCGTGAACTGGCTGAGCGCCACGGCTTCGCGTCCCACGCGTTCGCGGCCGAACCCCTTGGCCGTCAGGATCAGGGCCTGCGCGTTCTTGACCGT
>LUZE01000164.1 GCA_001602845.1 Bacteroidales bacterium Bact_13 | reverse complement strand
GGGGCCGGCTGCGGGGCAGCTGGCTGCTGATATGCGGGGGGCTGCGGGTACGAAGGCGCGGCCGGACGCGGCGCGGGGCGCGGCGGCGGTGGCGCAGCCATCGAAGGGGTCAGCGGCTGGTTGCACTTCACGCAGCGCAACGCACCGTCAGCATTTTCCCATCCACAGTTCCTGCATCTCATGGCGTATCTCCCTGCTATAAGAACGGCGTGACCTGAACGTTGGCAGACTTGGCCTTGACCTTGACTTTCTTGTCGGTTTCACCCGACACCGTGATACTGCGGGCACCGGCGGAACGGACGTTGCTGAAGGTCACCACGAACGACTGACTTCCACGGGGCTTGACCGTCAGTTTCGAGCGCGAGAGCGTCACGTTCTTGCCGCTGGCATGCGCATTCAGCACCAGCGTCTCATCCGAGGTGTTGGTCACCGTGACAGTCACCTTGGCCCGGTCGTTCGAACCGGCACGCACCTTGGACGCCGACAGGCCGATCTTGACGGCATCGAGGTCCTCGGGAACGTTCTTCTCGAAGAACTGCCGGCCGATCACCAGGTTCTCGGAAGTGATCTCGACGGTTTTCGCATCCGCATCGACGGTGATCACATCCGTCGTACGAACGGTCGGGTCGTCTTCGACCGGCTTGAGGTTGATCGGGAACTTTGTGTTCCTCGTCTCATCCTGGAACAGGCACCGGAGCGAAACGATATTGTCGTTGAAAATGGGAGGCAACGTCACATTGAAGACAGTCGACTGGTAGCCGGAGTCCGTCATGCCGCCCGGTTCCTGGGTGCAGACGACGGTTCCTTCATACATCCGGATCACACCCATGCCCTGGTTGTTCTCCACCACGGCAAGGCCGTCCGAGAAGGGTTCCGCCCGCGTGAACTGAGGCGGTGCGATCCATACGCCATCCGCCCGCTTGTAGCCGTACAGGCCGTTCTCTTCCACCACCTGGATGCCCGGTTCAAGGGTCAGTTCCGGTCCTTTCTGGATTTCGGGAAGGTATTCCGCAAGGTGTTCCCTGCCGGCGAATTGCTGTGCGACAGCTTCCTGCTTCGCCTTGACCTTTCCCTTGCCGCCGGCCGGATTGGCCTGCACCCATTTCGTCTTGCCCTTCTTGCCCATCTCGCAGGCATAGGCGCCACCGCCCACGACCGGGAGGATGTCGACATATTTGAGCTCGCCGGCATTCAGGTACTTGTCGATAAAGCCGTACTTCTTGTCTCCCTTGTCCAGGATATACACCGGAAGGAAGCCGTCCGAGAAGAAAGGATACCGGTCGACGTAGTAATTCTTTTGTTTCGTCTCCTGGTAAACGCCGTCTTCCGAGAAGAAGCCGACCAGCCGGTAAAGGGTTTCCGTATCCGTGGGCTCCGCGTCGAGCACCAGCGCAAAGCCGTTCACGAAATCGGTGAGCACGTCGGCCTTGATTTCCAGGACGACCTTTCCGTCGTTCTGCCGGATCTCGATGTTGTTGTCTTTCTGGAGCAGGAGATAGTCCGAATTCAGGCGGCGGACGCCGTCATACCCGCACTTGTACTCCCATTTTACGGTTTGCGCCGACAGGCCCAGGCAGAGGCCGAGCGCCGCGAACACGAGCAGCAATCGTTTGAATGTCTTCATATTGTACTTCTCTTATTGTCCACCTTTAACCACTTCCATCAGGTCGTCCCAGATGTCTGTCAGGTCGTCCCTCTTGAACTTCGTATTGATCTCTTCCTTGACCACGTACGCCCAGTCGTACTTCTCATACAGGTTGTCGAACCACTTCATGTAGATCTCGTCCTGCGCCTCGCGGGCATACTTGCGGCCGCGGAAAATGTGGATGGTCGCCTTGATCACGTCACGGCCGTATTCCGTCCGTTTGGAGTTGGAACCGAACCAGTAATCCAGCGCCATCTCGTAATGGGCCATGTAGCACTTGGGATCCTGCTCGAGCGCCTTTTCGCTGTAGCGGTGCGAAGCGGCGGGATCGACCGGCAGGCAGGCAGCGGTCTTGAACTTGCTGCCATACGCCCGGTACAGGGAGTCAAGCAGGTATTCGGGCTGTCCGTTCTCGTCCAGGACCGGCTGGTCGTCCTCGTCGAGACGGACGATGTCCTTCTTGGCGGTCAGGAAGCCCAGCATCGCCGTCGCATTGGCCGAAGAGCGGTAGTCCGCGTCGGACACCCGCTTGAGGATCTCCACGCCTTCCTCCGCCTTCGTGGCGTCGCGAAGCAACTGCATCGCATCGTGGAACAGCGAGTTCGCCGAATTGAGTGTAGCACCGGTCTCTTCATCCGTGCACGGGAAGGTACGGTCGTCGGCATCGTCGTCGAAGACCTTGCTTTCCAGATATTCGATCCGGTTGCGGAGTTCCCTTTCCTGCTGCTGTGCCTGTTCTTTCTTGTTCTTGTTCGACACCACCAGGCCGATGATCACGGCCAGTACGGCCACGGCTGCAGCGATGATGCCGATGAGCAGTCCGCGCTTGTTCTTGATGCCCCCGCCCTGCGAACCGCCGTGCGAGGAACCGTGTGAAGAGCCGTGCGAAGATTTGGCACCGCCCTTCGAATCCTCGATGAACGAACGGACCTGCGGCTGGGGAGCCGCTGCAGCGGGATCCTGCTGTTCCGGTGCGGGTGCCGGTTCCGGTACCGGTGCGGGTGCCGGCTCAGGGGTCGCCCCCTTCTTGTTCTTCTTCGAGCCGTCGCGCATGATGGTCTGCTTGAACAGGTTGTTGATACGGCCCTTCTTCTCCTTGCCACCCAGGTTCAGGGATTCGCCGGCGCGCAGCTTGTTCGTCCATTCCACGACCGTGTCAGCCGTCGGACGGTCCCAGGGCTCCTGGGCGACGCAGGCGTAGATGATGTTCTTGACCGTATCGGAAATGTCGGCCCGGATCTCGGGGATCTCGGCGCCGTTTTTCTGCATCACGCCGCCCATCGTGTCGAACGGCGGATTGCCGTCCAGCAGTTCATAAGCCATGGCGCCCATCGACCATATATCGCTGGCGCGGATCGGAGTCGGGGTTTTCGAGAAGCGTTCCGGCGCCATGTAGGCATACGTGCCGCCCGACGAATTCTCCTGCGACATCGCGCTCTGGCGGAGGGTGCTCCGGATCTTCGTGCTGATGCCGAAGTCCGTGATCACATAGTCGCCATGATCGTTGATCAAGATGTTATCGGGCTTGATGTCCTGGTGGATGATGGGCGGCTCCTGGGCGTGCAGATACGACAGGCCGGCCGCCACGTCGTGCAGGATGTCGATCATCGTCTTCTCGTCGGTCTTGCCGACCAGGGCCAGCGCGGAACCGCGGCCGCAGTACGGAAGAATCAGGTAAGGGGATCTTTCGTATGTGTCGAAATAAGTCGGTTTCAGCAGGTTCGTCTGGTTGATGTTGAACACCAGGGAGAACTCCTGGCTGAACAGCCGGTTACCGTGTTCGTCCAGGCCGCCATAAGGGGCATAGACCTTCAGGGCAACATCTACTCCGGATTTCGTGTCGTTCGCCAGCCATACTTCAGAAAAGCCGCCGCGACCCAGTAATTTGACCAGTTGATACCGCTCTGCAAAAAGGGCACCTTCCTCCAATAACATATTCTAATCAGTTTTTTCGTTAGCCGTTTCCGGGAGAAATCCAAATTTTTCCCGGTTTGTTATAAAATACTCGGCAAGTTACGAATTTTTTTTGTAAAAATCAACTGATTAGAACAAATCGTAGCGCAAAGGGATACTATCTGTAGCCGATCGGAGAACGGCTGTCCTTGCGGCCCAGGGACGAGGGATTGCACCGGATGGAGTCTTCCAGATGCCGCTGCGAGATCGGCTCGTCAGCCAGCGCCGCGACCAGGGCGGCGTCGTTGGCGATGAAGGCGATGTCGGATGACGCATAACCGTCGGTCAGCTCAGCCAGCCGCTCAAGGTCAATGTCGTCGGCGAGCGGACGGCCTTTCAGATGATGGATGAACATCTGGCGCCGGGTCTCCTTCTCGGGCGCCGGCACTTCAACCTGCAGGTCGAGGCGGCCCTTGCGCAGGACGGCCGGATCGATCATGTCCATCCGGTTGGTCGTGCCGATGACGAAAATGCCGCGCTGGGCGCAGTTGTTGAGCTGCGAGAGGAACTCGTTGACCTCTTCCGGCCGGTGCCGGGCGGCCTCGCTGCCGCGGGCCGGGACGAACGAGTCGAACTCGTCGAAACAGAGCACGGTGGGCGCCTTGGAGGCTGCTTCCTGGAAGAGGGCCGCGATCTTGCCCTGCGTACCGTGGATGTAGGTACTGCCCACATCTGAACCGTTGACCACCATGTAGTTGAAATGCGATTCCTCCGCGAACTTCTCGGCGAAATACGTCTTGCCACAGCCCGGAGGGCCGTAGAGCAGCATGCCGTTGGGCGGAAGAAGCCTGTATTTCTTCGCCTTTTCCCGGTCGCGCAACACCCAGATAACCCGTTCGGTCAGCATCTTCTTCAGGTCGTCCATGCCCGCCACGTCGGCGAACCCGCCCTTGCGGGTGTTCCGCTGCATCGTCTTCTTGAGTTCCGTGCCGTCGGTCGTAGCCACCAGGCCGCCCGCGGACGAAGGTTTCTTCGGGCCGGCTGAACGGGAAGCGTCTGCGGACCGGTGCCGCGTCTCGACGGCATCCCCGGTCAGCATTTCCAGCATCCGTGCAGGCGTGGGACGGTTCGCCGGATAGATGTTCAGCCCCTTTAGCACGATGTTCTGCAGTACCCGGTCGCTGGCGTGCAAGGCAGCGGGCCACACCGGCTCGCGCCGCCGGGCCTCCTTCATCCGCTCCTTCCGCGCCGCAAACGGTTCCTGCTCGTCAAAATGCATGCTCCAGGGCGCCTGCCCGCAAATCAGCGTAAAGACCAGCGCCGCCACGGAGAACGCCTCTCCGGCTTCCGTGAAGATGCCGTCCAGGGCCTCCGGCGCCGTATACAGCAGATTGAGGTCCTCCATCGGGAACGGCGGCTCGCCCTGCGTGATTTCGGGGCTCGCATGTCCCAGGTCGATGAGCTTCGGCACCAGGCCGTCGCCTGTCTCCTCAAGCAGGATGTTGCGGGGCGTGATGTCATTGTGCAGCAGGCCCTCCCCGTGCAGGTACACCAGGCCGTCGAGCACGAAGCAGGCGATGGTCCGGATCTCCGCCCCGGTGAACTGCCGGCCGGCAGCCAGGAACTCCGACAGCAGCGAACCCTTGAAGAACTGCATCACCAGGTACGGATAGGTCCGGCCTTCCAGCGTCAGCTCCCCATCGGCCACGTAGGAGATCACGTTGTGGTGGTCCAGCCCCCGGCTGTTGACGATCTCCCGCACTTCCCCGCCCTCGAGCCAGGCTTCCGGGATGACCTGTAAATCAAATATTTTCAGAAAGAAACGTCCACCCTCCCCGTCGGACACCACATAGTTGCTGTTGCAGATCCCGTCCTTGATGAACCGCTCCACGCGGTAGGGGCCGATCTGGGCATTGTTTTCCAAACGGATCATGGGTATCGGTCATTTGAGCACGGCATCCAGGCCGAGCGAGTTGCTATAGAAAGACAAGTTATTGATTTCCAACCGATCCAGAAGCTTCGCAAGCTTCGGTACGGCGGACAGGTCCAGTACCGCGCGCCCGCCCGAGAACGACGTCACCAGCCCGGCCGGCAACCTGGCCAGCAGTCGTTGGGAAGCCATGTCGAGCGCCATGTTCCCGGCCTTGCCGGCATCAAGCTGCAGCACGACGCGGGGCGGTGCAAGTTCTTCGATACGGACGTCGGCCGACACGGTATGCGTAATCGGCCGGTTGATGATCGGCAGCGGGATGGTCGCCTCGTACGAAAGGGTCAGCGTGTCGATATCCTTGTACCGGATGCCGATGCTCTGGCCGCTCTTCTCGCGCACCAGCCTGCTGATTTCATCGTAGGAAACAGAAAGGATCATGCTGCCCTATTTCAAGGATCCGCGGATCGTTCCGACGGACATGGCCAGCGAGAATTTCAGCATCTTGCGGCTGGCGTCGTCCGAAAGCGTGACGCTCAACGCTTCTTTGCCCTGCTGCGTTAGCACGATCTCGATGACAGGCGTCTGGACGCCTTTGTACCGCATGGTACCCTTTGTGTACGAGGTGATGGTCACGGGCAGCGCAGTATGGTCGAGCAGCAACGCGTTGTGCCCAGCATCGAGGCTGCCGCTGTCATAATCGAGCGTACGGAGCCACCAGAGCATGCCGAGCAGGTCGCGCACGGTACCCGACCACAGGAGGTCTTCGTTGCGCGGGTCGCGGGAGCTCTTCGTCACATACAGATGGACGGAACCCGGCGCGGACCAGTTGTAGGTGCCCTTTGCCCAGTACTTGTTCTCCGTCTGGCTGCGGTTGGCCGAGACCGGGGTCAGGCTCCCGTCCCTGCGGAAAGTCGATCCGTAGGTGCAGTCGAGCTTGTACAGCCCGACGATGGAAGCATGCAGCGTGGCGTCGACGTGGTAGTCCGACCCGCTCTGCTTTCCGGTGAAGGTCATCGTGCCGACATTGCCCGGGAAATAACTGTGGCGGACACTGTAAACCAGGTTTTCTTCGCTGTCAAGAAAAGCCGTGTGCTGGGCCTGCGCACAGAACGCCAGGCCAAGCAGGAGGAAAAGGGAGATGAGAAACTTTTTCATGTTCATTTCATGAAGAAATAAAACCATGCCACCCATTCCCGCCGGATGCCGGAATCCGCATGGCCGATGGTCCGGTAGTTGCCGTCCTGGACCGTGCCGTCGCTCTTGACGTAGCCGATGGTGCGGTAGTTGCCGTCCTGAATCGTCCCGTCGCTTTTGATATGGCCGATGGTACTGTAATTGCCGTTCTGGACCGTACCGTCACTCTTGATATAACCCACCGTGCGGTAATTGCCGTCCTGGACCGTGCCGTCATTCTTGATGTGGCCGATGGTACTGTAATTCCCGTTCTGGATCGTGCCGTCGCTCTTGATATAGCCGACGGTACTGTAATTGCCGTTCTGGAGACGCTGCGCGGCGGCATCACTCCACGCCAGGAGCGCCGCCGCCGCGAACATTATGCACAAAAAACGTTTCATGTCCAGAAGGTGAACTTCTAGTACTCCTCCTCGTCGAAGAAGAAATCATCCTTGGTCGGATAATCCGGCCAGATGTCCTCGATGGATTCGTACACCTCACCGTCTTCTTCGAGGTCTTCCAGGTTCTCGATCACTTCGAGCGGAGCTCCCGAACGAGTTGCATAATCAATCAGTTCTTCCCGGGTTGCAGGCCACGGAGCATCCTCCAGTTTGGATGCAAGTTCAAGCGTCCAATACATGTGCGTATGTGTTAAAAAAGGTTACTTTCCCAAATTGGGGCCGCAAAGATATAAAAAAAAGAATATAACAAACTTTTTTTGAAACTTTTACGGAAGCCAATTATCATCGTGCCCGTCGCACAAGTATCTTGCCAATGTAAACAGGTAGTCACTCAAGCGGTTGACATACCGGATCGCCAGCGCGTCCTGGTCCGTTTTCTCCTCGATCTGGACGGCGCTCCGTTCCGCCCTCCGGCATACCGTGCGGGCGACATGGGCCAGCGAGGAGGCGTGCGGTTCGCCGGGCAGCACGAATGCCGTCTGCGGCGGAAGGGCCGCCGTCATCCGGTCGATCTCGCTTTCCAGGAAAGCCGTCTCCGCCTCGTCGAGCGGCTTGAGCTTGGCCGAGCGGCCGTCATTTGCCAGATGGGCGCTCACATTCATGAGCTGGATCTGGATCCGGCGGAGCGGAAGGTCGCGTCCGGCCGTCTCACAGCGGAGAAGTCCGAGGTAACTGATCAGTTCGTCGAGGTCCCCGTAGGCCATCACGCGCGGATGCGCCTTGCTGACGCGCGTGCCACCCACAAGCGAAGTGGTGCCGGCATCACCGGTCTTGGTGTAGATTTTCATCGCGTTCGATTTTTCCGTCACGAAGATACACAATTCTTTCGGCATTCCGAGCAATATCTTCGGCATGCGTGACCAGGATGACGGTGTTGCCGTCGCGGTGCACGTCGCCGAACAGGCCCATCACTTCGGCGGAAGCGGCCGAGTCCAGGTTGCCGGTCGGCTCGTCGGCCAGGATGATCGAAGGATGCGTAACCAGCGCCCGCGCTACCGCCACCCGCTGCCGCTGCCCGCCCGAGAGTTCGTCGGGACGGTGCCCCATCCGGCCGGACAGGCCCACGCGCCGGAGTGCCTCGGCCGCCCGCTCCAGCCGCTCGGCCTTGCCGACACCCTGATAGACCAGCGGCAACGCCACGTTTTCAAGCGCGCTGAGACGGGGCAGCAGGTTGAAAGACTGGAATACGAACCCGATTTCGCGGCCGCGGACAGCCGAAAGCCGGTCGTCGTCCATCCTGCCCACGTCGGTCCCGTTGAGCCGGTAGGTTCCTTCGGTGGGCCGGTCCAGGCAGCCCAGCAGGTTCATCATCGTTGATTTTCCGGAGCCGGACGGCCCCATAATCGCGACATACTCTCCTTTCAGGATCCGGAGGTCGATGCCGTCAAGCGCCTTCACCACACTGTCGCCCGTGCGGTAATGCTTCTTCACGCCCTCCACGCAGATAATCTCTCTCATAGCATCTGTACAATGTGTCGACCGCCCTGTTTCCCTCTTCTCCCAGGTCCAGGGAGAAGCGGTTCACGAACAAGTCGATGTGTTTTTGCTGGATCTCTGCCGACAGCTCGCGGGCGTACGAGGCGACATATTCGCGCGAGGCTTCCGGATGGGCGAATGCATAGGTGATGCTCCGGCGCAGCACGCGGTTGAAAACAGATGCAAAATCCGCGCCGAGGGCACGGCGGACAGCAATGCCGCCCAGCGGTATCGGGCAGCCCGACGTATCCTGCCACCAGGCGCCCAGATCGCGCACAAGCGAGAGGCCCTTGTCGCGGTAGGTGAAGCGTCCTTCATGGATGAGCACGCCCAGGTCGACCGCTCCGCCGGCAACAGCCCCTTCGATGTCGGAGAAAAGCATCGGAATCTGTTCGCCCAGGCCCGGATATGCCAGGGAACAGAGCAGGGCACCCGTGGTGTAGCGGCCCGGGACGGCAATACGGAGCGGAGCCCGTTCCAGCACTTGCCCGTCCCCCTGCCGGCACACCAGCAGCGGGCCGCAGTCCCAGCCGAGCGCAGAGCCCGCAGACAGCATTTCGTATGTGTCGCGGACCCCGAACCAGCCGTGGTAACTGAGCTTGGTGGCGTCGTAGATGCCGCGGCGGGCGCGGCTGTTCAGCTCTTCCACATCATAGATATCCACGTCGAACGACAGGCCTTCGGTATCGACCAGGCCGTGGACCATTGCGTGAAACATGAACGTGTCGTTGGGGCACGAAGAAAAGGCAATCTTAGCTTTCATTCCGGAGGGTTTTGAGGGCTTCTTCCAGACGCTGCAGGGCCAGGGGGATATCCCAGCGGGCATGGTCGCGCTCGCCGACCCGGTTCGACACGGCCCGGATCTCGGCGAACGGAACGCCCCGCTCGAGGCACACCTCGAAAAAGGCGGCTCCTTCCATCGTCTCCACGTCGGCGGGATCCTGACGCCAGCGGTCGTCCAGCACCTGCAGCGTACGTCCCGTCGCCCGGGGGAGGAAATCCAGGGCAGCCCAGGGTTCCGGATTCCGGAGCATCGGAGCGGAAGAATCTCCATGCTGTTCCGTAACGACCTGGACGACAGCACCTATTGGCAATGTCTGCGCATCGCTTCCCGCGATGCCGATGTTCACGACCCGGTCGAATGCGATGCCCGACGAGAACGCCAGCCCGAGCGCCTTCCGCGTAGCGTCAGCCCCAACCCCGCCCACCAGGAAAACGGCGTCCGTGCCGCCCCAGGTACGGCGGGCGGCATCCAGTTCGAAATCGACGGCGGCGAGGAACAATATTTTCATTTTTCAGCGTTTGGCGTTCCAAATTACAAATAATTTCAAGAAAATGAAATATTATTTGTAACTTGCCATAATTTAAAGCACCGACATGGCATACAAGAAGGACGAGCTCTATGACGACAAGGTGACTGCGGAACTGCAGAACCACTATCAGGAAATCCTCCGGCTCCTCGGGGAAGACCCGGGCCGGGAAGGTTTGCTCAAGACGCCGCTGCGCGTCGCCCGCGCCATGCAGTTCCTCACGAAGGGCTACCAGGAAGACGGCGCGGAGATCCTGCGCTCGGCGATGTTCAAGGAGGAATATCACCAGATGGTCGTGGTCAAGGACATCGAGCTTTATTCGATGTGCGAGCACCACATGCTCCCCTTCTACGGCAAGGCCCACGTAGCCTACATTCCGGACGGCTATATCACCGGACTGAGCAAGATTGCCCGCGTCGTGGAGACGTTCGCCCGCCGGCTGCAGGTCCAGGAGCGGCTCACGGTCCAGATCCGCGACTGCATCCAGGACACCCTGCACCCGCTCGGCGTGGCCGTCGTCATCGAAGCCGCCCACATGTGCATGCAGATCCGCGGCGTGCAGAAGCAGAACTCCCTGACCACCACCTCGGCCTTTACGGGAGCCTTCCTCCGCGACATCCGCACCCGCAACGAATTCATGACGCTCATCGGAGCAAAACTCAATTGATACAGGTATGAAGATCGTCATCGCAGGAGCCGGAGAAGTCGGATGCCACCTCGCCAAGATGTTGAGCGAAGGGTATCACGAAATCACCATTATCGACAGCGACGAGGAGCGGCTGGGCCTGGTGAGCGAGAGCATGGACGTGCTCACGGTACAGGGCAACCCCACCTCCATCGACATCCTCAAGTCGGCCGGCGTAGAGAAAGCCGACCTTTTCGTGGCTGTGAGCCCGGCCCGGGAACAGGACATCAACCTGGTCGCCGCACTCATCGCCAAAAAACTGGGGGCCAGCAAGGTGACGGCGCGCATCAACGCCGCCGAGTACCTCAACTACGACAACAAGGTCATGTTCACCGACATGGGCATCGACCTGCTCTTCTATCCCGAGAAAATCGCCGCCACGGAGATTTGCGACCTGCTCAAGCAGTCGGATGTCTCGGACTACGTGGATTTCGCCCACGGACAGCTGCAGATGGTCGTATTCCGGATCGACGACGTGTCGAAGATGGTCAACAAGACGCTCGCAGATTTCCCCTACTCCGCGGAAAACCTGCCCTTCCGCATCGTGGCCGTCAACCGCGGCGGTGAAACCATCATCCCGCAGCGCGACACGCTTCTCAAGCGCGGCGACATGGTCTATGTCGTTTCCAAGCGCGAGAACGTCGACGAGCTGATGACCTGGTCTGGAAAGAAATACCTCGACATCAAGCGGCTCACCATCCTCGGCGGCGGACGCATCGGCGAGATGGTGGCCAAGCAGTTTGAGAAGACCGCCGAGTTCGTGAAGATCATCGAGATCAACCGCGAGCGCTGCGAAGCGCTGTCGGAACACCTTGACCGCACCCTCGTCATCAACGGCGACGGCCGGAACTCGGACTTCCTGTACGAGGAGGACGTCAAGAGCTGCGACGCCTTCGTGGCCGTCACGTCCAGTTCCGAGACCAACATCCTCGCGTGCGTGGCCGCCAAGAAGATGGGCGTTTCCAAGACCATCGCCGAAGTAGAGAACATTGAATACATCAAGCTGGCCGAAGGCATGGGCGTGGACGCCGTGATCAACAAGAAGATCATCACCGCCGGCCGCATCTTCCGCTTCACGATGAGCACGAAGGTCCGTACCGTCAAGGTGCTCAACGGCTCCGACGCCGAGGTCATCGAATACATCGTCAATCCGGACAGCCTGATCACCAAGGCGCCGATCAAGGACCTCCACCTGCCCGACGACGCCGTCATCGGCGGCATCATCCGCGGCAACGAGGCGATCATCGCCGTGGGCGACACCCGCATCAAGCCCTACGACCGCGTCGTGATCTTCGCCCTGCCGACGGCGCTCCATCGCATAGAACGTTATTTCGCCTAATTTTCAACCTATTATAAATCAATAAACTACAGAATTATGATCGAATACAAGTTCAAAACCTCCGGCAAGACGCGCTCCGAGCACGATCTTCTCGGCGACAAGGAAGTCCCTGCAGAAGCCCTCTTTGGCGTACAAACCCTCCGCTGCATCGAGAACTTCGACATCAGCCGCAACCTGCTGGGCGACCATCCGCAGTTCGTCAAGGCTTTCGGTATCGTGAAGATGGGTGCCATCCTGGCCAACCATGACCTCGGGCTCGTCAGCGACGAGATCACCGAAGCCGTCGTCGCAGCCTGCAAGGAACTGATGGAAGGCAAGCACACCGAGCACTTCCCGATCGACATGATCCAGGGCGGCGCCGGCACCTCCGCCAACATGAACGCCAACGAGGTGATCGCCAACCGCGCCCTCGAGATCATGGGCAAGAAACATGGTGAATACACGTTCATCCACCCGAACGACCACATCAACATGGCCCAGTCCACCAACGACGCCTACCCGACCGCCATGCACCTGGGCCTCTACATGATCCACCAGGACCTGATGGCTTCGATGAAGGCGCTGGCCAAATCTTTCCGTGCAAAGCAGCGCAGCTTCGCGAACATCATCAAGATGGGCCGCACCCAGCTTCAGGACGCTGTCCCGATGACCCTCGGACAGACCTTCGGCGCTTTCGCAACGGCTGTCGAGACCGAGATGAAGCGCCTGGATGCAGCTGCACAGGAGTTCCTCGTCATCAACATGGGCGCTACCGCCATCGGTACCGGCATCACCGCTGAACCCGGCTATGCCGAGGCATGCACGAAGCATATCAAGAAGATCAGCGGTTGGAAGATTTCGCTGGCCAAGGACCTGGTCGAGGCGACGAACGACACCTCCTGCATGGTCTGCTACCACGCCGAGCTGAAGAACATCGCCATCCGCATCTCGAAGATCTGCAACGACCTTCGCCTGCTCGCATCCGGTCCCCGCACCGGCCTGGCAGAGATCAACCTGCCGCCGAAGCAGCCGGGCAGCTCCATCATGCCGGGCAAGGTGAACCCCGTCATCCCCGAGGTAACCAACCAGGTCTGCTTCAAGGTGATCGGCAATGACACCTGCATCACGATGGCATCGGAAGCCGCACAGCTCGAGCTCAACGTCATGGAACCGGTGCTCGTCGAATCGATGGTCGAGTCGATGACCTGGATGACCAATGCCCTCAACACCCTCCGCATCGAGTGCGTCGACGGCATCACCGCCAACAAGAAGCACTGCAAGGCGCTGGCTGAACACAGCATCGGCATCGTCACCGCGCTGAAGCCGTACATCGGCTATGCGAAGTGCACCGAGGTCGCGAAGGAAGCCCTTGTCAGCGGCGGCAGCGTATACCAGCTTGTCCTCGACAAGAAATACCTGACCAAGGCACAGCTCGACAAGATCCTCGACCCGAAGAACATGGTCAAGCCCACGAAGGTGGAACTCTAGCCTCCTTCCGTGAGACGTTTCCGCAAAGCGCAGGCCGGCAAGCCTGCGCTTTTTTTGAGGTAGCGGTTCATCCTTTCCACGGTCGAGAAGCCGCTCAGCTCGGCGATGTCGCCCACCTGCGCATCGGCCATGTCCTCGCGCGCCAGCAGGCTGATGGCATGCTCCGCCCGGAAAGAGTTGATGAACTGTGCGAAAGTCAGCCCGTGTGCATTGAGTACCCGCGAGACGTACGTCCGGTTCGTCATCAGCTCCCGCGCCAGGCGCTCCCGCGAAAAGGTCTTGTCGAGATACAGCTTCTGCCGGGTCATCACGCGCAGCATCGCCCCGTACAGGTCCTCGTTCCCGATCCGGTGGTACTTCCGCTTCTTAAGCTTTTTCTTTTTCCTTGGCTTCATTGTGCTTCCGGTACTCCTTGCACCACTCGGCGGGCGTATATCCCGTATTGCGCCCGAATGCCGTATTGAATGTCGTCATTGAATTGAAGCCCACGCGCCGGCAAAGCTGCGTGATGGTCAGGTCCGGGTTCTGGGCATAGATACGCATGGCTTCGCGTACACGATAATAGTGCACTAGCTGGCAGAAGTTTTTATTCAATTTTATTTTGATGGTCTGCGCCAGGTAGCTTTTGTTGGTGTACAGGCGTTCCGCCAGGTCGCCCACCCGGATGTCGGGATTCAGGTAGAGCTTTTCGCGCTCGAGGACGTTGCAGAGCCGTTCCTTCAGCTCTTCCATGTCCGAGTCTTTCAGGCTCTGCCCGGTATCCTCGAGAATCCGGTTCGCATTGGGAATCGAGACTTCCTGGCGGGGATAGTCCCGGGCGGGCCGCTCTTCCTGCCGGTCCCGCTTCCGGATCTTCCTTTCGCGCAGTAATACATATGCCGCCAGCGCCGCTACCAGCAGCACATTGACGATCAGCAACCATAGTCCAGTCATAGGTATCGTGTTTTTTCACGAAGCTACAAATAAAAAAACGGTTATATCTTTTTTTGATATAACCGTCATATAACCGGAAAAAAGTCGCTGTTTTTCAACTATTTCTTGATGGCATCGAATCCGTATCCGTACACGCCCGTTACGCTTCCGACGGAGATGAAGGCCTGCGGATCCTCTTCCTTGATCAGATTGAGGAGGAGCTTGAGCTCCTGCTTGCGGGCCACCACCATCAGGACGGTGGATTCCGTCTTGGTGTACCAGCCTTTCCCTTCCAGCGCCGTCACGCCCCGATGTACATCGACGGTTATACGGTCGGCGATTTTTTCAAAGTTTTTCGAGAAAATAAAGATTTGTACGGACTGCTTGGAACCCGAAACGAAAAGGTCGAGCGCCACGCTGAACACGCCTGCCATCACATAGCCGTACACCAGGTTCGCCACGCGCACGCCCCAGCTTCCTTCCGTCGGGACGATCAGGGACGAGCCGATGATGAAGATGTCGAGGATGAGCAGGATCTTGCCGGGGGAGATGGCCCGGTACTTGGTGATCATCAGGGCGATGATGTCCGTTCCGCCGGAACTGCCGCCCTGCGAGAAGGTGAGCGAGATGCCCAGCGCGGAGAGCGTACCGCCGATAATCACGCTGAGCAGCTTGCCGTTGTCCAGGGCGATGATCTTGATGAACTCATCGGGAATGACCATCGGCAGGAAACGCAGCAGCAGCGTGGTCACCACCATTGCATAGACCGTCTTCACGCCGAACGCCGGACCGAGGATCTTGAGGGCGATCAGCAGCAGGACGCCGTTGATGATGAAGAACGAGTAGCTCACGTTGAAGCCCGTGCAGTACTGGATGACGGCCGAGATACCGGTCACGCCGCCGCCCACCAGCTGGTGGGGTATGATGAAGACGACCCAGGCCAGCACGTAGAACAGCAGGCCCAGCGTAATGATTCCGTACGACTTGATCGTGGAAAGGACTTTGGCTTTTTCCATTTAGCAGACGATATTGATGATTTTGCCAGGCACGACGATTACCTTGCGGACCGCTGCGCCCTGCAGATACTTTTCGGTATTGGCATCCGCACGGACGGCAGCCTCAACCTCGGACGGCGCCAGGCTCTTCGGCAGTTCGATGACGAAACGCATCTTGCCGTTGAACTGGACGGGATACTTGACATTGTCTTCCACTGTGAAGGCGGGGTTGTAAACCGGGAAAGCGGCGAAACTGATGCTTTCTCCGTGACCGAGCATCTGCCAGAGTTCCTCCGCAATATGCGGGGCGAACGGGCTCAGCACGATGGTCAGGGGCTCCAGGATCTCGCGCTTCCGGCACTTCAGGTCGGTGAGTTCGCCGACAGCGATCATGAATGCGCTGACGGTCGTGTTGAAGGAGAAGTGCTCGATGTCGTCCTGGGCTTTGCCGATGAGCTTGTGGAGAGCCTTGAGTTCGGCGGGCGTCGCCTTCTCGTCGGTGACGCTGAAAACGTCGCGGTCGAAGAACAGCTTCCAGAAGCGGCGGAGGAAACGGTGCACACCGTCGATGCCCTGCGTGTCCCACGGCTTGCTCTGCTCGAGCGGGCCGAGGAACATCTCGTACATGCGGAGCGTATCGGCGCCGTAGCGTTCGCAGACGCTGTCGGGATTCACCACGTTGAACATCGATTTGCTCATCTTCTCGATGGCCCATCCGCAGATGTATTCGCCGTCCTCGAGGATGAATTCGGCGGTGGCGAAATCGGGCATCCAGCGGCGGAACGCCTCCATGTCGAGGCGGTCGTTGTGCACGATGTTCACGTCCACATGGATCTCGGTCGTGTCGTACTGGTCCTTCAGTCCGCAGGAGACGAAGGTGTTGGTGTTCTTGATCCGGTACACGAAGTTGCTCCGGCCCTGGATCATTCCCTGGTTGATCAGCTTCCGGAACGGTTCCTGCTCGCACACATAACCGCAGTCATAGAGGAACTTGTTCCAGAAACGGGAATAGATGAGGTGGCCGGTGGCGTGCTCCGTTCCGCCGATATAGAGATCCACGTCGCGCCAGTATTCGTCGGCATCGCGGCTCACGAGGGCCTGGTCGTTGTGCGGGTCCATGTAGCGGAGATAGTACGCACTGCTGCCCGCGAAACCGGGCATGGTGCTGGTTTCGATGGGATGGCCTTCGTACGTCCAGTCCTTGGCGCGGGCCAGCGGCGGCTCGCCGGTCTCGGTGGGCAGGAACTTGTCCACCTCGGGGAGCTGCAGCGGCAGGCAGGACTGCGGCATGGGATATGGGATGCCGTCCTTGTAATAGATCGGGAACGGTTCACCCCAGTAACGCTGGCGCGAGAAGATGGCGTCGCGCAGGCGGTAATTGATCTTGCGGCGACCGATGCCCTTCGCCTCGACATAGTCGATGGCGGCGGGGATGGCTTCCTTGACGCTCATGCCGTTGAGGAAGCCGGAGTTGCACATCGTGCCTTCCTTGGCATCGAAGCTTGACTCGGAAATGTCGCATCCCTCGATGAGCGGGATAATGGGCAGGTTGAACGTGCGGGCGAAGGCATAGTCGCGGCTGTCGTGCGCAGGCACCGCCATGATGGCGCCGGTACCATAGCCCGCCAGCACATATTCGGAAATCCACACGGGCACCTTTTCACCGGTCAGCGGGTTCACGGCATAGGAGCCGGAGAACACGCCCGTGACCTTGCGGGTCTCGGCGATGCGCTCGCGCTCGGTCTTCTTCTTCGCCTGGAGCAGGTATGCCTCGACGGCTTCCTTCTGTTCCGGCGTGGTAAGCTTCTCCACCCAGTCGCTCTCCGGTGCCAGCACCATGAAGGTGACACCGAAGATCGTATCGGCGCGCGTGGTGAAGATCGTCATCTCATATTCCTTGTCGCCGTTGAAGACATGGAAGACCATCTCCGCGCCCTGGCTCCGGCCGATCCAGTTGCGTTGCATCTCCTTGAGCGAGTCGGTCCAGTCCAGGGAATCGAGGCCGGAAAGCAGACGCTCGGCGTACGCACTCACGCGCAGCTGCCACTGCTTCATCTTCTTCTGTTCGACGGGGAAACCGCCGCGCACGGAGTAGCCCTCCTTCACCTCGTCGTTGGCCAGCACGGTACCCAGCGCCGGGCACCAGTTCACCGACGTCTCGCCCAGGTAGGCGATGCGGTATTGCATCAGCAGGTCGGAGCGTTCCTTTTCGGAAAGACCGTCCCAGCGGCCCTCTTCCCGAAGCTTCGCGATCAGGGTCTCGATGGGTTCCGCCTTGTCGGTCTCGGGATTGTACCAATGGTTGAACATCTCGAGGAAGGCCCACTGCGTCCACTTGTAATAAGCGGGATCGCAGGTACGGACTTCGCGCGACCAGTCGTAGGAGAAGCCGATGCGGTCCATCTGCTGGCGATAGCGCGCGATGTTCTGCTCGGTGGTCTTCGCAGGGTGCTGCCCGGTCTGGATGGCATACTGCTCGGCGGGAAGGCCGAAGGCGTCATAGCCCATCGGGTGCAGCACGTTGAAGCCTTTCAGGCGCTTGTAACGGCTGTAGATGTCGCTTGCAATATAGCCGAGCGGATGTCCGACATGAAGTCCGGCCCCGGAGGGATACGGGAACATGTCGAGCACGTAATATTTGGGTTTTGAGGGGTCTGCCTGTACACGGAACGTGTGGTGTTCAGCCCAGTAGGCCTGCCACTTCTTCTCAATCTCTACGAAATTGTAATCCATTGGAAATCTTTTACGCCAGTTTATGAAATTTGGCGTAAAGATAATGATTTCCCCTTTATTTCAGCCGGAATTCTATCGGAATGACGATTCGCGTACGGACTTTCTCGCCCTTGATCCGGCCCGGTATCCATTTCGGCGAGACCGAGACCACGCGGACGGCCTCGTCGTCGAGCAGTTCGTCGACGCCATGCTCCACCCGGACGTCCGTCACGCTGCCGTCTTTCTCGATGATGAAGCTCACCAGCACCTGCCCGTGCAGGTTCTGCTCGATGGCCTTGCGGGGATACTTCAGGTACTTGTACACCCAGTTCTGCAGGAAATGATTCTCATTGGAATGGAAGAACTGGGGCCGCACGTCGCATTCCGAGGCGGCGTACACCTTTTCGGCGTACTTCGCGCGGGCTGCGGTGTCCTCCTCCCCGACCTTGGAGATGACATCCTGGCCGGCGAGTACCTGCAGGAAATAATACAGGTAGTTGCAGCGGGCCTCCATCGCGGAGTAGTCGAGCAGGCGCGGCGTGTCCTTGATGGTCCGGTACTCCCGGGAGACACCCGACGAGAACAGGAACACGGGAATGCGCTGTTCATGGAAAGGCAGGTAGTCGGAGGTCGGGATGACCTGCCGCATGGGCTGCGGCCAGGTCACGACGGGCTCGCGCAGCGTCTGGTCGAGCACGTGGTCGCTTTCCTGCGGCGCCATCTGCGTGAAATAGCGGAACGGGGCGTCCTCGCCGCTGCGGCCGATCATATCGATGTCCACCATCGCCCGCACGTTGCGGATCTGTTCGAAGGCACGGTTGACAAAATACCAGGATCCGGCCACGCCCTGCTCCCCGGCCCCGAAGCCGACGAAAATGATGGACCGCCGGAAAAGGCCCCGGTACTCCGAAACCAGCCGCGCCAGTTCCAGCATAACGGCCACGCCAGACGCGTTGGCGTCCGCACCGGAATAAACCTGGACGACAGGCTCGCCATCCACCGTCAGGGTATGCGTACCCAGGTGGTCGATGTGTGCGCCGACGACGATGTACTCTTCGCGCAGGTCCGGATCGCTTCCTTCCACGATGCCCACGATGTTGCGCGACGCGATGCTGTCATTGCCGCTGGCGATGGTGAAGTCCTGCCCGGAAGAATCCGTGAGCATCACCACGCCTGCGCCGGCCAGTTCGCGATACACATAAGCAGCCGCCAGCCTTTCGCCTTCGGAACCGGCCAGGCGGCCCTCCATCTCCTCGTCGCACAGCGCCTGTACGTGGCGCCGCAACTGCGGGGCAACAGCAAAATTCTGTGCGGCAAGGCCTGCCGCACAGAATTCAAGCATCAGGAATATGATCAGTTTACGCTTCAATTATTTCTGGTAGAACGGCATCTTCACCACAACGGCCTTCAGCAACTTGCCGCGGATCTCGATGTAGATTTCAGAGCCGACTTTGTTGTACGGAACATCTACATATCCCATGCCAATCGCCTTCTTGACCGTCGGGCCCATCGTGCCGGACGTCACGTGGCCGATCTGCTTGCCTTCCGCATCGCAGATGGTCATCTCATGACGGGCGATGCCGCGGTCCACGAGCTCGAAACCGACGAGCTTGCGCTTGAGGCCGGCGGCCTTCTGGTCGAGCAGGTACTGCTTGTCAATGAAATCGCCCTTCACGTCGTTGAACTTGGTGATCCAGCCCAGGCCTGCCTCCAGCGGGGAGGTGGTGTCGTCGATATCGTTGCCGTAGAGGCAGAAGCCCATCTCGAGACGGAGCGTATCGCGGGCGCCGAGACCGATCGGCTGGATGCCGAAAGGCTCGCCGGCCTCGAAGACGGCCTTCCAGAGCTGGTCGCCGTATTCGTTCGGGACATAGACCTCGCATCCGCCGCTGCCGGTGTAGCCGGTCGTCGAGAGAATGGCGTCGGGAATGCCCGCCAGTTCAAACTGCTTGAACGTGTAGTACTCCATCGACAGGACGTCTTCCTTGCAGAGCTTCTGCATCACCTCCATGGCCTTGGGACCCTGGATGGCGAGCTGGCAGATGCGGTCGGAGTCGTTGACCAGGTCCTTGCCGATTTCCATGCCGAAGCGCGGTGCCACCGAGCAGAGGTGGTTCCAGTCCTTCTCGATGTTGGCGGCATTGACGGCCAGCAGGTATTTCTCCGTGTTGAAGCAATAGACGATGAAGTCGTCCACGATGCCACCCTTTCCGTTGGGGAAGCAGGTGTACTGCGCCTTGCCCGGGAAGAGCACGGACACGTCGTTGGATGCGACATACTGCAGGAACGGAAGCGCCTTGGGGCCCTTGACCCAGATCTCGCCCATGTGGGAGACGTCGAATACGCCGACGCCGTTGCGGACGCAGGCATGTTCCTCATTGATACCCTTGTATTGGATCGGCATGTTGTAGCCGGCAAACGGAGCCATCTTCGCACCCAGTGCGATGTGCTTCTCGGTGAATACGGTATTTTTCATATCATTTGTGTAGTTTCTGGTTCGAATTGTAGATCCAGGCGTCAAAACCCGCCGCCTTGAGCGCGGCTACATCCTGGCGGGCCTCCCCGATGCTGTCACGGCCTTCCAGGCAGACGGCCGTCATGCCGCTCTTCAGGTCGAGCAGGCAGACGCGGAACCCCTTGCCTTCCAGCTTTTCCGAAAACAGTTTCACGCCGCTTTCTTCCTTGAAGGCGCCAGCCACTGCATAGTACTGACGGATCCGGGCGGGTTCGGGGGCCGGTGCAGGTACGGGTTCGGGTGTGGATTCGGGAGCCGGAGCGGGAGCCGTGGCTGTATCGGGAACGGGAGCCGGTTCCGCAGCCCGGGCACGCTCCTGTTCGGCCTGGCGGAGCAACGCCAGGTCAGCGGATGTGGGCTTTCCCAGGGACGCACGGATGAAATCGCACCCCGTGAAAAGGGATGCAGACAACAGAAGCATCGCGGCGACGAGCGCCGCTCTGTAAAGTTGTTTTTTCATACTTCGACAAAGATAGCATAAAAAAGTTTATCTTTACATTCAAAACGCGACCGAAGGTGGAAATTCACAAGAAACTGCCTGTCCTGCTGACCCTACTGCTGATTGCCGGCGGCATCCATGCCCGGCAGGCCGACACCGTCCGCATCGTCTTCATCGGCGATGTGATGTCGCACGGGCCGCAGGTCACCGCGGCACTCAAGCCGGGCGGAGACCGCAGCGATCCCGCCAGTTTCGACTATAGTTCCTATTTCCGCCATGTGCAGGACCGTTTCGACGCCGCCGACTTCGTGGTGGCCAACATGGAGTTTCCCTGCGGGGTCTCCCCCTATTCCGGTTATCCGCAGTTCTCGGCCCCGCGGAGCCTGGCCGAAGAAGCCCGCCGGGCGGGCATCGACCTGTTCCTGACCGCCAACAACCATATCTGCGACAAGGGCCGGGCCGGGATGGACAGCACCTACGTCATTTATTCGCGGATGGCGGTCCCCTTTACCGGGATGTACCGTTCAGAAGGCGAAGAGTACGAGCAGAATCCCCTGATCATCGACATCAAGGGCGTCCGCGTCGCTTTCATCAACTTCACGTACGGGACCAACGGCCTGCCCGTGCCGGAACACTGGCACGTCAACCTGCTTGATTCGGCACACGTGAAAGCCGCCGTCGCACGCGCCCGGGAACGCGAGGCCGGACTCATCGTCGCCCTGCCCCACTGGGGCCTGGAGTATCACCTGGAGCCCAGCGCCCAACAGAAGGAATGGGTGCAGATGCTGCTGCGCAGCGGCGTGGACGCCGTCATCGGATCGCACCCCCACGTGGTACAGCCCGCCCGCTTCGACCCGCCGCACGCCGTCGCATACTCGCTCGGCAACTATGTTTCAAACCAGAGCGACCCCTTCACGCAGATCGGAATGCTCTACGAACTCGTGGTGGTCAGCGACGGCACGGGGAAGGCCCGGATCGCCGATGCCTTTCCCACCTACCTGTGGTGCTCCCGCCACGGGATGTATGAAAAGAACTATACCGTCTTCCCCATCCTCGACTGGATCGGCAGCCGCGATTCGTGGCTCGACAAGCGCGAATACGACAAGATGGTCCGGGAGTGGGAAGCCCTCAAACTGAAATTCGGATTATAACAGCCTATGGAAAAAACCATTCTTCTTGAAGAGATCGATCCCGTTGACATCTACGGCATCAACAACCGCCTGTTCGACCTGTTGACAAGCCATTACCCCAAGATAAAGGCCGTTGCGCGCGGCGCCGAAATCTACCTGATGGGGCCGCAGAGCGAACTCGATGACTTTGAGGAGAAAATCAAGCTGCTGCGCAAGATACGGATGACCAAGAGCGTCCTCAACGAGTACGACGTGGAGTCGCTTTTCGAGGGAACCGACCGCAGCGCGGAGACCGGCGCCGTGCGCCTGGACGACGAATCCGGAAGCATCATCGTGTACAGCAACGAGGGACGGCCCATCAAGGCCCGCACCCCCAACCAGAAGCGGATGGTGAGCGAATACTACCGCAACGACCTGATCTTCGCCATCGGCCCCGCCGGCAGCGGAAAGACCTATACTGCCATCGCCCTGGCCGTACGCGCCCTGAAGAACCGGGAAGTCAAGCGCATCATCCTGACCCGTCCCGCCGTGGAGGCGGGCGAGCGGCTCGGCTTCCTGCCGGGCGACCTCAAGGACAAGCTCGATCCCTATCTCCAGCCGCTTTACGATGCTCTTGGCGACATGATTCCCGCCAAGCGGCTCCAGAATTTCATGGAAGAAGGCATCATCCAGATCGCCCCGCTCGCCTACATGCGCGGCCGGACGCTCGACCGGGCCTTCGTCATCCTCGACGAAGCGCAGAACACCTCGCTCGGCCAGCTGAAAATGTTCCTCACCCGCATGGGCTGCGATGCGAAATTCATCGTCACGGGCGACGCCACGCAGATCGACCTGCCCAACAAGAGCGAATCAGGCCTGGTCCGCGGCGTGGAACTCGTCCGCGACATCAAGGGAATCAGCGTTATCGAATTCGGAAAAGAGGATATCGTCCGTCACCCGCTCGTGACTAAGATTGTGGATGCGTTCGAACGCACCTGACGCTGGCCCGCATATCCTCCTTGCTGCCTACGCCCACCGGGAAATCCCCGCGGTCGTAGTAGATGTACCGGTAGTAGCCCTGATACGGGTTCTTCTCGGTGCTGCTCCACCAATAACCATATTCGTTCACGCCCGTCCAAAGCTTGGCCTCCCGGGTCGTCACGCCCAGCGGAAGGGCATTCCAGCCGACATCGTTGGAATGCACGTTGTCGGGTGAATAGGGCCACATCCGCTCTTCGTTCAGCAGGGCGTCCGTCGACGCTTTCGCGCCCAGGCCCGCCCAGTTGTCGAGGAAGGGAACCGGCTTGCCGGCCAGCACCGAGCCCAGGGACTCCCAGTCCGCATTGTCAGGCACCCGCCAGCCTTCCGGGCAGATGTCCATGCTGTTCACTTCCTCCCAGGTGTAGAAGACGCCGAACAGCCCCACCGCCGAGGGAGAGCCCTTGAACGGCGGCAGCATGCCGTAGTCCATATAGGCCAGGTTCTGGGAGAACCAGTCCAGGCCGCCGACCGTGATGTAGGCATACTCCTGCCCGTCGCGCGCATCGACAATCGCCTTGCCGCTGCGGGGAACATTCTGCAGGGAAGCGTTATAGGCCGTATCGACCGTGGTGACCGTCTGTGCAGCGGAAGCTGTGTAATAACCGGGGGCGAAAGACGTGGCGGAGACATTGAAGACGCCGATGCTGTCCGGGAAACGGACGGAGATGGTGGGAGAAACCAGCGTATCGATATAGACACCGGAAATGTACCATTTGTAGGTAACATCCCGGGGATCGAGGATGCCCGAGGCGCTCATCGTGACCGTCTCACCCTTGAGGACATAGTAAGGTATCGTATACTCGACCAAACCCGACATCGACATGCCGGTCGTTTCTTCTTCCTCATCTTCCTTGCAGGAAACCACTGCCGCGAGCAGCAGCAGGAGGGTCGCCGGCAGGAGCCACAGTTTCTTCCAATCCATCGATTTCGGTGTTTTTACAACTTGCAAAGATGCACAAATAATCGTAAATTTGCAAGAAATGTACCGTACCGTCATTCCTTTCCTGCTTTGTGCGCTGCTGCTGGCAGGCGGCTGCGGCAGGGCGGTCCGTCCCGTCCGCTTCGAGGGTTATGCCCAGGGGGGCACCTATCACGTTACCGGTTCCGTTCCGGGGCGGCTGGCGGAACAGGAGCTCCGTGCGAAAGTCGACAGCCTGCTGCTGGAAATTGACAATACGCTGAGCGGATACAACAAAGGCTCTCTCCTCTCCCGGATCAACGCCGGGGAAGATCCCTGCCTCAACGACCTGTTCATCGAGTGCTTCACCCGCTCCAGGGAAATCTGGGAGGAGACCGGCGGCGCCTTCGACCCGTCCGCCGCGCCGCTGTTCGACCTGTGGGGATTCGGTTTCTCGAACAAGGGCGTCGTTTCACAGGCCGCCATCGACTCGATCCTGCAGTTTACGGGCATGGACCTGTTCCGGCTCGAGGAGCGGGAGGACGGCATCCACCTGGTGAAGGCGGATCCCCGTGCCCGGCTCAATTTCAACGCCATCGCCCAGGGCTATTCCTGCGACGTGGTGGCCCGGCTCCTCGATTCGCTCGGCGTGACGGACTACCTGGTCGACATCGGACGCGAGATCATCTGCAAGGGGAAGAACCCGGCCGGGAATGACTGGCGCATCGGCCTGGACAGTCCGTTCGACGGGAACGAGGAAGAAGGCCGGTACCTGGAAGCCGTCATCGAAGTGACGGACTGTGGCATCGTGACCTCCGGCAACTATCGCAAGTATTACGTGCAGGACGGGCAGAAGTTCGCCCACACGATCGACCCCAAGACCGGCCGCCCCGTTACGCACAACCTCTTGAGCGCCACGGTCGTTGCGAAGGATGCCACGACCGCGGACGCCTATGCCACCTGGATGATGGTCGTCGGCACCGGCCCTGCGCGGGAGGTCCTCTCCGGGCGTCCGGACCTAGAGGCCCTGCTGATTTACGAAGAGGACGGGCAGATGAAATCCTACAAGACAGAACATATAAAAACGAAAGACATATGAACAGAAGAGACTTCCTGAAGACTTCGGCGCTGGGTGCCGCCGCCCTCGGTTTCACGGGGCTGACGGGCTGCAAGGTGCACACGAAGCAATCGTTCGACGCCATCATCAAGAACGGCACCATCTTCGCCGGTGACGGCAAAGCGCCCATCGAGGGCGACATCGCCATCCGCGGCGGGAAGATCGCGGCCATCGGCAAGGATCTCGGGACCAGTGCCGAAACGGTCATCGATGCGAAGGGCCTGGTCGTTTCGCCCGGCTTCATCGATATCCACACCCATACCGACACCAATCTCTTCGACGCGCCCAAGGGCGACAGCCGCATCTTCCAGGGCATCACCAGCGAAGTGGGCGGCAATTGCGGCTACTGCCCGTTCGTCTATTCCGACGAAGCGTGGGAAAGCCGGAAAGACCGGCCGCGCCACGGCGGTCCCGCCTGGCGGAACATCGACGGATTCTACCAGCGCCTCACGGAGAACAAGATCGGCATCAACTACTCCAGCCTCGTCGGCCACGGCGATGTGCGCGAGGCTGTCCTCGGCCCGTACAACGTGAAGGCTACGGACGAACAGCTGAAGAAGATGTGCGAAGAACTCGACCGCCAGCTCGAACTCGGAGCCATCGGCCTCTCCTACGGCCTGGAATACGCACCGGGATGCTACAGCGACACCCACGAGATGGTGGAGCTCAACAAGGTCGTCAAGAAGCACAATGCACTCTATACCATTCACATGCGTAACGAGGACGACCACGTGCTGGAAGCCATGGACGAGGCCATTGAGGCGGCACGGCTTTCCGGCGCACGACTGGAGATCTCACACCTGAAAGCCCAGAACCCAGCCAATTTCGACAAGATCGACCGGATGCTGGCCAAGATTGACAATGCTTTCGCCGAGGGCATCGACATCGCCTTCGACAGGTATCCGTACACGGCCTTCTCGACCGGCTTCACCTCCTTCATCCCCATCGAGCTGCGCGACGGAACGACCGACGATATCTACGCCCGGCTGAACGACCGCGCCACCTGCGAGAAGATCAAGAAATACACCTACAGCCGCCTGGAGCGCTTCGGCGGCCCGCAGCAGGTGGTGGTGGCGGGTTGCAACGACCCCGCCAACGCGGTGTATGCCGGCAAGAACCTGGCGGAATGCTGCCGGATCTCCGGCATGGACGAATGGGAGATGATCCGCTACCTGCTCATCTCCGAGAAACTGGAAGTCAACCAGGCGACCTTCGCCATGAAGGAGGATAACCTCAAGAAGATCTATGCGCACCGGCTCTCGATGCCCGCTTCCGACGGCAGCGTCTATTCACCGGAAGGAGTGCTGGGCAAGGAGCTTCCGCACCCGCGCTCGTACGGCACGTTCCCGCGGTTCTTCGAGAAGTTCGTCCGGGAGGATAAGGTGCTCGACATGGCCACGGCCATCTGGAAATGCACCGGCCTGCCCGCTTCACGCATCAAGCTCAAGGAGCGCGGCCTCCTCGTGCCGGGCTATGCCGCCGACATCACGGTCTTTGATCCGGAGACCATCGCCGACCGCGCCACGTACGCGCAGCCGCACCAGTTCGCGGCAGGCATCGTGCATGTCTTCGTGAACGGCGTCCATACCATAAAAGAAGGCGCCCACACGGGCGCCCTCTCAGGAATCATCTTGGGGAACGACCAGCTGAGCCGCTAGAATACGGCCTTGACGCCCATCTGCAGGAAGCCCTGCAGGCCGACGCCCAGCTCCATGAAGCCACGGAAGCCGCGACCGACTTCCAGGCCGACAGCCGATACGTGCGCTGCCGGGAACACCTTCGTGCCCGTCCGCTCGTCAGGCGTATCGGGCATCAGGGCATAGTTGGTGATCATCATGCCGATGCATCCCTTGGAATACATCCCGAAGATGTCGCCGGTGCGGAACCAGTTCACCCGGGCCGTATTCATGACCGTAAACAGATTGACCGTCAACGGGTCGACCTTGCCCGTATTGTCTTCCAGGCCCAGCTTCATGCGATAATAGCCGCCCGTGATGCCGAAGTGCCAGGTCTTGTTGATCTGATAGGCATATCCGAGATTGACGAAACCGCCGGTTCCTCCGCTGTTCGCACGGATGTGATCACCAGTGGAAATCTCGGTAAAGTCCGCAAAATCACCAATCAGATTGGCGTATCTGACCACGATGCCCGTAGCGACGCTCATGGCTGAAGCGCCGTAACTCAATGAAATCTCATTCGGAGTGTAGATAGGAACCTTCTGCGCCTGGACCGCGGGAGCGGACAGGAGGCAAGCGGATGCGAGAATCGCAACGACAAACAATCTTTTCATTTTCAACTGATGTGTTATTGGTTCTTGTATTTTTCGGTCTGCCCGGCTATGAGTGCATCAAGCGTGCCAGCCTCAAAATAATTGATTTTCATGGCTCTTTTTACGTCTGCGAGGGTCTCTGCTGCAGCGGCGCGCGCCACTTCGGACCCCTTGCGGAGCACCTCGTACACGTACGGGATGTCCTGTTCCAGCTCCTTGCGGCGGGCACGGATGGGCTCGAGCGTTTCGTTGAGCACGGCGTTCAGGAAATTCTTGCACATCACGTCACCCAGCCCGCCGGCACGATACTGCGCCTTCATCTCGTCAAGGCTGTGGAAGTTGAAGCTGACCTTCTTGCCGTGGAAGCAGTCGGCGAAACGCTCGAAATGCTCCGGACGGCAGAAGGCGTCGAGATACGTGAACACCGTGTTCCCCTCCACCTTGCCGGGGTCGCTCACCTGCAGGTGACCCGGGTCGGTGTACATGCCACGGACCTTGGCTGCCACTTCCTCTGCGGAATCCGACAGGTAGATGCAATTGCCCAGCGACTTGCTCATCTTGGCCTTGCCGTCGGTACCGGGCAGGCGCAGGCAGGCCGCATTGTCGGGAAGCAGGATCTCGGGCTCCACGAGCGTCTCGCCATAGGTGGCGTTGAACTTGCGGACGATCTCGCGGGTCTGCTCGATCATCGGTTCCTGATCCTCGCCCACGGGAACGGTGGTCGCCTTGAAGGCGGTGATGTCGGCTGCCTGGCTGATGGGATAGCAGAAGAATCCGACCGGCGTTCCGGCCTTGTTGTCGGCGCCCTCGGCATCGTTGAAGCCGCGCATCAGAATCTCAGCCTTGACCGTCGGATTGCGCTGCACGCGCTGCACGGTAACCAGATTCATATAGAAGAAGGTGAGTTCGGTCAGTTCGCTCACCTGCGACTGGATGAACAGCACGGATTTCGCGGGATCCAGGCCGCAGGACATGTAGTCCAGCGCGACCTCGATGATGTTCTGCCGCACCTTCTCGGGATTGTCGGCATTGTCGGTCAGCGCCTGCGCATCAGCGATCATGATGAAAATCTTGTCAAACTCGCCGGAGTTCTGCAACTCGACGCGGCGGCGCAGCGAACCCACGTAATGGCCGATATGCAGCCTTCCGGTGGGCCGGTCACCAGTCAGGATAATCTTTCCCATCTCAGTCTTTTACGGTTTTGAGCTTCTCGCGGATCTTCGCCTCGATCTCGTCGGCCAGCTGCGGGTTGTCACGGAGCAGGGCCTTGACGGCATCGCGGCCCTGTGCCAGCTTGGAATCCTCATAGCTGAACCACGATCCGCTCTTCTTGATGACATCGAGTTCGACGCCCAGATCCACGATCTCGCCGATGTGGGAGATACCTTCCCCGAACACGATGTCGAACTCGGCCTTCTTGAACGGCGGAGCCATCTTGTTCTTGACAATCTTCGCGCGGGTGCGGTTGCCCGTGGCCTCGTCGCCGTCCTTGAGCTGGGTGACGCGGCGCACGTCGATACGTACCGACGCGTAGAACTTCAGGGCGTTGCCGCCCGTGGTCGTCTCGGGATTGCCGAAGAGGACGCCGATCTTCTCGCGCAACTGGTTGATGAAGATGCAGCAGGTATTCGTCTTGGAGATGTTGGCCGTGAGCTTGCGGAGGGCCTGGCTCATCAGGCGTGCCTGAAGGCCGACCTTGTTGTCGCCCATCTCGCCTTCGATCTCGGCTTTCGGGGTCAGGGCCGCCACGGAGTCGATGACGATGATGTCGATGGCACCGCTGCGGATGAGGTTGTCCGCGATTTCAAGGGCCTGCTCGCCGTTGTCGGGCTGCGAGATGAGCAAGGTGTCGATGTTTACGCCCAGGTTGACGGCATAGGTACGGTCGAAAGCGTGTTCCGCATCGATGATGGCGGCGATGCCGCCCTGTTTCTGGGCCTCTGCGATGGCGTGGATGGCCAGCGTGGTCTTACCACTGGACTCGGGACCGTAGATCTCGATGACACGGCCGCGCGGATATCCACCGATGCCCAGGGCATGGTCGAGCGCGATGGAGCCCGTCGCGATCGTGGAAACTTCCAGCGAAGGCTGATCTCCCATCTTCATAATGGTGCCTTTGCCATAATCCTTCTCGATCTTGGCGATGGTCGCCTGAAGCGCCTTGAGCTTCTCGGCATTCGCGGCACCAGCATTCGTCATTTCTTCATTTTCTTTTGCCATAGTTGGATGTTTTAGTTGATTACACTCGCCGACTTGTTCCGTCCGCTTCGCAAAGATACCATATTTTTGCAGAATTTGACTTCAATTATCGTAAATTTGCAGAAACTGGCCGAATACGTGACGATGAAAGAGAAACTACTGGGAAAGACGCTCACCGAACTGCAGCAGATCGCCGCGCAGGAAGGGCTTCCCGCCTTTGCCGCGAAGCAGATCGCGCAATGGCTCTACCAGAAGCATGTCACGGAAATCGACGCGATGACCAATCTCTCCAAGACGGCCCGCGCCGCCCTTTCAGAGCGCTACGAGGTGGGACGCACCGCCCCGGTCGAGGTTTTCACGTCAAAGGACGGAACACGGAAATACCTCTTCCCCACCGACGTACCCGGCAAATACATCGAGACCGTGATGATTCCCGAATACGAGGACGGCTCGGAAGGCGGCATCGCCCGTGCGACGGTCTGCGTCTCCTCGCAGATCGGCTGCAAGATGGGCTGCCGCTTCTGCATGACCGGCCGCGGCGGGTTCCACGGACATCTTTCGGCTGCGGAGATCCTCTCCCAGTTCCTGGGCCTCGAAGAGGCGGACCTTCTCACCAATGCCGTCTTCATGGGGATGGGCGAACCGCTCGACAACTGGAGCGAGGTTTCCCGCGCCCTCGAGGTCATCACCGCGGACTGGGGGTTCGCCTGGAGCCCGAAACGCGTGACCGTCTCGACCATCGGCGTACTGCCGAACCTCCGGCATTTCCTCGATGAAAGCCGCTGCCACCTGGCCGTGAGCCTTCACAACCCCTTCCCGAAAGAGCGTGAGGCCCTGATGCCGGTCCAGAAAGCATGGCCCCTCCAGGACGTGCTCGCACTCATCCGGCAATACGATTTCTCCGGCCAGCGCCGCGTGAGTTTCGAATATACGATGTTTGACGGCATGAACGATACGCCCCGCTACGCCGATGCGCTGGCACGGCTGCTTCGCGGCATTCCCTGCCGGATCAACCTGATCCGTTTCCACGCCATCCCCGACTCTCCGTTCCGGACCTCGTCGCCCGAAGCCATCGCCGCCTTCCAGGCACGCCTGCAGAAGGCCGGCATCACCACCACCCTGCGCGCCTCGCGCGGAGAAGATATCCTGGCCGCCTGCGGGCTTCTCGCGGGCCGCGGCCTCAAGAAACCTGAAACGAAATAAACTGTTCCACACCATGAAACGAATACTCGCTCTCCTGCTCCTCTGCATCATTTTCGCACCCGCGGCCCTGGCCGAAGACGGCAACAAGGCCGACAAAGCCGAATCGCACGCACCTCTCAACCAGCGGCCGAAAGTGGGCCTGGTCCTCTCCGGAGGCGGTGCCAAGGGCCTTTCCCACATCGGCGCCCTGAAAGTCATCGAGGAGATCGGCATCCCTATCGACTTCGTCGTGGGTACCAGTATCGGCTCGATCGTCGGCGGTATCTATGCCCTGGGTTACAGCGCCGACGAACTGGACTCTCTGGTCCGGGCGCAGGACTGGAACCTGCTGATGAAAGACCAGGTCGCCCGGCGTGACGTCTCTTATCTCAACAAGAAGGAAAGCGACCAGTTCATCGTGACCATCCCGTTCATGAACCGGAAGAACCTGACAGAAGAGACCGAGGCGGGTGCCGGCGGATCCGGAGGCCTGCTCCGGAACATGCCTTCAGCTCTGGTGGCGGGACAGAATCTCAGCCAGCTCTTCACCAAGCTGTCGGTGGGCTATCAGGACGACATTGACTTCAACACCCTGCCCATCCCCTTCGCGTGCGTGGCTGTCGACCTCAACACCAAGGAAGAAGTCGTATTCCACCGCGGCGATATCGTGACCGCCATCCGTTCCAGCATGTCGATCCCGGGTTATTTTTCGCCCGTCCCGTACGGCGACAAGTTCCTGGTGGACGGCGGCATGCTCAACAACCTGCCTGTCGACGTAGTCAAGCAGATGGGAGCCGACTATGTGATCACCATCGACCTGCACCATTTCAAGAAACAGAAGCCCGACAGCAAGCAGACCATCCCGGAGATGATCGCTTCGATGCTCAGTATCATGAACGGTGAGAAATATCACTCCGGCCGCGAAGCTTCCGACATCATCATCGAGCCGAACACCAGCGCCTACGGCGTGCTCTCCTTCGACGACAAGAGCGTGGACGCGCTGGTGGACAGCGGTTTCGTGGCCGCACAGCGAGTACTTCCGCAGCTGCGGTCGCTCGCCGAGCATCTGAAGACCTATCCGGCCGACAACACCCCCCGGCCGCCGCATGCCATCGACCTGGGCCGCGACTCGGTCCGCATCTCGCAGATGGAAATCCAGGGCGCCGATGCCCGCGACATGAACTGGCTGCTCTCCCAGACAGAAATCGGCCCCGGCGAGCTCGTCTCCGGCAACGACATGGACCATGCCATGTCGATCTTTTACAACACCAGGGCCTTCAACAAGATCTCCTACTCCATCGCCGGCAAGGAAGGCGACTACCGGCTCAAGATCCATTTCAGCCCGCAGCGACTCCACCAGGCCGGCGTCGGATTCCGGTTCGACTCCGAGGAGATGGCAGCCATCCTGCTGGGCATCAGCCTCAATAAACACAAGCTTTTCGGCTCGAAACTCGACCTGACCGGAAAACTCAGCGCCCAGCCCTACGTCGCACTCAACTATGGCTACACGTTCCACGACCTGTCGCAATTTAACATCGGCGTCAAGCAGCAGCACATCCAGGTGGCCGATATCAACCAGGGCGAAGTCCTCCGGAACATGCGCTACAACATCTTCTCGGCGCTGAGCTATTACCAGTTCACCGGATGGAAAAGCGCCGAGGTCAAGGTCGGCGGCCAGTTTGATTATTTCAACGAACTGATAGACAGCGGTACGCCAATTCCTCAACACGACTGGAAAGTATTCTTCGACTGGGACATCGACAACATGGATGACAGTTATTTCCCGAGCGGCGGTCTCCAGATGAACATCGGCGGCGCAGTCCATTTCGCTTACAAGCCCTTCTATGAGGCACGGTTTAACCTCAAGTCGGTCATTCCGTTCAGCGATCGCGTCACACTGATGCCCCAGCTTTACAACCGGTGGCTGTTTTACAACCCCGAACACATGTACCATTTCTATTGCGCAAACCGGGTCGGCGGATACATGGCCGGCCGCTATTACGACTGGCAGGTTCCGTTCGTCGGCATGAACAATACGCACACGACGCTCGACAAGTTTGACATCGCCCGGCTTGACGTACGCATCAATCTGTTCGGCCAGCATTACCTGACCCTGATGGGCAACTACATGTTCGAATGGAACATGTCCAAATGGAAGATCACTGACCACTACCACCATTATGGATTTGCAGCCGGCTACGCCATCAATACCATCGTCGGCCCCATCCAGCTGATCGGACACTGGTCCAATATCAACCGCAGCTTCGGCGTGTATTTCTCGCTGGGCTACAACTTCTAAATTTCCCTGCCATGAAACGGATCCTTTCCCTGGCCCTCCTGTTCTTCCTGCTTTCCCCGGCCTTCGCCCAGCGGCCCAAGGTGGGCGTGGTGCTGTGCGGCGGCGGCGCCAAGGGCGCTGCGCATGTCGGCGTCCTGAAAGTTCTGGAAGAGAATAACATTCCCATCGACTACATCGCCGGAACCAGTATGGGCGCCATCGTGGGCGGCCTCTATGCCATCGGCTATTCGGCCGCAGAGCTGGACTCCCTGATCATGGCACAGGACTGGAACTTCGTGATGAGCGACCGCATCCCGCGCGGAAGCCGTTCGTTCCAGCGCAAGCGCCAGCAGGACGAATACATCCTCCGCATCCCCTTCGGCGCCGGCGACTACAGCCGTCTCGGCGCCGGAATACAGCAAAGGCCGGAAAGCGGATCGTTCCTGAGCAACATCCCGCTGGCGATGGTCGACGGGCAGAACATCTACAACCTGTTCACAAAATTGTCCGTCGGCTATCAGGACTCCCTCGACTTCAACCGGATGCCGATTCCCTTCGCCTGCGTGGCCGTCGACGTAATCGGCAAGAAGGAAGTGGTGTTCCACAGCGGCAACTTCGTCGACGCCATCCGCTCTTCGATGGCCATCCCGGGATACTTTTCCCCGGTCCGGATCAACGACATGGTGCTCATTGACGGCGGCGCGCTCAACAACTACCCGGTCAACGTCGCCCGGGCGATGGGCGCTGACATCATCATCGGCGTGAAGCTCGGCGAACTCGACACGAAGGAGCCCGTCATCGAGAACATCGGAGACCTGGCCCTCGAGGTCATGGACCTCTACATGGACACCAAGCTGGCCGGATCCATCGCCGATACCGATATCATCATCACCCCGAGCACCAAGGGCTACAACACCCTCAGCTTCGATACGGAAAGTCTGCGCAACCTCATCGACAACGGCGAGAAGGCCGCACGCGACAAGCAGGAGGACCTGCTGAAAATGAAGGACTTTCTGGACCGTTCGCAGGAGCAGTTCATCGGTCCGATGAAGCAACCCGAGCGCTATCGGAAAGCCGTGCGGCTCGACCGGGATTCCATCACCCTGGGCGCCGTCACCTTCAATGGCCTCAACACCAAGGACTACAACCTGCTGCTGAGCAAGAGCATCCTCAAGCCGGGTGCCCGGATCAGCGGCCAGCAGCTGGAAGACGAGGTGACCCGGTTCTACAATACAGCCGCCTTCCAGTCGGTGACCTACCTGCTGCGCGGACAGACCGACCCCTATGACCTGGAGCTCAATTTCGTCGCCGGCAGGCCCTCCGACCTGGGACTGGGCGTCCGCTTCGACAGCGAGGAAGTAGCCGCCATCCTGCTCGGCATCCACATCAACGACAACACGCTCTACGGCTCGAAGTTCTCGCTCAAGGCCAAACTGGCCTACAACATGCAGGCCGAGTTCAAGTACAGCTACGCCTTCAAGTCACTGGCACAGTTCTATACCTCCTATGCGTACCGCTCCTCGAACCTCAACATCCTCAACCGGGGCATGGTGAGCAACATGGGCTTCGGCAACCACTCCGTAACGGCCGCCTTCTCCACGAGCAAGCTGCGCAACATCGACATCCATATGGGAGCGCGGTTCGACATCTTCGACTACCGCCGCCTGCTCACCGAGGCCGAGGACATTTCCAGCTACGACACCGACCTGAAACGGAACAAGTTCTTGAGCGCCTTCATCAACGCGGAAGTGGACCATCGCGACGAGAAGTACTTCCCCACCCGGGGATACGACGTCTCCGGAGGATTCCGCTTCTACTTCAACTCGCCGTTCGGGGACTACAACAATTTCAGCGTCGCGAATTTCCACTTCGGCACCGTCATCCCCGCCGGCAACCGGCTGGCCTTCCTCCTTGGAATCGACAACCGCACCATCCTCGGGAAAAAGGTGCCCCTGATCTACGGCAACTATATGGGCGGACTCCTGGCCGGACGCTATCTGGACCACCAGATCCCGTTCTTCGGATTCAACTACACGCATGTTTTCCAGAACGTCCTCACCATTGCCACGCTGGATTCCCGGTACAGGATCCTCGACAACCATTATGTGTTCGCCTCCGTCGGCTATGCCCAGGATTTCGACAAGGTTTCGGAATTCTTCAAGGACAAGCCCGTCATCGGCGCCCGGCTCGGCTATTCCTACAACTCGGTCATCGGGCCGCTGTCGGCCAACCTGCAATGGTCGAACTATACGGGCGGGCTCAGCGCCTACGTTTCGATCGGTTACGCGTTCTGACGATGGAGGCCGCTCCCGACAAGGACAGGATGCTGGCCCGCATGATGCGGCTTTGCGCCACGCGGGAGTGTTGCCGGAGCGACATCCGGCGCAAGCTCGCCGTCCTGCCTGAAGCAGAAGCGGAAGCGGTGCTGGAGACACTCTGCCGGGAAGGGTTCGTGGATGACGCCCGCTACGCCCGCGCGTTCGCCCGGGACAAAAGTTCCCTCCAGGGTTGGGGAAGTCTCAAAATTAAGTTAGCTTTGCAGAGAAAAGCCATCGACGCACAGGCCATCGACGCGGCGCTGGAAGAGATCGACCCGGCTTCTGCCGCGCGGAAGTGCGAGCAGGTACTCCGGGCCAAGTGGGAGTCGCTCCGCGGCGAAGCCGATCCAGCCCGCCGGCAGGCCCGGTTCTTCCGGTATGCGCTGGGACGCGGCTATGGTTATGAAGAAATAAAACGGATATATGATCACCTCAGAAGAGATTAAAACGGTTAAACAGCGGATAGAGACGTTGGGGAGGTTTCTTTGACATCCCCGGGAAACGCATAGACCTGGCCGAAAAACAATCCAAGACCACAGCTCCTGACTTTTGGGACGACCCGAAGGCCGCCGAGGCCTTCCTCAAGACCGTCACTCCCGTCAAATACTGGGTGGACGGCTACGATGCGCTCGAAGCGGGCTATTCCGACCTGGAGACCCTGATGGACTTCGGCGAGGACGCTTCCGACGACATCGACGCCGCCTACAAGGCGCTGGTCGACAAGCTCGAAGCGATGGAGACCCGCAACATGCTGGGCGCCGAAGGCGACAACCTGGGTGCCGTGCTGACCATCAACTCGGGTGCCGGCGGAACGGAAGCGAACGACTGGTCCTCGATGCTGATGCGCATGTACACCCGATGGGGCGAGCGCAACGGCTACAAGATGACCGTCACCGAACTCGTCGAAGGTGACGAGGCCGGCATCAAGTCGTGTACCATCCAGTTTGAAGGCGACTACGCCTACGGCTACCTGAAAGCCGAGAACGGCGTACACCGGCTGGTCCGCATCTCTCCCTACAATGCCCAGGGCAAACGCCAGACTACCTTCTCCTCGGTCTTCGTCTACCCTCTCGTCGACGACACCATCCAGATCGAGATCAACCCGTCCGACCTGGAATGGGACACGTTCCGCTCCTCCGGCGCGGGCGGCCAGAATGTCAACAAGGTGGAGACCGGCGTGCGCGTGCGGCACATTCCCACCGGCATCACGGTCGAAAACACCGAAACCCGCTCGCAGCTCGACAACCGCCAGAACGCTCTGCGCATCCTCAAGTCCCATCTCTACGACCTGGAACTGAAGAAACGGCAGGAAAAGCAGGCCGAACTCGAAGGGCAGAAGAAGCGCATCGAATGGGGTTCGCAAATCCGCTCCTACGTGCTCCATCCCTACAAGATGGTCAAGGACCTGCGCACGGGCTACGAGACCTCCGACACGCAGGCCGTCCTCGACGGCGACCTGGGCGCCTTCATGAAAGAATATCTCATGCGAAACGATTTATAACATTATAATTATGGAATTCAAATACGCTCCCATGTTCCAGCTCGGTGAAGACACCACCGAGTATTACAAGATCCCCGGATCCGAGGCTTGGGTCTCGGTCGGCGATTTCGAAGGCAAACCGATGCTGAAGGTGAAACCCGAAGCGCTCACCGTGATGGCTAACACCGCCTTCCGTGACGTCTCCTTCATGCTCCGTCCGGCACACAATGCCCAGGTCGCAAAGGTCCTCAGCGATCCCGAAGCTTCCGAAAACGACAAATACGTCGCCCTGACGATGCTGCGCAATGCCGAGGTGGCCTGCAAGGGCAAGCTTCCTTTCTGCCAGGACACCGGCACCGCCATTCTCCACGGCGAAAAGGGCCAGCAGGTCTGGACCGGCTTCTGCGATGAAGAGGCCCTCTCGAAAGGTGTTTTCAAGACCTACACGGAAGAGAACCTTCGCTACAGCCAGAACGCCCCGCTGACGATGTACGAAGAGGTCAATACCAAGTGCAACCTGCCCGCCCAGATCGACATCGAGGCGACGGAAGGCATGGAGTACCGTTTCCTCTGCGTGACCAAGGGCGGCGGCAGCGCCAACAAGAGCTACCTGTACCAGGAGACCAAGGCCATCCTCAACCCCGGCACGCTCGTGCCGTTCCTTGTGGGCAAGATGAAGACCCTCGGCACCGCAGCGTGCCCGCCGTACCACATCGCCTTCGTCATCGGCGGCACCTCGGCTGAACGCAACCTGCTCACCGTCAAGCTCGCTTCCTGCAAGTACTACGACGGATTGCCGACGACCGGCGACGAGACCGGCCGTGCCTTCCGCGACGTCGAACTCGAGAAGAAGGTGTGGGAAGAGGCCTGCAAGATCGGCCTGGGCGCACAGTTCGGCGGCAAGTACATGGCGCACGACGTGCGGATCATCCGTCTGCCGCGCCACGGTGCCAGCTGCCCCGTGGGTCTCGGCGTAAGCTGCTCGGCCGACCGCAACATCAAGTGCAAGATCGACAAGGACGGTGTCTGGATCGAGAAGCTCGACGACAATCCGGGGCGCTGGATTCCGGAGGAACTCCGTCAGGCCGGCGAAGGCAATGCCGTGAAGATCGACCTTGACCAGCCGATGGCCGATGTCTGCAAGATCCTGACGAAATATCCGATCGGCACGCGCCTGAGCCTGAACGGTACCATCATCGTGGGCCGCGACATTGCGCATGCGAAGATCAAGGAGCGCCTCGACAAGGGCGAGCCCATGCCGCAGTACCTGAAGGACCATCCGATCTATTATGCCGGTCCGGCGAAGACGCCGGCGGGCATGGCCTGCGGTTCGATGGGCCCGACGACGGCCGGCCGCATGGATCCGTACGTCGACCTGTTCCAGAGCCATGGCGGCAGCATGGTCATGCTGGCGAAGGGCAACCGCAGCCAGCAGGTGACCGACGCTTGCAAGAAGCATGGCGGCTTCTATCTGGGCTCGATCGGCGGTCCTGCTGCCATCCTGGCACAGAACAACATCAAGAGCATCGAGTGTGTGGAGTATCCGGAGCTCGGCATGGAAGCGATCTGGAAGATCCGCGTCGAGAACTTCCCGGCCTTCATCCTCGTGGACGACAAGGGCAACGACTTCTTCGCGCAATTCAAATAACCCTCCCCGACCGGCGCGCCCATTCTGTCATGCCCGGCCCCATTGTCATGCCCGGCTTGACCGGGCATCTGAAACGAAGCGCCCTCCTCATCTGGTGCCCCATTTGAGGAGGGCGCCCGCCGGATGACACAGAATCAGCAAGTCTTTTGATAATTCATTGTTTAATGATAACTTTGTATTCTTCATAGAATATGAAAGTGTATTATTATACCGTTGCAGGACATCTGTTTGCCATAGAGGCTGCCGAAGGCATCGACCTGGATGCGGAGCTGTCGCATTATGCTCCGTTCATGACGGAAGGCACGGCTGCAGCGTGTCCCGTCTTTACCCTTCAAGTGGTTCCGGCTTCCTGTCTTCCGCGTCCGGAAGGACTCACGGAGGAATTCAACCAGGATGACGACGGATCGCAGATCCGCTTGAGCCGGACAGTGGACGGTGCATCCTGGTTCGAGTTCTCCCTGTGGGGACAGTTGTCGTCCAGCATGCTGGCGGCCGCCGATTTCAAAACCGCGACGCTGTCACTGTCTTCTCATTCCGACTTCGGCCTGAACAATGCGCTGATGGTGATGTACGCGATGAGCACGGCCCGGCTGGGTACGGCCCTCTTCCACGCCGCCGTAATCGGCAATGCCGGGAACGGCTACCTGTTCCTCGGCAAGAGCGGCACCGGCAAGAGCACTCACGCCCGTCTCTGGCTAAAATATATAGCGGGGTCCGAACTCGTGAACGACGACAATCCCGTGGTCCGCGTCCTTCCCGACGGTTCGGCGCGCGTGTACGGCTCTCCGTGGAGCGGGAAGACGCCCTGTTACCGGAACATGGACCTGCCGTTGGGCGGATTCGTACAACTGGCACAGGCTCCGTACAATGCCATCCGGCCGCTGCGGGGTATCGCCGCATATGCGGCGCTTGTCCCGAGCATTTCGGGCAAGCGTTGGGACAGGGCCATGGCTGACGGACTGCACGAAACGGAAAATGCACTGGCATCCACGGTGCCGGTCTGGCACCTGGATTGCCTGCCCGACGAAGCGGCTGCCCGCCTGTGTGCGGAAACGATCAGGAAAGCATGAACAAGGTATCTGACGAACAGATTATCGGCGATGCCGTACGGCTGGTGAACGAGGGGCTTTCCGTGACGATGCTCGTGAAGGGGCGCAGCATGCTGCCTTTCATCCTGGGCGGTCTGGAAAGTGTCGTGCTGACCCGGCCCGGCGAGATTCGGGAAGGAGATGTGGTGCTGGCCCGAATCGATGGCTGCCGATATGTGCTGCATCGCGTGATGGAGGTGTCCGATACGCGTGTCGTGCTGATGGGAGACGGCAACATCCGCGGGCAGGAAACCTGCCGTCCGGAAGACGTGCTGGCCCGGGCAGATGAGGTCGTCGGGGAAGACGGCCGTCACCGCCGGCTCGATTCACCTGCACAGCGGCGCCGGGCGCGCTGGTGGCGCCGGCTCCTGCCGGTACGGCGGTGGATTCTGGCGGTTTACAAAAGAACGATTATTCGAAACAAAGCGATACAATGAAAAGGAAAGAAGGATTTGTGCTGCGCGAAGTGTGCGGCGAAAAGGTGATTGTAGGCGAAGGCCTGGGCGCTGTCGATTTCGGCAAGCTGGTGTCGATCAACGACACGGCGGCCTGGATCTGGGACAAGGCCGGAGAAATGGGCGAGTTCGACGCCGAATCGATGGCGGAGGCCCTGTGTGAAGCCTATGAAGTAACCCCCGAGGTGGCCCTTTCCGATGTGAAGGCGCTGCTTGACCTGTGGCAGAAACTCGGCATCATCGCGTGAAGTACGTCCGCTGGATATGGGAAGGGATGCGGGGTATTCGCTGGAATACCCTCATCCGGGTTGTGGCCGGTATCACCCAGGTCGGACTCGGGCTGTTGATGGTATGGCTCAGCCGCCGTTTCATCGACGTGACCATCCGGACGGGGACCCGGCAGGATGTCATCCTCATGATCGTCGCATTAGTCGCTGTCGTGCTGGGCGGTGTCATTTTGCGGCAGCTCTATTACTACATGACGATCATCGCCGACACGAAGCAGACCAATTCCCTCCGCCTCCGCGTCTTCAGCCGGTTGTTTTCGCGACAGCTCTATTCTGAGCGCGAGATCCACTCGGGAGACATTACTTCCCGCCTCTCCAAAGATATTGATGCGGTGGGAGATGCCACAACGGAGCTGTTGCCCCGTATGCTGGTGACCCTTGTCCAGCTGGTGGGTGCTTTCCTGCTCATGCACTCGATGGACCGTACCTTGGCCTGGGCGTTGCTGCTGCTTACCCCGCTTGCCATCGTTTTCGGCAAGCTCATCGCCCGGCCCCTGCGCGAGATGACGCTCGATATCCGCAAGGACGAGAGCCGGATCCAGATGCAGGTGCAGGAGGGCATGGAGCACAACGCCACGATCCGTTCGCTCGGCAGCGAACAGTGGGTGACGGACCGGCTCGATCACATGCAGGACAGCCTGATGAGCCGTGTGAAGCGGCGCACGCGCTTTACGGTCGCCACGCGCCTGGTGCTGGCATCGTGTTTCGGTCTCGGCTATTTGTTGGCGTTTGTCTGGGGTGGCCTGCAACTGCGTGCCGGCGCCATCACTTTCGGCGTCATGACTTCTTTCCTTCAGCTGGTGGGGCAGATCCAGAATCCGATTCTGACGCTGTTGAACATGGTGCCGCAGGCAATCCACGCGACGGCCAGCATCGACCGTCTCGAGGAATTGTTGCAGCTCGAGCAGGAATCGACGGCGGGAGACCCGATGGTTCCTGCATTCCCGGGCGTTGCCGGTATCCGGGCGGAAGATGTCAGTTTCCGCTACGCGACGGGCGACATGCCAGTGCTTTCGCATTTCTCCCACGACTTCATGCCGGGCAGCAAGACGGCGTTGATGGGGCCGACAGGTGTCGGAAAGACAACGCTGTTCCGCCTGATGCTTTCTCTGGTCAACCCTGACGAGGGTTCGTTGACCCTTTACGACGAAAAAGACAGGCGACCCGCCTCTCCCGCCACCCGTACCGATTTCGTCTTCGTGCCGCAAGGCAACACGTTGATGAGCGGTACGGTGCGTTTCAATCTCCAGCTGGCGCGGCCGAACGCTACTGAAGAGGAGATGCGCACGGTTCTTCATACGGCTACGGCCGATTTCGTTTTCGACCTGCCTGACGGTTTGGATACGGAGCTTGGGGAACGTGGCATCGGCCTGAGCGAAGGCCAGGCCCAGCGCATCGCCATTGCGCGCGGATTGTTGCGCCCCGGCAGCATTCTGCTGCTTGATGAAATCAGTGCTTCGCTTGACGAAGCCACGGAACGGGAACTCTTTACGCGGCTGTTTGCCGCCTGCCCCGACCGGACGATGATCTTCATTACCCATCGTCCAGGCGTCGCCACCCTCTGCGACGACACTTTACGGCTATAACATCCCGCAAAAAAGCAATACGAATTGAACGTTATATCGCACTGCTTATCAGCCCAATATAACGTTCATCCGTTTTCGTTTCCATATAATCTCGATATAACGCCGGAACTGGTTATATCAAGAGTATAAAAAATATTTGCTTGCTTGGGCGCGCCACGGAGCGTCGTTTTGCTTGTGCGGGCTTTGCCTTTGGCGAGGTCAGAGCCCTCGTGGCTGTCGAGCACTCGCCACGAGGAACCGTGACCTCTCCACCAGGCCAACGCGCAGCCCGCGCTCCGCGACTGACACTTAGAACCGCGCCGATAATCCAATCCCTCTGTTCACGACAACAAGAGACAGTTGTACCTGGACAGAAGCATGTTTTTTATTGTAATCCGATTCTATCCAGTGAAGTCGAGAACTTCCAATAACCCAAATGGGAATACCGGCATCGATTAACGCGCCGCCAACAACAGAAACAGCGGCTCCGCTATAATAAATTGCATCATAACCAGTATAAGCGCCAACGATAGTGGCCGCTAATCCTGCCGAAAAAACGCCAATGCCGGTAAAAGCCAATGTCTTGCCGAGCCTCAACTGTCTCCGGGCATCTACGTACGTGTCGTAATAAACATCCCGGCCAACCAGATTCAACATATTAGCATCGGACAAGACACGGCCGTCATTACCATAAAACTTACCACCACGATAGGTCAAAGATGATTGTGCATATAAACAATGACAAAGACAAAGAGTCGTTAAAACCAATAATAATCTTTTCATTGTAAATCTATTCCGTTTTCGTGTAGTATCTCGAAATTAGTTGCTGCAGTTTTTGTTCAGGGTGGTTTAGAAATCACTGAATCGATTACACATATTCTCCACTTCCTTTACGAATTTCATCACGACTTCATACTCTGCCTTGAGGCTATCCTCTTCTTCTGCAAGATACTCCTCGCGAGGAATGCCTTTATATTTCTTCGGATACCCATTGATGCAGGCAACCCGCTGCCGATGCATCTCGTTTGAAGGGCCGTCATCGGGTCCATCGCCACGAATACGCCAGCGCTCCGTCTTGAAGTCCGTCATTGTGTAACGATACTTACCGTCTCTAACTTCCAGAGTTAGCAGAAACTTAACGATGCTTTTGGGTTTAGTCACTTCGCCGACAATGCCAAGATCAACAACTCGTTCTCCGACACCTAGTTCTGTAATAAAAGAAATCTTTGATAGGCCATAATACTTATCGCTCGTATCACAATATTTCCAATGATCAATTTCCACCTCGAAGTCTTTCGTAAGGCTGATGATCGTGTCGGCACTATACGGAACCTCAACTACACCGCTGATGAAGACTCTACCGTTGCTATCTTCGGGAAGAAAATAATTATCTGATTCTGGCTGAGCAAATACTGCACAAGTGCCAGCAATCAACATAATAGAGAATACTACTAATTTCTTCATATGAAATAATTTTTGATTCATACACCTAAGTTATCAAATGCCCGGTCGGGGGACTATTGGGCATTATCCAAACCGCGAAGAAGAGATTCGAATACAAGAGCCTTGGACACCGCTTTAACAGCTCTATAACCGTTAAAAGCATTAGCACACGCATCTACTGTCATTCCTGTCCAAACATCTGTATTGTCCATCCGACGGATGGTTGGAGTCATGAAATAGGTATCGCTGGCAAAGGATTTGGCCGTTCGCTTTGAGTATCCTTCAACATAAAGAATGAAATCTGCTCCTGCTGGAATATCCACCAGGTTCCAGCGACCATCTTCCCGAAGAAACTCTTTTAGATATGCATCTTTTTCATCGAAATTACCGTTCATATCATTAAAGATGAGCAGAAGATTGTTGCCTTTGGCTGTTAGTTCTTGAAGTGAGGCATCAGGAGCAAGCCCATGATTGACCACATCTTCTACAAAGGAATATTCGGTCCCGTTCTCAAAGACAATCTTGAAGACTTTATCTGTCGACATTCTGAATACTGGGCCTTCCAAGTTGTTGAACAATTTATAAGTTACTTCAGTATCACTGATTTCCAATACTTTTGCTTCAATTGTCTTAGCACTTACAGTATGGATGATGTCCTGTGCAAAAAGGCTGTGGAAGGATAAAAGGGAAAAGCAAATAAGAAGGATTTTGTTCATATTAAAGGCATTTGAGAACAAAAATAGTCATTTTTCTGATTTGCGGGTTATCTCCCGCCAGGGCTGCTGCGGGATAATGAGGGTCCCGCAGCGCCCTGACGAGGATAACCCTCGACAACCGAGTGCAGGTAACGTCCCATTTGTTGGGACGCTACCGTCACTAATAGTGTTCAGCGCGTTGGAGACAATACGTTTGATCTCATTTGTCTGTCACGAAAGGGAAGATTCATCTATATGATGCCTTTCGCGGACGGGATTCAGCCTTATCACTGGAAAAAGTTGACGCGAAAGGGAAGAAGCGGCGCCCTCATGCCTTTCGTGATAGGAGGGACGGCGCAGGCGTTTTCAGATGCCCGGTCAAGCCGGGCATGACAGTCGGGGAGATCAGTCGGGCAACACAGGATTGGGCTCAAAGCAAGGGATGGCCCGTGGTGGTTAACACGCTGTTTATCAGCCGATAAGCAATTATCGGTTGCGTATTTTGATGCAACCGATTTCAAAGAAAGCGTTGGTAAACAGATAGTTAGCCACCACGGGTAACACCCGCCCAGACGATGGCGCAAGTCTCGGAGCGCGGGCTGTGCGTGGGCCTGGTGCAGCAGCCGCGGTTCGTTTGGGGCGAGGGCTCGCAGCCCCCAAACGGTTCCGGCTGCGCCACAGGGCCAAAGCCCAAGCGGAGCGACGATTGAGGGCGCGCCACAGTTACCAGATGCCCGGTCGGGGCCGGGCATGACGAAGGGGTCGGGGCAGGGCATGACAAGAGGGGCGCGCCACGGGCCAAGGCCCAAGCGGAGCGACGTTTAAGCGTCTACGGATGCGCCCAGGGCAGCGACGGCAGACTGGATGCGGTCGGTCTGGGAGGAGAGCCAGGCGGAAGAAGGGCCTTCCGGCGGCAGCGGATCCAGATGGAACGGCTCGCCGATTGCCAGCCGGTAACGGTGCGGGAACTTCCAGAAAGCATTGTAGACAGGGACGACCTGCGCACCGCTGCGGGCAGCCAGCAGCGCAGCCCCGTTCTGGAACGGCAGCAGCCCCTCACCCGACTTGTTGCGCCGTCCCTCCGGGTAAATGATGATGCCCTCCCCCTTTTTCAACGCCTCCAGCGACAATTCCATCCAACGGGTCGAGACATTGTGCCGGTCAATGGGATAACACTGCGCAATCGGATAGAAAGCGCGCGTAAACCCGTTCGCCTCGTAATAATCCTTGGCCACCAGCGGATGAATCAGCTTCTTGAAATACAATACCATCAGGACCACCGGGTCCATCAGGCCCACATGCCGGCAGACGAAGATGGCAGGACCTTCGACGACGGGCTTCGGCCCGCATACCTTCGGCCGCTGCACCGTATGCACCACCAGCCATGCTAAACCCCGCAACAGCCGCGCAGCGAAACCCAGCCGGGCTTCCTTGACAGAACCTGCCATGTGGCTTACGGGATGATGATATGGATCTGCTGCCCGGTCGCCTCGAAAGTCGCCGGAAGGACGCCCGGAATCTCCCCGTCCAACTCGATGCGGTGCGGCTTTCCGAGCGGCTTGACGGTCATCTTGCGGAAACGCGCGGATACGATGCCTTTTTGCTGGGGGAAGTCGCCCGAAAGCGCGTGCATCATGAGCTTCAGGCCCTTGATATGATTGACGCCGCCCATGATGGACACTTCCAGCTGCCCGTCGTCCCAGCGTCCCGCTTCCGTTTGGCGGATACCGCCGCCACGGTAAGTACCGTTGCCGATGACGGCCGAGAACAGTTTGCCCGAATAGATTGTCCTGCCATCGCAGATGACTTCGACCGGATAACGGCTCTTTGCGAAGATGGAGTACGGCGCGACCATCTTGTACAGCAGGTCGCCCTTGTATCCTTTTTTCTTGAGCTTATTCGTATTGTAGCAGATGTTGGCATCCAGGCCGACACCGCCGACATTGGCCATGCAGAAAACGCCGTTGTCGAAAGTAACCCGCACCACATCCTCCAGCCCGGTATGGCCGGAGAGGATGCAACGCGTAGCGGCCTCCATCTCCTTGGGAATCCCGGGCGTCTTGATCCAGTCGTTGCCGGTTCCGTAAGGAAGCACGGCCATCGTGAATTCGCCCAGGTCCGTGCCGGTCGCATCCGAAAAGCGGAGCAGGCCCGTCATCACCTCGTGAATGGTGCCGTCGCCACCGACAGCGATAATCTTCCTGTATCCTTTTTCCGCCGCTTCACGGGCCAGTTCGATGCCGTGCCCGGGACGCCCGGTGCAGACCGAATCGACTGTCAGTCCGTTATCCGTCAGAATCTTCCGTGATGCCTGCCACGTATCCTTCGTCGTCGCCGATGCGGATGCGGGGTTGACAATCATGATCCATTTATCCATAGTATTTCGGTTTAGGTTTAGTATCTCATTTTGAACGCCGAAGCGTAAGAATATCAATATCAGGGAATCCGCCCATGCGGAAGGCAAAGGCACTGCCGAGACCTTTAGACACATGCAGGACCTGCTTCCCTTCCCGGTAGGTCCCGGCGGATTCAGGAAGGTGCCAGTGCGAGATGTGCCGTCCGGCCAGCTTGTATTTCAGTCCGTGCGTGTGTCCGGAAAGCGTCAGCGCAATGCTGCCTTCCGGCACGACTTCCCAGCGCCAGTGCGACGGGTCGTGTGACAGCAGGATCTTGAAGAGATTGCGGGGCAGGCCTTCCAGCGCTTTCGAAAGGCTGCCGCCCGCCTTGTTGAAAAAGGGATTGGCGGAAACGTTGTCCACCCCGACCACAGCCAGTACGTCGCCTTCCCGCTCCAGCAGCACATGCTCGTTGCGCAGCACACGCCAGCCCAGGCCCATCTCGAGTTGCAGCAACCTGTCCATGTCGTCCAGCCGTTCCTGCTCATTGTGATGTCCGTGCAGCAGATAGTCATGGTTGCCGCGGACGGAGAACACACCCAAAGGTGCAGTCAGCCGCCCCAGTTCTTCCCGGAAGGGAACGGCTTCGGAAGATTCGAAGTTGACCAGGTCTCCGGTAAAAAGGATGATATCGGGCGACAGCGAAAGGGCGGTATCGATGATGCGCCGGACATAATGGCTTTTCCGGCCGAAAGAGCCCAGGTGGATATCGGTCAGCTGGCAGATGCGGAAGCCGTCGAAACGAGCCGGCAGGTCGTCAAACGCCAGGCTTTCAGTATGTACATCCAGATGCCGCGAGACACGGAAGATCAACGTCATGAAAAACAGCGATACAGCACCGGCCACGCCCAGCGCGATGCCGTCGGCGACGCAAGGAGCGATTCCCAGGACATTCCGGCCCACCAGGGAAAACAGGACGAGCACGGATTTCGGCAGGGAAAAGATGAACATCAGGTAGGAAAAGGCCCTGACGGAATCCGAATAGCGGATGACACATCCGATCAACACAAGGGAGATGATCACCCCGAGCGTCGGCAGGCAGGCGGCAAGTTTCCAGTATATAGGTACGTCTGTTAATACGATCTCCCAGAGATAGATATCGGGCAAGACACCGAACAGGAGGAAGAATATGACGTAGGTCTGGAATTTCATTTCATAACAAATATCCGCATTTTCCGGCAAAAAGACAAAATTTATGTAAATTTGCAGGTTACTACGCTATTGCCGGGACCATGGAAATCAGCCTTTTCTCCAAGTGTATCAAAGAGCTCATTGTCGAAAACGACAAGGTTGACGTTCCGTATCTCGGCACGTTTTCGGCGGAGCTGATGCCGGCTGCCTATTCCGACCGGCAGACTACCATCCTTCCCCCCTTCCGGAGAATGTACTTCCATAAACACGAAGTTTCGCTCGAAGAAGGCCGCCTGCTGCTCGAGAAAGTCGTCCAGCTGGCGGGCGTCTCCTATGAACAGGCCGGCGTGGAACTGGGATGGTGCCTGAGCCGCCTCTGCTCCGAACTGGAAGGAAGCAAGACCTGTGCGCTGCCCGGCCTCGGCGTCATGCGGGCCAATGCACGCAATGAATTCTATTTCGTTCCGGACGACGACCTGGACATCTGGCCCGACGGACTGGGCCTGGAGCCGGTCGCCATCAAGGTTTCCGACAAGCGGCCCGAACCCGTGAAGAAGGAAGCCGTGGCCGTCGAGCCCGCAAAGCCGGAGCAGCCGGCACCGGAGCAGCCGGTGGCTGAGCCCCGGAAGCCGGAACGCAAAGCAGACCGCCAGGCGAAACGCTGGCCCGTCTGGCTGATTATCCTGATTATCGTGGGTGCCCTGATCGTCCTGTTCATCGTGGCATCCTATCTGTTTACCGACGAGATGTCCCCCATCCTCGACCGGCTCCTGTACACCAAGGAAGAGCTCCGGCTCTTGGGAAAATAGCCTTATGATCGACCGCGCTACAGTTGACAAGATTCTGGACGCCGTCAGGATCGAAGAGGTTATCGGCGATTTCGTGTCGTTGCGCAAGCGCGGCGCGAACTATCTCGGCCTGTGTCCTTTCCACCAGGACAAGAATCCGTCGATGAGCGTGTCGTCCACCAAGGGCATCTTCAAGTGCTTCGCCTGCGGCAAGGCCGGCAACGCCGTCACCTTCCTGATGGAGCACGAGCACCTGACCTATGTGGAAGCGCTCCGCTATCTGGCCAAGAAATACCATATCGAGATTGTCGAGAAGGAGGAAACCGCCGAGGAGATCGCCCACCGCATGCGCTATGAGAGCCTGCTCGTGGTGACCGACTACGCCCAGAAGTTCTACAGTGACATCCTCTGGAACACCGAGATCGGAAAGGCCGTCGGTCTCTCCTATTTCCACGAACGCAAGTTCACCGACGAGACCATCCGGCAGTTCGGGCTGGGCTATGCCTCCTCGCGTCCCCTGACCCTGTGCAGCAAAGCCATCCGGGACGGATACAAGCCCGAATACCTTGTGGCAGCCGGGCTGTGCCTGGAACGCGAAGGGACGGGCGAACTGTACGACCGGTTCTTTGACCGGGTCATTTTCCCGATCCACTCCATCAGCGGGCGCGTGATCGCCTTCGGCGGACGCACGCTCAAGACCGACAAGAGCGTAGCCAAGTACGTGAACAGTCCGCAAAGCGAGATCTACGACAAGAGCCGCTCGCTCTACGGAATCTTCCAGGCCAAGAACGCCATTGCAAAGAACGACAAGTGCATCCTCGTCGAAGGGTACGCGGACGTCATCTCCATGCACCAGGCCGGCGTGACCAACGTGGTCGCTTCGTCGGGAACGTCGCTCACGGTCGAGCAGATCCGCCTGATCAAGCGCTTCACCGACAAGATAACCATCATCTACGACGGCGACGCCGCCGGCATCAAGGCCGCCCTGCGCGGCATCGACCTCGTGCTGGAGGAAGGCCTCAACGTGAAGGTCGTGCTCCTGCCGCCCGAGGACGATCCCGATTCCTTCGCCAAGGCCCACAACCTGATCGAGATCCAGGAATACATCGAGGAAAACGAAAAGGATTTCATCTCCTTCAAGAGCGACCTGCTGCTGAAAGAGAGCGAGCGCGACCCGGTCCGCCGGGCCCAGGTCATCGGCGACATCATCCAGAGCGTGGCCATGGTGCCCGATCCCATCCTGCGCAACATCTACGTGGAAATGGTGGCCGAGAAGCTCGACCAGAAGCCTGACGCCCTGCTGGCCAAGATCGGGGAAGTACGTCGCAAGAAAAAGGCACTCGACCGTTCGCGCCGCCGCTTCGACGACCGTCCGCTGCCTGAAGAGCCGCTCACGCCCGTCGACACGTATGAAGACGTGCCGGATGAGCCCCGGACACCGGCCGGCTACCCGGTCCGCGACACCTACCTGGCCGTTCCCGAACGGGAATTGTGCTATTATCTGGTGAAGTACGGCGAATACCCGCTCCATTTCGAGGAAGACATGGTCTATGGCGCCCTGCCCCATGAAGAGGTAACCGTATCGGCATATATCCGCGGCGCCCTCGCCGACGACGACCTGGTGATGGTCAACGACCTCTACCGGACAATCTTCGAGAAATACTACCCCTTCGTCGAAACCCTGCCGCGGGAAGAACCGGCAGAAATCCAGAAGAAGGTGGTCCGGTATTTCACCACAGGAGAGGATACGGCGCTCAACCAGGCCGTATTCTCCCTCATCCTCGAGGAGCATCCGCTGACTGTCAAGACCTACGAGGAATCCATCGCCCCGGAAGAGAACACACTCGGCCGGATGGTGCCCAAGTCGGTACTGCTCTATAAGTTACGAATTACAGAACTCGAATGCAACGCCGTGACGCGGCAGATTTCGGAAGCCCAGAAAGAGGGCGAATCCGACCGCCTGGTACAACTCGTCCGGCAGTTGCAGCTACTTAATAAAGTGAAGAACAGACTTTCAAAAGAATTGAACAGATTATGAAAAAAAGGAATCTCATCACCTGCGCGTTGCCTTATGCCAACGGTCCCGTCCACATCGGCCACCTAGCCGGCGTCTATGTCCCTGCCGACATCTATGTCCGCTACCTGCGAATGCGCGGACGCGAGACGCTCTTCGTGTGCGGTTCCGACGAGCACGGCGTGCCGATTACGATCGCAGCCCGCAAGGAGGGATGTTCCCCCCAGGATATTGTCGACAAGTACCACGCACTCATCAAACAGTCTTTCTCCGATTTCGGCATCACCTTCGACATCTACTCCCGGACGACTTCGGCCACGCACCACAAGTACGCCGCAGAATTCTTCCGCAAACTGTACGATGAAGGCAAGTTCATCGAGAAGGAGAGCGAGCAGTTCTACGATCCGGAAGCCAAGGTGTTCCTCGCAGACCGGTACATCGTGGGAACCTGCCCAAAATGCGGCAACCCCGACGCCTATGGCGACCAGTGCGAGAAATGCGGCTCGACGCTGAGCCCGGAAGAACTCATCAACCCGCACTCCAAGGTGAGCGGCGCCCAGCCGGTCAAGAAGATGACCAAGCACTGGTACCTGCCCCTTGACCAGTACGAACCGTGGCTCCGCGAATGGATTCTCGACGGGCACAAGGAATGGAAGACCAATGTGTACGGCCAGTGCAAGAGCTGGCTCGACGGCGGCCTGCAGCCCCGTGCCGTGAGCCGCGACCTTGACTGGGGCGTTCCCGTTCCCGTGGAAGGCGCGGAAGGGAAAGTGCTCTACGTCTGGTTCGACGCCCCGATCGGCTACATCTCCAATACCATTGAACTGCTGCCCGACAGCTGGGAGAAATGGTGGAAGAGCGAGGACACGCGGATGATCCATTTCATCGGCAAGGACAACATCGTGTTCCACTGCATCGTCTTTCCGTCGATGCTCAAGGCCTACGGCGACGGCTTCATCCTGCCCGAAAACGTGCCGGCCAACGAATTCCTCAACCTGGAAGGCGACAAGATCTCGACCTCGAAGAACTGGGCCGTCTGGCTCCACGAATATCTGCAGGACTTCCCGGGCAAGCAGGACACGCTCCGCTACGTGCTGACGGCCAACGCACCCGAGACCAAGGACAACGACTTCACCTGGAAAGACTTCCAGACCCGTCACAACAGCGAGCTGGTGGCCATCTTCGGCAATTTCGTCAACCGGGCCGTGGTGCTGACACACAAGTATTTCGGAGGCTCCGTGCCGGAAGCCGGCACGCTGCTGGACATCGACCGCGAGGTGCTCGCGCAGATTCCGCAGCTGCGCCGCGAGATCGAGGACAATCTCGAGACCTTCAAGTTCCGCGAAGCGCTCAAGACAGCGATGAACCTGGCCCGCCTGGGCAACAAGTACATCTCCGACACCGAGCCGTGGGCCGTCGCCAAGACTGACCTGCAGCGGACGGCCACGATCCTCAACACGTCGCTCCAGCTCTGCGCATCACTTTCCATCGCGTTCGCGCCGTTCCTGCCTTTCTCCGTGGAGAAACTCAACCGGATCCTGAACATCACGCCGCTGGGCTGGGACGCACTGGGCAACGCCGAGCTGCTTCCCGTCGGCCATCAGCTGAATCCCGCGGAGCTGCTGTTCTCGAAAATCGAGGACGCGGAGATCGACAAGCAGATCAAGCGGCTGGAAGACATCAAGGCGGCACGCCTTGCCGCTGCTGCAGCCGAAGCGGAAGCTGCCGCCCCGAAGGTAGAACCGGCAAAGGAACCCTGCACGTTCGACGAGTTCGGCAAGATGGACATCCGCACGGCGACCGTCCTGGCAGCCGAACGTGTCCCCAAGACGGACAAGCTGTTGAAACTCACCATCGACACGGGACTCGACCAGCGGGTCATCGTCAGCGGCATCGCGCAGTTCTATACGCCCGAAGAGATGGTCGGCAAGCAGATCTGCATCCTGGCCAACCTGCAGCCGCGCACCATCCGCGGCATCGAGAGCAAGGGCATGATCCTCATGGCCAAGCAGATCGACGGCACCATGCGCATCGTCACCCCCGAAGAACGCCTCGCCAACGGCGCCACCATCGGCTAACGGTGCCCCGCGTTTACGGCTGTTTTTGCTTGCTATTTTAACGAGAACATCCTATCTTTGTGTCGTGACGGGTTAAGGGAACCGGGTGCGAATCCCGGACAGATCCCGCTGCTGTAAGTTCCTGTTTTGTCGCAGCTCTCTTTTTGCCACTGGGCCAGCCCCGGGAAGGCGCCGCACTGGAACGAGTCAGAAGACCTGCCCGTCACGATTGTTTAACGTCTGCCTGCGGGAATCCGGGCAGCAAAAACAGGTGTCGTGACCAACTTAAATCACTCAGATATGTTCTCCATGAACTTCAGGAGAGTCTGCGGACTCGCCCTTTCCATCATTTTGGCCGGTTCCCTGGCCATCAGCTGCTACGACGACAGCGAACTTCGTTCCTCCATCAATGACCTCAAGACCCAGCTCTCGCAACTGCAAACCCTGGTCAGTTCCCTTCAGAATGATGACGCCGTGACGGGCGTCACTCCGCATGCCGACGGCAGTTACACCATCAACTTCAAGAAAAGCGGTGCGATAACCATCCACAACGGTGCCGACGGCAAACCCGGTAATGACGGCAAGGACGGATCCATCGTCAGTGTCACCAAAGGGGAAGATACCTATACTTTCACTTTCTCGGATGGCACGACCGTCATCCTTCCGCGTTACAGCGAGATCCGCGTCCTGACCTTTGAAGACGCCGATTACAAGGGCGCCGCCGAAACGACGAACTACTGGAGCAACCTGATTGACGATCCGGAATACGGCGGACCGATCCTCTATAGCGCGGACGGCTGCACCTGGTATGACGAAAACAACACGTTCATCACCTCCAGCATCCTTCCTCAGAATTACGAGGCCTACACCTACGGCTATTCCAGCGGCGGCATCGCCATCTCCAACTACGGCAACGGCATGATCGCCGGCGCCGACTTCATGCGCCAGCTCGAAGTGGTCGCCATGGATGTAGACGGCCTCACCCGCAAGGGCGCCGGTTGCGGCGGCTCCGACAATTTCGCCGTCGTCTTCGATGCAGGTGTCTACAATCCCGCCACCCTGGCCATGAAGGACGGCGTCGCCCGCGTCTTCGAGTCGGTCTGCGTCAACAACACCTGCTACACGCTCAACGTCCTGCGCAACGGCAACGACTATGCAGCACCCATGGCCGAGAACGGCTTCTTCAAGGTGATCGCAACGGGCTATGTAGGCAACGAAGCGGTCGGAACGGCCGAGTATTTCCTGGCCAAGAACATCTCCTTCACCACCGAGTGGTCGAAATGGGATCTTTCCAGGCTGGGCTCCGTCGATAAGGTGGTTTTCTCCGTCGCCGGTTCTCCGGAGCAATATGGCGACTGGGGCATCAACACGCCTGCCTACTTCGCCATTGACGACGTAGCCGTGCGCTATTATCCCGATTAATCCTTCCCATGCGTCGGGTATCATTATTCATCCTCCTGGCATTGTCGCTCTTCGCAGCGACGGGATGCCCCCAGGAGCTGGAAGAAGAAGGACAGGCTCCTGTCATCACGCTGCCCGACGGCATCATCTATTCCCTCGAACTCGGAGAGAGCCTCGTACTCTCTCCGGGTTTTGCGTTTCTGGACGACCTGTCCACCGTCCGCTGGCTCAGCAACGGCGCGGTGGTCGGGACCGGACCGTCCTTTACTTTCACTCCCTCCGAAACGGGGGTCTACTACATCACGGTCGAGGCTGTCAATCCCTATGGGCAGGCCTTCCTGGAGGTCCGCGTCAACGTATGGCAACAAGCCCCGCAGCCGCCCGTGCCGCAACCGCCCGAACCCGACAATCCTCTTTTCGTCTTTGACCAGACGGAGTATCATGTCGCGTTGGGGCGTACCATCCGGCTGCTGCCGTTCGACCTCGACACGACCCGTCATTACGTTTTCTCCTGGCACATCGACGGAACGTCCGTCCAGCAGGGAGACGATCCGCTTTATCGCTTCGAAGCCCGGTCGCAGGGACGATATTCGGTCGAATTCACCCTGACCGGCGACGACGGCTCATCTGCCGACACGACGCTGACCGTCCTGGTCTGTCCGGCGGAAGGCACGTATCGCCGCGCGGCTTCCGCCAACAGCTCGGCACACTGCGACAAGGTGCTTGCATTTATGCCCGCCCCGGGACAGTATGTCAATGAGAACTACACCGCCACGACGATGGACGAGGCCTGCAAATACGCGATTGCCCGGATCAAGGACGATAAATACGTCTCCCTCGGCGGATTCGGCGGATTCATCGTGGTGGGCTTCGACCACAGTGTGGCCAACGACGGCGGCTACAACCTGGCCATCCGCAACTCCCTCTACACGAACTATTCAGAACCCGGCATCGTATGGGTGATGCAGGATGAGGACGGCAACGGCCTGCCCGACGACACCTGGTATGAACTGAAGGGCTCGGAATACGGATTGGACTGCACCGCGCAGGATTATGCCGTGACTTACTACCGGCCCGATGCGCCGGGACAGCCTGTCGCCTGGACCGACAACCTGGGTGGCAGCGGCTCCGTGGACTATCTGGCCGCATTCCACACCCAGGATTATTACTACCCTCTCTGGGTGAAGGAACCGCGATACACATTGCGCGGGACCCGGCTTGAGGCACGGAACTACGACCAGTCCGGCCGGGGCGTCCTTTGGATCAATCCCGACTACGGCTGGGGATATGCCGACAACTACAGCGAGACCGACATGTTCCCCGGCGGGAAGACGGGTGATGGCGACAGCTGTAATCATTTCCGCATCTCGGATGCCGTTACCTTTGACGGGAAGCCCGCCAACCTGCAATACATCGACTTCGTGAAAGTCCAGACCGGCCTCAACACCAAGAGCGGCTGGCTCGGCGAGGTGTCCACCGAAGTGGTGGACGTGCTGGACTATAATCTCGTCAAATGATCCTCTCGCTGCTACTGACACTGCTGCTTTCGGTGCCCGACACGACGGAAGTCCTGACGGGCTCGGTGGTGACCGCCTTCCGGCCGCCCGACAAGATCATTCCGGCACAGGCGCTCCAGGGAGAGCAGCTCCAGCGGCTGAACGCCCTCTCGGTTGCCGACGCCATCCGCTACTTCTCGGGCGTCCAGATCAAGGATTACGGCGGCATCGGCGGCCTGAAGACCATCAACGTGCGCAGCATGGGCACCCAGCACGTGGGTGTTTTCTACGACGGCATCCAGCTCGGCAATGCCCAGAACGGGCAGATCGACCTGGGCAAGTATTCGCTTGAGAACATGGAGTCCGTGACGCTTTACAACGGTCAGAAAGGAACGGCCGTGCAGTCGGCCAAGGATTATGCCTCGGCCAGCGCCGTCTATCTCCGAAGCCGCACGCCGGTCTTTCAGGGCGGCCGGAGGACCAATTTCAAGGCCACACTTGCCGGCGGATCCTTCGGCACCGTCAACCCCTCGGTGCTATGGGAACAGCGACTCGGCGAACGCGTCTCAAACTCCTTCAACGCCGAATATCTCTATACCACGGGACGCTACAAGTTCTCTTACCGGAAAAAGGACGGCTACGACACGACGGCCGTACGGCAGAACGGCGACGTACGGGCCTTGCGCATAGAGGAAGGCTTGCATGGCCGGATCCCGGACGGCAGCTGGAAGATGAAACTCTATTTCTACGACTCGGAACGCGGGTATCCCGGCGCCTTCGTGCGCGAGGAACCGGGCAAGTTCCGGCACGAAGACCGGCAGTGGGACACGGACTTCTTCGCCCAGGGCTCCCTCTACAAGGAATGGGGCGACTGGCACCTCAACGCCAGCTTCAAGTACGCCTACGATTACCTGCACTATCTCTCCGACCCGCGGCTCGACGTGAGCACGATGTACGTCGACAACCACTACCGGCAGCAGGAGGCCTATGCCTCGCTGGCCCAGGAATACAAGATCAACGGGTGGTGGGATGTCGACCTGGCCGCGGATTACCAGTTCAACACGCTCGACGCCGACCTGGTGAACTTCGTCTACCCTTCACGGCACACCGTGCTGACAGCCCTGTCCACCTCGCTCCGCTGGGAAAAGCTCAAATTGCAGGGAAGCGTGCTCCATACGTTCGTGGCCGACCGGGCCCGGGAAGCGGGCGCCGCTGCGGAAAGCCGGCACCACTGGACCCCTACAGCCGTGCTGCAGCTGATTCCCTTCCGCGACAAGAATTTCACGATCCGGGCCTTTTACAAACGCATTTTCCGCATGCCCACGCTCAACGACCTGTACTACACCTTCATCGGCAACAAATACCTCAAACCCGAGTTCACCACCCAGTACGACGTGGGGGCGACCTGGGAAAAGAGCTGGACAAAAGGGTTCCTGCGGAATATCGACTGTACGTTCGATGCCTATTATAATGAAGTGGAGAACAAGATCATCGCCATGCCCGCCTCCAACCAGTTCCAATGGACGATGGTCAACCTGGGACTCGTGCAGATCCGCGGCATTGACGCTGCCGCCGGCACGCAGCTGGCACTGGGGCCGGTCTCTGCCAACGTCAGGATTACCTACACGTTCCAGAAGGCACAGGATTTCACCGATCCGTCCAGTCCCTGGTACGGCGGCCAGATTCCCTACATCCCCTGGCACAGCGGCTCCGTCATCACGGGCATCGACTGGAAGGGCTGGCACCTCAACTACAGTTTCATCTACACCGGAGAGCGGTACGAGGCTGTGGCCAACATCCCGGAGAACCACGCCCAACCCTGGTATACCAGCGACCTTTCGCTCTCGCGCGCCTTTGCGCTGGGCGCCCACCAGCTGAAAGGAACGCTCGAAGTCAACAACATTTTCAACCAGCAATACGAAGTTGTGCAATGCTATCCGATGCCGGGAACGAATTTTCGATTAATTTTGTCGTGGATTCTATGACCATGAAAACGATTCGATTCATTTTAGTCACTTTTCTGGTTGCAGTCGCCCTGAACGCCTGCCGGGAGCCCGAAGAGATTATTCCGTCGACGGAAACTCCCGTCGGCAGCGAAGACGCCGGCGAAATCGCGGGTTTCTTCCTGCTCAACGAGGGAAACATGGGCAGCAACAAATGCACGCTCGACTACTACGACTACGCCAGCGGCATTTACAGGAAAAACATCTACGCGGAACGCAATCCCGGCGTCGTCCAGGAGTTGGGCGACGTAGGGAACGACCTGGCCATCTATGGCAGCAAGCTCTGGGCGGTGGTAAACTGCTCTAACCTCGTGGAGGTGATGGACAAAAATACGGCCCAGCACATCGGCCAGGTGTCGGTTCCGAACTGCCGCTACATCGTCTTCCATGAGGGATATGCCTACGTGAGCTCTTATGCGGGCCCCGTGGAAATCGACCCCAATTACCGGCTCGGTTATGTGGCGCGGATCGACACTACATCCCTGCAGGTGAAGGACACCTGCGTGGTGGGCTATCAGCCCGAGGAGATGGTCATCGCCAACGGCAAGCTCTACGTTGCCAATTCGGGCGGCTACCGCGTGCCTGACTACGACTATACCGTCTCAGTGATCGATCTGGACTCTTTCAAGGAAATCAAGAAGATCGAAGTGGCGCCCAACCTCCACCGCATGGAACTCGACGCTTACGGCAAGATCTGGGTGTCCAGCCGCGGCGACTACTACGACATCCCATCCATGACCTACATCATTGACACCCAGTTTGATGAGGTCATCGAATGCATGGAGCTCCTCGCCTGCACCGACATGACCCTGTGCGGCGACTCGCTCTACGTCTACAGCAACGACTGGAGTTACTTCACCCAGACTTCCGACGTAAACTATGCTATTGTCGACGTGAAGACGCACCGCGTCGTCACCCGCCGCTTCATCACGGACGGGACGGACGCACAGTTCCAGAACCCCTACGGCATCGCCGTCAACCCCAATACCCATGAGATCTTCGTGACGGATGCCCGCGATTATATCACGCCGGGCAAGGTGTATTGCTACTCGCCGGAAGGCCGGCTGAAATGGAGCGCCAACACGGGCGACATCCCGTCCCGCATCGTATTTACCAACCAGCGACTGCGATGACGTCCCGGACGATCCTGTGTACGATGCTGGCCCTTGTGCTGCTGGCGTTTTCCGGCTGCGGAAAGCGGCAGGACGTCTCTTCTTCCGGGGCCCTTTCCGCCGACACGGTCCGTTTCGCCCGCAACCTTCGCATCGAGTATTTCGATGATTACGTTTCCGTCCGCATCCGCGATCCGTGGGACACCCTCCGCCAGCGGCAGCACTATGTGCTTGTCGACCGCGACAAACGCCGCCCGGACCATCTGCCCGCCGACGGCATCGTCATCCCCGTCCCCGTCGGGAAAGCCGTCATCTACACCTCGGTCCATACGGCCATCGCCGAACAGCTCGGCGCCCTCGACCAGGTCTGCGGTATCTGCGAGCCCGAGTACATCACTTCGCCGGAAGTGCTGGGTCGCATTACGGATGGCCGCATCGCCGACCTGGGCGTTTCCACCTCGCCCAACGTGGAGAAAATCATCGATATCGGCACCGAGATGATCATCGCATCGCCCTTCGAGAACAGCGGTTACGGCGCTGCCGAAAAACTGGGTGTTCCGATTGTGGAAGCGGCCGATTATATGGAGAGCCATCCGCTGGGGCGCACGGAATGGGTGCTGTTCTACGGCCTGCTGTTGGGAAAGCGGGCGGAAGCGGAACGCCTTTTCGCAGAAACGGAACGTCACTACAAAGCCCTGAAAGAGATGGCTGCCGGTTGCGAAACACGTCCTACCGTAGTACTTGAGCGTAAATACGGCCCGTCCTGGGCTGTTCCTTCGGGCGGC
>LUZE01000163.1 GCA_001602845.1 Bacteroidales bacterium Bact_13 | reverse complement strand
TACGAATCCCGGAACATGTTGCCCGGCAGCAGGATGGCCATGAACTGGTCGGACAACGTCAGGTTGCAGAAAATGCAGCTCACGACGGTAGACGTGACCAGGCCGCCGGTGCTCCGGACCCGCTTGATAATGGCGCCCGTGATGGCCTCCACCATGCCGCATGCTGACAGGCATCCGCCGAACAGCATCACCGACAGGATGATCCATACTGTATTGACCATGCCCGACATACCGCTGGTCGACGCCAGCCGGGTGATCAGCGGGTCTCCTGTTTCAATCGAGACATTCGTCGACATCATCTGGAAAAGCGAACCGAAGAAGCGGCGGTAATTGGAGACATCCGTCCCGACAATCTGGTCTATGATCTGGGGCTGGGCAAAGTAGGCAAGCAATCCGCCGGCCAGGGCAGAAAGAAATAAAGTCACCATGGCCGGCACCTTCTTGTAAATCAAGAAGATGGTAAGGCACGGAACCAACAGGAACCACGGAGAGATATGGAATGTCTGCTGCAGCACGGCCAATTGCTGCTCGACCTGCAGGTCGGACGACACCGGCACGACAAAGCCCACCACGCCGTAAACGGCCAGGCAGATGATCAGTGCAGGAATGGTGGTGAGGAAGGTATAGCGCACATGCGTGTACAGATTCACGCCCGCGATCGAAGCCGACAGGTTGGTGGTATCGCTCAACGGCGAGACCTTGTCACCCAGATAGGCGCCGGAGATGATGGCGCCGGCCAGCCAGCCCGTCGGAATTCCGATGAAGGTACCCGCGCCGAACATAGCCACGCCGACCGTCCCCACCGTGGTCCACGAGCTGCCTGCCAGCATCGATACGACAGCGCACAACAGGAAAGTCAGCACGATGAATACACGCGGGTGGATCAGCTTCAGCCCATACCAGATCATTGTCGGGACGATGCCAGACAACATCCAGGTGGCCGTCAAGGCGCCGATCGAAAGCAGGATGACAATGGCCGCAGAAGTCGATTTCAGATTGTTACCCACCGCCTCTTCGAACCGGCTCCAGGGCACCTTCAGCGCAAACATGCCGATCAGCGCCGTGACGACAGCCGCGCCGAAGAGCGCCAGCTGCGACGGACCGCTTGTCAGTTCGTCACCGAAGATGCTTACGCCGATCACCAGCAGGGCTATCAGCACAAGCACCGGTACCAGGGAAAGAAGGAGGCCGGGCTTTTTCATCCTACATCATTTTCTTTCTGCGGAAGAACAGGAATACCAGCAGCACGATAAGCAGCATCGCGCCCACTACGATCAGGATATCCCACTTCCCGCCCACCAGCGGCAGGTCGATGTTCATGCCATAGATGCTGGCGATGAGCGTCGGCGGCATCAGCAGCAGCGAGACCATCGTGAAGATCTTCATGATCTTGTTCTGTTCCAGGTCGATCAGACCGAGCACAGTGTTCTGCAGGTACTCCAGGCGCTCGAAACTGAAATCCGTATGGTTGATCAGTGACGAGATATCTTTCAGCAGGATACCGAGCTTGCCATTGATTACGTCGGGCGTCTTGTCGCTGCGCAGGATGCTCGAAATCATCCGCTGCTTGTCCACGATGTTCTCGCGGACCAGCATCGTATTCTCCTGCAACTGGTTGATGTCGAGGAGGAATTCCTCGTTGACGTCCTCACCCAGGCTGACGCGCCGGCTGTACTGTCCGATCTCCTTGGACATCAGCTCGATCATGTCGGCGTCCAGGTCGATCCGGTTCTCGAGGATGCCCACCAGGACATGGAAGCCCGTGGGATAGAGCTTCGCATTGAAAAGGATGCGTCGCTGAATGTCCGTGAAACTGCGCAGGGGCACCTGGCGGATCGAGGTGATGGTCCGGCCGGTCAACACGAAGGAAACCGACTCCATCGTATAGTTTTCAGCACTCGGAATCAGGAAGTTCGTATTGGCAAAGATGGCATCGACCGTCTCGCTGTAGCGGGAGGAACTCTCGATTTCCTCGGCTTGCGCACGGCTCTGCAGGGTGGTATGAAGGAAAAGTTCGACGGCCCGCTTCTCTTCGCCCGTCGGGTTGAAGAGATCGAGCCAGAGCGCATCTTCGAGCGAAATGCTCTTCAGGATCGTAAGGGACTCGGATACTTCGATCTGAGCGTTCTTGTTATAAAAGATTTTGATCATTTTTCCTCGGTTTGCTGTTGTGTTCGTTTCCGTGAACGAGAGGCGGCGCGAAAGCGCCGGGACGGATTACGACACACAGGCTCGAGGGGTCAGCTTCTCCAGGGCGACCCGCCTGAACTCGGTCAGGCCGGCCCGCTTCTCGCTGTCAAGGGCGAAAGAGATGTTTTCCTGCAGATAACGGCAGGCATAATCCCTGGGAAACTGATGATTGTACTTGCTTACGGCCTCGTTGACGTGGCTGATGCCAAAGGCGAGGGCCTGGTTGAACTTTTCGATGAAAGAAGGATCCAGCGGCCGGGTCGCAACCCAGCACGCGAACACGAACGGCAGGTGCTTGAACGAAATCCACTCTTCCGCCATATCATAGACGTGGCGGAACCGCCCTGCATTGGCAAGCGCCTTGTCGCCGATCAGCAGGCAGCAGCGCTCCGTATCAATGGCTTCCCGGCTGAAATCACAGGACGTGAGGCGGGGGCTGATGTGCCATTTCTCCGCGCAAAGATACTGGGTCAGCAGGACGGAGGTCCGGCTGTCAGTATCGAGCAGGATTTCGTCCACCTGTTCCAGCGGCTTGCCGGAGCAGAGCAGTACGCTGGCGACCGGTCCCGTCGCACCGATGCAGTAATCCGCGATGATCTGCGGATTGTCCAGTTCGGACAGCGCGCCGACCGGAACGAGTCCCACGTCGCAGCGTCCGTCTTTCAGGCGGGCGGCGGTAGCGGAAGGGATGCAGCAATCCAATACGATCTCACTGGGGGCCATCCTGGTTTCCAGCCCGTAGATGAACGGGATCGTATTCAGATAATTGATCGCTGCAATTCTCACCATAATTTGCAAAGATAGGAATTATTTTGCAACGGCGGTATTTCTTGTACTGAATATCCACATTCCGAAGAACGTCAGCAACCCGTTCACGATCAGCAGGGTGAAGCCCAGGTCAAATCCCCAGAGCGCCTTGCCGGCCATGTTGAAGACCAGGCAGAGCAGCGGGGATGCGATGGCGATCCAGGGCGTCGCCTTGTCGTTCACCTTCCGGTTGGTCAGGATGCCGAAGAAGAACATGCCCAGCAACGGTCCGTAGGTATACGATGCCAGCTTGTACACCAGGTTGACGACGGCATCGCTGCTCACGACGTACAGCACCACGATGATGATCAGGAAGAGGAACGCCACACCGGCATGGACCCATTTGCGGATGTATTCCTTGCGAGCGTCGCCGAGATCTTTCCGTCCGTTGAAATCCAGATAGTCGACGCAGAAACTTGTGGTCAGCGAGGTCATGGCCGCACCGGCACTCGGATATGAAGCGGAGATCAGGCCGATCAGGAAGAGGATGCCCACCCCCACGCCGAAATACTGGCTGGCGATGGTCGGGAAGAGCTCGTCCGTCTTGTCGATGCCCAGTGCCTCGAATCCGCCCAGATGCTGTGCATACACGCACAGGAGCGCGCCCATCAGCACGAAGAAGAAATTCACCACGACAATGATGATGGAAGTGGTGTACATGTTCTTCTGGGCTGCCTTGATATCCTTGCAGGCCAGGTTCTTCTGCATCATCGCCTGGTCGAGGCCGGTCATGGCGATGGTCACGAAGATACCCGAGATGAACTGCTTGACGGCATTCGTCCCGTGGCTCCAGTCCCAGTCAAACCAGCTGGTGAATGTATGGCCGTAGCCGACGGCGCCGGCATTCTCGTTGACGGTATTGCCCACCACGGAGAACATCTGCCCGAAGCTCCAGCCCATGTTCTTGCAGATATAGTAGATAGTCAGGCCGACGGCCAAGAGCATGAACGTGGTCTGCAGCACGTCCGTCCAGATGATGGTCTTCACGCCGCCCTTGAAGGTGTAGAGATAGAGCAGCGCCAGGAACACGGCCGTGATGACGGTGAACACCAGCAGCGGCGAGGTACGTTCTACCATACCCCGGGGCATGAAGGCAAAGAAGACGACGATGACCACGAAAACGCGGACCGCGGCACCCAGGACGCGGGAAACCATGAACACAGTCGTACCGGTCTTGTGTGAACGGGGCCCGAACCGCTCGCCCAGATAGGTGTAGATCGATGTCAGCTTCATCTTGTAATAAAGCGGCAACAGCACCTTGGCGATGATGATGTAACCACCCACGAAGCCCAGGACCAGCGGCATGTAGAAGAAGTTCTGCACCCACACGTTGCCGGGCACGGAGATGAAGGTGACGCCCGAGATGGAAGCGCCGATCATGCCATAGGCCACGACGGGCCACGGTGCCTTCCGGTCGCCGGAAAAGAAGGAATTCGAGCCTGCCTTGCGTCCTGTCAGCCAGGAGATCAGGAACAGGAGCGCGGTATATGCGGCGAATGCCACGAGAAACCAGATGAAGGGAAAATCGTGTCGCATAGGGTTCAAGGTTTGAAGATTTGTCGGTTTTTGATGGAACGGCCGAGCGTGAGCTCGTCAGTATATTCAAGGTCGTCACCGAAGCCCACACCGCGGGCGATGGCCGTGACGGTGACGGGGAATCGGGCAATCTGTTTGTAAAGATAATAGGCGGTCGTCTCCCCTTCCATGCTGGTACTCAGGGCCAGGACGACTTCTCCGATACGGCCCGATTCGAGCCTTTCGGTCAATTCACGGATGCGCAGGTCTCCGGGGCCGATGCCGTCTAGCGGCGAGATGATGCCGCCCAGGATATGGTAGAGGCCGTTGTACTGGCCGGTATTCTCGATGCTCAGCACGTCGCGGAGGCTCTCGACGACACAGACGATGGTGCCGTCACGGCGCGGATCGCTGCACACGGGGCACTTCCCGTCGTCCGAGATCATTCCGCAGGTCGGGCAATAGCGGATGTCGCGTTTGAGCCGGACCAGCGAACCGGCAAACTGCTCCACGTTCTCGCGCGGCTCTGCCATCAGGTGCAGGGCCAGGCGCAGCGCTGTCCGACGGCCGACGCCAGGCAGCGTAGCCAGCTGGTCGACGGCTTCTTCGAGCAGGGACGAGGAATAGTTCTGCCGGAACATGGCGGGCGGTTTACTTCCGTTTGTCGGGGTTTTGTGCGAAATAGGTATCCACGGCGTTACGGACGGATCCGTAGTGCAGCAGCATGGCCTTGGCTTCGCCATAATCATCGATGCCGGTCTCATCCATGATCATCTTGGTGCCGCGGTCCACCAACTTCTTGTTGGTGAGCTGCATGTCCACCATCTTGTTGCCCTTGACGTGTCCGAGGCGGATCATCGTGGACGTGGAGATCATATTGAGGATGAGTTTCTGCGCGGTTCCCGATTTCATGCGGGTACTGCCGGTCACGAATTCGGGGCCCACGACGGCGACGATCGGGATCTCGGCGGCAGCGGCGACGGGCGCACCGGGGTTGCAGGTGATGCAGCCGGTGAGCAGTCCGCGGCGGCGGGCCTCTTCGATGGCGCCGATCACGTAAGGCGTGGTACCGGAAGCGGCGATGCCGATGACGATATCATCTTTCGTCGGGCGATAGGGTTCGATGTCCTTCCAGCCCTGCTCCTTGTTGTCCTCGGCACCCTCAGCCGCACGGCGGATGGCGCTGTCACCGCCTGCCATCAGGCCGATGAACAGGTCATACGGAGCACCGTACGTCGGCGGGATTTCCGATGCGTCGAGGATTCCGAGGCGTCCGCTGGTACCGGCGCCCATATAGAAGACGCGGCCGTTGCGGCGCATGCGTTCGACGATACCGTCGACGAGCTTCTCGATCTGCGGGATGCATTCAGCAACAACCTCCGGCACATGCCGGTCCTCGCGGTTCATGTTTTCGAGCAGCTCCCGCGTGCTCATCTTGTCAAGGTTCGCGTAATTCGAACTCTGTTCTGTAACTTTCATGTTATTTTACATTCTTATGATATTCGACAAGGCCATCGATGGGGCCCTTCAGGATGATGCCCATCCGCATGCCGGCAGCATTCACGGCTTTCTCGAGGATGTCCTTGTAATAATAGGCAATGGATCCCACGAAGTTTACCGGATACTTCTTGTAGTCGTAATGGATGATGTTGCGGCGCAGGAACTCCTCGAAACTGCTCTTCAGCAGGTTCGCGATGTGCGGATGATTCTTGAACTCATTGATGAACGGCGAGAACGACGCCAGGAAACGGCTCGGCATTTCTTCGCGATACACCTTCTGCACAATCTTCATATAGTCGAGGTCGTAGCGCTTGACGAATTCCTTCTCGATGGCAGCCGGAAGCAGTCCCTTGATGAAATCGGAGATCAGCCGCTTGCCCAGGTATGCGCCGCTCGCCTCGTCGCCCAGGATGAAACCGCCCGCACGGACGTTCTGCGCAATCCCCTCCCCGTCATAGAAACAACTGTTCGAGCCCGTGCCCAGGATGCAGGCGATGCCGGGCTTGTGGCCGCAGAGGGCGCGGGCCGCCGCCAGCACGTCCGATGCCGCTTCGCAGGTCGAACCCGGGAATACTCTTCCGAAGCAGCGCTCCAGCTTGGCGGAAATCTCACCGCCCACCATGCCGGCGCCGTAGAAAAAGATCTGGTCGACCTTCGTGCCGATTTCCGGCACCAGTTTATCCTTGAGTATCGATTCAATGGCCTCATCCTCCATGAAAACAGGATTGATGCCCACGGTCTCGATCGCCTTGACCGAACCGTCATCACAAATGGCCCGCCAGGAAACCTTGGTGGAGCCGCTGTCCGCTATCAGTTGCATGTGAATATCGATTATTAAGTTTTAACTTACAAATATAATCGAAATATCAATAGGATGGCTCTGGACAAAGAAAGAGAGAGGCCAAAAAGCCTCTCTCTTTCTTTGTCCAGAGCCACTTGGCAGACTTGAACTGCCGACCTGCGCGTTACGAATGCGCTGCTCTACCGACTGAGCTAAAGTGGCTGATTATTTCCCGCGTTTAAACTTGGGACTGCAAAAATAGTCAAAAGATGTAGATTGCGAAAATTTTTTTACACTATTTAAGATCATGAAACACATTTTGACAATGATGGCGGCGCTCATGCTTGTGGCGACTTCGTTCGCACAACCGCCGCAGCCGCCGCAGGGCCAGGGCCCGCGGGGGCGTGAATTCCCCAAGGAAGGCCCGCAGTTCATGCAGATGGATCCCGAACATATGGCAAAGGAAGAAACCGACCGGCTGGACAAACTGGTGAACCTGACGCCGAAGCAGTACAAGAAACTCTATCGCTTCAACAAGCGGCAGTACAATCAGAGGCAGAGCGATATGGACGCGGTTCGTCCGGAAGGCCGTCCGGCACCCGGCGAGTTCCGTCGTCCGCCGATGGGTGGCGAGATGCGGGACGTGATGAAGGATCTGCAGGAGAAGCGCGAAAAGAAGTACCGCAAGGTGCTTGACGCGGACCAGTACCAGAAATGGGAAGCCTTTGAGGCGCAACGCGACTTCCGCCGCATCGTCGAGTAGCTTTTGCTTGCGCCAAGCAAGCAAAAGCCCTTTTATTTCAGACGAATTACGCGGAGACCGTTGTGAGACTTGATGCCGTTGGTGTACTGCACCAGCGGCGTCTTGTTGATAACCACCTTCTTCTCGCCGTAGGAGGCGTGGATGAAGGTCAGCGTGTCCCCTTCCCAATAAGCATACGCCACATGCGCGATGTCCAGGCCCGGCGTCGCGGAATTGAAGCCGATGATGTCACCGGTCTTGATGTTCTTGATGCACTTGGGCAGGTCGGCCTTCGGAATGTACCAGTAATCCCACGATTCGAGATTCTGCTCCACGGTCCGGATCTTTTCGACCGTCTCCGGGCTGTCCTTCAACTGCTTGTAAGAAGCCGGATGCGTCGACATGAAATTGAACTTCTGGTCAAGCGGACTGCCGCCGCATTCGCGGCTCACCTCGCTGAAGAGCCCCCGGACCGTCCCCTGGATGATCCATTCCGACGTGTAGTGGATGCGCGAAGCATAGCCGTCCACCTTGCCGTCACGGTAACGGAGCCTGCGCAGGTTGTCCACGTATTTCTCGAACGTCGGCTGCGGATCCTTCGCCGTCAGCGACATCGCCAGGCACATCTCCACAAAGAGGATGCAGTCGGTCTCGCGGGTATTGACAGTCAGGCGTTCAGGCTCGATCTCGAGCGTGCCGGCCACATACGGCGTACCGAGGAAATGCTTCGCCACCTTTATGACCAGCTCGTTCATGGGCAGGTCGCGGTCAGGCGCTACCAGTTGCATCACTTCGTTGAAGTTGTCAATGTCTTTCTGCGTGAAGCGCGCATCGCCCTTTTCGAAGGCCGATGCGCCGAAAACGAACCCAAAAAGGGCTGTCAGGATTATAATCGTGCGTTTCATGGTCAAAAAAAGGCAAGTCGGTAAGCCGGATTCTGTACCCGCAAGCGGGCTTCTGTCATTTATCTGTGCAGCCTACCCCTCGGCTCGGGCGAGCAGCCCTCGGACGCCGATATATTTGGCCTTGCAGCCCTCCGGTGCGTACCCCGACGACGTCGCCGCCGCCGGTCGTGGGCTCTTGCCCCACGTTTTCACCCTTGCCGGCCCCGGATCAAGTCCGGGCCAAACCGGCGGTTGTTTTCTGTTACGCGCTCCATAAACTTTCGCCCATCTGTGCTTTCCACAGGGAGGCGCTCTGTGCTGTCCGGACTTTCCTCACCGCCTAAGCGGCGCGACAGAATGACTTGCCGGTTGCAAAGGTACAAGAAAAATGATTTGTACCGATATTTTTCCTATATTTGTAACCCGTAAAGACTTTTACGGGACTATGAAAATCGGCTTCGACAACGATAAGTATCTGAAAATTCAATCAGAACGCATCAAGGAACGCATTTCTCACTTCGGGGACAAACTGTACATGGAATTCGGCGGCAAACTGTTCGACGATTACCATGCCAGCCGCGTGCTGCCCGGCTTTGAACCGGACTCAAAACTCAAGATGCTCATGCAGCTCAGCGATGAGATGGAAATCATCATCGCCATCAGCGCCATCGACATCGAGAAGAACAAGGTGCGGAACGACCTGGGCATCACCTACGATATGGACGTGCTGCGCCTGCGGGAAGAGTTCGAGAGCCGGGGCATGCAGGTCAACTCCGTGGTAATCACCCATTTCAATGGACAGGCCAGCGCCGTTGCTTTTCGTGATAGGCTGGAGCGCCTGGGCGTCAAATCGTACTACCACTATATCATCGAGGGTTATCCGACCAATGTGGACCTCATCGCATCGGACGGCGGTTTCGGCAAGAACGACTTCGTCGAGACGACCCGGCCGCTCGTCGTTGTTACCGCTCCCGGTCCGGGCAGCGGCAAGATGGCCGTCTGCCTGAGCCAGCTTTACAACGAGCGGAAACGTGGCGTGAAAGCCGGCTATGCCAAGTTCGAGACCTTCCCGGTGTGGAACCTGCCCCTCAAGCATCCCGTCAATATCGCCTACGAAGCCGCCACCGCCGACCTGGACGATGTCAACATGATCGACCCCTTCCATCTCGAGGCCTACGGGCAGATTGCCGTCAACTATAACCGGGATGTCGAGATTTTCCCGGTGCTGGACGCGCTTTTCACCCAGATTTACGGCGCCAATCCCTATAAATCGCCGACCGACATGGGCGTCAACATGATCGGATTCTGCATCAGCGACGACGACGTATGCCGCGAGGCCGCCAACAACGAAGTGATCCGCCGCTACTATACCGGACTCTGCAACATGGCGGAAGGCGAAAACAACGAGAATGAGGTAAACAAGCTCACCCTCCTGCTCAAACAGGCCAACCTGGCCACGGAATACCGCCGCGTGACCGTGGCCGCCAAGCAAAGGGAGGCCAGCAGCGATGAATATGCCGCCGCCATGGAACTTCCTGACGGAACGGTCATCACCGCCAGCCAGAGTCCGCTCCTGGGACCGAGTGCGGCACTGCTTTTGAATGCACTCAAGCACCTGGCCGGCATCCCGCATCCGGTCAAGCTCATTCCGGCAGACATGATCGAACCCATCCAGAAGACAAAGGTATCGTACCTGCACGGGCACAACCCGCGCCTGCACACCGACGAGGTGCTGGTGGCCATCTCCATGCTCAGCCTCAGCGACGAGAACTGCCGCCGCGCGATCGACTGCCTGCCGCTGCTCCGGGGATGCCAGGTCCATTGCACCGTGATGCTGGCCGAAGTGGACCGCAAGGTCTTCAAGAAGCTCGGCGTGGGTCTCACCTGCGAGCCGGTCAAGAAGCAGAGCGGCAGTTACCGGAAGTATTCCCAATAATGATCCCTGCATGAAACACCTTTCACGAATCATGATCGCCGTCCTTTGTGCCTCTCTGTTCAGCGCGTGCGGAGCTTCCGGCCAGAACGTGAAGACGTATGGCTATAAGGTGGAAGAATCCGTGCCGCACGACGTCGCCGCCTATACCCAGGGCCTCTTCTTTCATGACGGAGCGCTGTACGAGTCCGCGGGCCAGTATGGAGAATCGAATTTCCGCAAGGTGGACCTCAAGTCGGGCCGCGTGCTGGAACGCACCAATTTCGAGGGGCGCTACTTCGCCGAAGGGGCCTGCGTGCTGGGGGACCGGCTCTATGTGCTGACCTGGCGCGAAGGTGAATGCTTCGTGTACGATATCCGGACGATGCAGCGTCTCGGCATCTGCCGGTATACCGGCGAAGGCTGGGGCCTTACGACCGACGGAAAGAGCCTGATCATGAGCGACGGCACTTCCACCATCACGTTCCGGAACCCCGAAACGTTCGCAGTGGAGCGTTCCGTCACGGTGACGCTGCGCGACAAGAAGGTGGCTTACCTCAATGAGCTGGAATACATCAAGGGCGAGATCTGGGCCAACATCTACGGCTCCGACCTGATCGTCCGCATCGACCCGGCCACGGGCGCCGTCCGCTCCGTGGTCAACTGCAGCGGCCTGCTGCCGGCTGCCCAGCGCCGTCCCCGCACCGACGTGCTGAACGGCATCGCCTTCGATCCTGCCACCGGAAATATCTGGCTGACAGGCAAGTATTGGCCGAAAATGTACCGTATCAAATTGATCGAAAAGAAATAATGAGCAAGGAAAGTTTGATCGCCAGTCTGCGGACTGTTCCCGACTACCCCAAGAAGGGCATCCTCTTCTGGGACGTCACCACGCTTTTCAAGGATGCGGCCGCCTTCAAGGAGGTCGAGGACATCCTGTACGAAGAATACAAGGACAAGGGCATCACGAAGGTGGCCGGCATCGAGAGCCGCGGCTTCGTGATGGGCGCTGCCCTGGCCTCCCGGCTGGGAGCCGGCTTTGTCCTGGTCCGGAAACCGGGAAAACTGCCCGCTGAAACGGTAAGCATGGAATACGAGCTGGAGTACGGCCGCGACAAGATCGAAATGCATACCGACGCCATCACGCCCGACGACGTGGTGCTCGTGCACGACGACCTGCTGGCTACCGGCGGCACGTCTTCCGCCGCCGTGAAACTCGTCCAGTCGTTCCACCCGAAACAGGTCTACGCCAGCTTCATCATTTATCTGAAGGATTTCGGAAGCGTAACCAAATTCCCGCCCGAGGTCCCGGTGAAGACCGTCCTCGACCTGGCGGGCGCATAGCCGATGCAGTCGGTCCTGGCCTATTTCGCCGGTCTTGACATCTGGGGCTGGCTGGAGATCGTGGCGATGGCCATCGGTTTCTATTACGTGTATCTGGAGATACACAAGACCCGGCTGCTCTGGTATGTCTGCATCGCGACATCCATCCTGAACATCTTCGTCTACTGGCACTACAATTACGTGTCCATGACGCTGTTGCAATTCTATTACATTGCAACGGCCGTCTACGGCCTCTATGCTTTCTCGAAGATCCGGCGCGAAGCCGTGACGCTGAACGGGGAAGAAACCGCACCGGCCGTCCACAAGATTCTCATCCGCCGCTTCAACTGGAAAGTGGGCGGCATCACGCTGGCGATCGCCGTGGCGGCGTTCTTCATCCTCGTTCCCCTGCTCAAGTCGTACGCCGAGGCGCACGGCACCGCCCTTTTCCCGAGCCAGCCATACTGGGATGCCTTCATCACGGTGGGCAGCATGGTCGGAACCTTCTTCCTCAGCAAGTCCTACATGTGCCAGTGGTTCATCTGGATCGGGCTGGACATCCTGACTGTGGGCGTGTTCATCCGCAGCGGAATGTACTGGATGGCAGCGTTGTATCTGGCCTACATTATCATCTCGTGCTTCGGCATCCGCAACTGGCGCCGGAACGGGGTGTACGTAGATTAAAAAGAAAGAGGTCCGCAGCACTGCGAACCTCTTTCTTTATGAATCACCTACTTTATTACTTCTTGAAGTAGTCGGCTACTTCGTCGGTAGGGACGAGTTCTTCCTGGAATGCATAGGCACCGGTGCGCTCAGACTTGACCATCTTGATGCACTTGACCACATTCTTCAGCGAGCTTTTGTCGCCGCTGAACGTTGCGACAGCTTTCTTTGCCATGTTATAATAAAGTTAGGGTTGTTACTTGATCTCCTTGTGAACGGTGTAGCGCTTCAGGTACGGATTGTACTTCTTCAGCTCCATGCGTTCGCTCGTGTTCTTCTTGTTCTTCGTCGTGATGTAACGCGAAATGCCCGGAACACCGCTTTCTTTCTGTTCGGTGCACTCGAGGATCACCTGAACTCTGTTACCTTTCTTTGCCATGTCAGTATGAAATTAAACGATGTTGATCAAACCTTTTTCGCGGGACTCCTTCAGGGTTTCAGCGAGACCGTTCTTGTAGATGGTCTTCATGCCCTTGCAGGAAACTTTCAGGGTCACGAAACGCTGCTCTTCCTCCAGCCAGAAACGCTTGGTCTTGAGGTTCGGAGCGAATTCGCGTTTAGTACGTCTCTTGGAGTGGGAAACGTTGTTTCCGATCACTCTCTTCTTTCCGGTAACTTGACAAACTCGTGCCATTGTGTATCTATTTTTATTCTCTATTTTTCAAAGGGGCTGCAAATATCTTGAATTTTCTCCAAAAATCCAAATAAAATTACTCATTTACAAAAACTTCAGCAATCTGTTCCAGCGGATGTTCCGGGGGAACTTCAGGTTCGCGTCGGTCGACATCCAGATCACGCGGGGCTTGCCCACGATGTGATCCTCGGGGACGAATCCCCAGTAACGGGAATCAAGCGAATTGTGGCGGTTATCGCCCATCATGAAGTAATAATCCATGCGGAAGGTGTAGGTATCGGTCTCTTCCCCGTTGATGAGAAAGCGGCCGTCCGGCAGTTCCTCGAGGGTATTTCCCTCATACACTTCGATAATGCGGCGGTAGAGCGGCAGGTTGTCGGCGGTCAGCCGTACGGACTCCCCCTTTGCCGGAATCCACAGCGGACCGTAGTTGTCGCGCGTCCAACCCGTTTCCACGAAAGGGAAAAGCATCGCTTCCGAATCGGGATAGTCGGGCGGATAGACGTCGATGTTCGGCGTCACGCTCTCCACGTTGCTGAAAGCCTTTATCTTCTCTAACCGTTCGTCCGTCAGCGGCAGCGCCGGATAGCCCGGCAGCGTCTGGCTGTACCACGTTTCGCCCGCGTTGAACCCCATCTCCCGCAGGGTCACGGGGTTGATGGGCGAAGTGGTTATCACCTGATAGGTGTTCTGGATGCCCGGATACCGCTGCTGCGGCTGTCCGTTCACATACACCCACCCGTCGATGACATGCAGCGTATCGCCGGCAACGGCGACGCAGCGCTTCACGTAATGGTCCTTCTTGTCCACGGGGCGGACCTTGAGCGGGCCGTACATCTTGACGGCGTAGTCGCGCGAGGTCATCCGCACGTGCGTGTAATAGTCTTCGGCAGGTGCCTTGGACAATACGGTATCGCCGTGCGGGAAGGAGAAGACCACATAGTCGTCGCGCTTCACGTGGCCGAAGCCCTTGATGCGCTTGTATCCGAACTGGAGTGCGGTCGAATAGCTCTCCTTGCCCGACTTGCCGGGCATCGTGTTGTGGACGAAGGGAACCGACAGCGGCGTCTGCGGCATCTTGGGGCCGTAGGCGGTCTTGCTGACGAACAGGTAGTCGCCTGTCAGCAGGGAACTCTCCATCGAGGAGGAAGGAATCTTGAAGGCCTGGAAGAAGAAGATGTTGATGAAGGTCACGACCACGACGGCGAAGACGATGGCATCCAGCCAGCCCAACGCCACCTTGAGGCCGCGGCTCTTCGCCGAGATCTTCTCAAGCCAGCCCTTCAGCCGCCTGGAGACGCACAACTCGAAGATCACGGGGAGGCCGAGCAGCCACCACCAGTTCCCGTGCCATGCGGTCCAAAGCAGCCAAAGTGCGGCCCAAATAGCGAACCGCACCCAGGATTTCCTATCTATTTCCCTGAAGTTCAAGGTCAGAGATTATTTAACAGAATTCACGATGGCCTCGAAAGCCTTCGGGTTGTTCATCGCCAGGTCAGCCAGTACCTTGCGGTTCAGGCCCACGTTCTGCTGTGCGAGCTTGCCCATGAACTGGGAGTAGTTCATGCCATGCTGGCGGGCAGCTGCATTGATGCGGGTGATCCACAGCGAACGGAAGTTGCGCTTCTTGGTCTTGCGGTCGCGGTAAGCGTAGGTCAGACCTTTCTCGTACGTGTTCTTCGCCACGGTCCAGACATTCCTTCTAGCAAGGAAATTACCGCGGGTTTCCTTCAAAATCTTCTTGCGGCGCGCTCTTGATGCGACACTATTTACAGATCTAGGCATAATGATTGGTTTTTTGGACGTCAGCGCCCCGACTCGCGGGGACTTGCCGGCTGATCGTCCGGTTCAACAATAAATAAATTACTTGACTAACAAAGCTTTGACTCTCTTGACATCGGCCTTGTCGATCAGGGCGACATGGTCCAGATTTCTCTTCTGCTTCTTCGTCTTCTTGGTGAGAATGTGGCTGTGATAAGCGTGCTTTCTCTTGATCTTACCCGAACCGGTGAGCGTGAAACGCTTCTTCGAACCGGTGTTGGTCTTCATTTTAGGCATAATACTATATTTAAATAAAAAGTTGGTTACTTTTTCTTGTTCGGCGCAATCATCATGATCATCCGTTTGCCTTCCAGCTTCGGCATCTGCTCGGCCTTGCCGTAGTCCTCGAGTTCGAGTGCAAAACGGAGCAGCAGTTTTTCGCCCTGTTCGGAGAAGAGGATCGACCGGCCGCGGAAAAAGACGTATGCCTTTACCTTGGAACCTTCCTGCAGGAAGCTCTTCGCGTGGTTGAGCTTGAACTGGAAGTCATGCTCGTCGGTCTGCGGGCCGAAGCGGATCTCCTTGATCACCACTTTCGAAGCATTGGACTTCTGCTCTTTCGCCTTCTTGCGCTGCTGGTAGACAAACTTCTGATAATCAATGATCTTGCATACAGGGGGATCGGAATTGGGAGCAATCTCCACCAGATCCAGTTCCTGTTCCTCAGCCATCCTCAAGGCCTGCGCAATCGGATAGATGCCCTGCTCGGGCACGTTATCGCCCACGACACGCACGCGGGGTGCCGTGATTGCTTCGTTGATCCGGAGGCCGTCATCCTTGTCTTTCCGGTTCTGCGGAAGCCGCTGGTCGGGAAGGCGCGGGGCCTGGGGTCTCGGTTTCGGTGGTCTGTAGTTCGTTGCTATGGTCTGGTCCTCCTGTAAGTTAAGTTGTTAAAAAAGTTTTATATCGTTATTATTCAAGTTCTTTCGCAATCTCCTGCCGCATCAGTCCGGCAAAGGCTTCCAACGGCATCGATCCCTTGTCTTCTCCACCCTGCTTGCGCACGGACACGCTGTCGGTTGTCTGCTCCTTTTCACCAACAATCAGCAAGTAAGGCATCCGCTTGAGTTCGTTCTCGCGGATCTTCTTGCCGATCGTGACGTTGCGGTCGTCGATTGAGGCGCGAATATCGTAATTATTAAGGAATTCGCAAACTTTTTTTGCAAAATCGTTAAATTTTTCACTCACAGGGAGTATCGCCACCTGGTCGGGTGCGAGCCAGAGCGGAAGCTTGCCGCCGGTATGCTCGAGCAGCACGGCCACGAAACGTTCCATCGAACCGAACGGTGCACGGTGGATCATCACAGGGCGGTGACGCTTGTCGTCTGCGCCCACATACTCCAGTTCGAAACGTTCCGGCAGGTTGTAGTCCACCTGGATGGTACCCAGCTGCCAGCTGCGGCCGATGGCATCCTTCACCATGAAGTCCAGCTTCGGGCCGTAGAATGCAGCCTCGCCGTACTCGACCACCGTGGGCAGGCCCTTTTCGGCAGCCGCCTCTATGATGGCGTTCTCAGCCTTCTCCCAGTTCTCGTCGCTGCCGATATACTTGCTGCGGTCCACCTTGTCGCGCAGCGACACCTGGGCCGTGAACTTGTCGAATTTCAGCGTACGGAAGATGTAGAGCACAATATCGATGACCTTGCAGAACTCTTCCTTCAGCTGGTCGGGACGGCAGAAGAGGTGGGCGTCGTCCTGCGTGAAACCGCGGACACGCGTCAGTCCGTGCAGCTCACCGCTCTGCTCATAGCGGTACACCGTACCGAATTCCGCGAAACGGAGCGGCAGGTCCCTGTAGGAGCGGGGCTTCGACTTGTAGATCTCGCAGTGGTGCGGGCAGTTCATCGGCTTGAGCAGGTACTCCTCCCCTTCCTGCGGCGTGGTGATCGGGCGGAACGAATCCTTTCCGTACTTAGCCCAGT
>LUZE01000162.1 GCA_001602845.1 Bacteroidales bacterium Bact_13 | reverse complement strand
ACCTGCTGCATCGTCCTCGATGCCGACGAGCAGATCGCCGCTTTCGCCATCTGTTTCCCGAACCTGTCAAAGGCGCTGCAACAGGCCGGTGGCCGGCTGTTCCCGACCGGCTGGTGGCACCTCCTGTGGGCACAGAGGCACTACGACACCGTCGACATGATGCTCGTGGGTGTCAGCCCGAAATGGGAAGACAAAGGCCTCTCAGCCATCCTGCACAGCTATCTGCACCGCCGCTGGCAGCAGAAAGGCGTCCGCTGGGCCATCTCCAACCCCCAGTACGAAGACAACGCCGCCCTCAAGATCTGGGACGCCTACCCCCAGAAAGAATTCTACATCCGCCGGAGGGTCTACAAGAAGAAACTATTGCCGGCCTGATACAGAACTTCTTCTCTATCAGAATGCAAAGAACGGACTCCAGGTTGAGATTGGTCTTTCCAAAATCGCTGACGGAAACGATACTGTTCCAGTAACTGCTCATTGCTTTATATAATTGGCCGCATGCAGGCAAGAACCATCCGCTGGCACCGGGAGGCGTCACTACGCTGTAATCGGCAACGGCTTGCGCTGCCGGGTGGGAGTATTGGCTATTCCAGCTATGTCGGCTTTGGCTGCAGCAAAAGTTGTGCAGGGCGTCAGGCAGGTATGCGTGGCGATAAAGACATTGATAACCAGCGGATAACAAGAAATCGGTTGCGTCAGAATGCGCAACCGATTTCGTGCAAAAAGCTGATAGCCAGCTATGTGAGTACCACGCGGTTTATTTGAACCACTCGGTGATGTGGTTCTTGGCGTAGAGATAGTAGACGAGCAGGCCGATCCAGCTGGTGGCCAGCACGATGACGGCGCAGATGATCTTGCCCACAAGGCCGATCGGTTTCTTGAAGATATCGATGACGGCGAGGATCGCCAGGACCAAGCCGATGAGATAAATAATGGTTCCCATATCTGTTGCAGATTGAATAAATATTATTTTGAATACTTGAAAGAACCGACCACCGGCCAGTGATCGGAAATGAACGGAACCCCATAGTCGCCGTTCAGCAGTTCATACGAAACAGCCGTGGCGCCCCGGTAGAAAATGTGGTCGATGACGTCCGTCCCGGCAGGAACATCCTTGTTGCCCCAACCATTGTAGGTATTGGCATCGGTCGTCACAGGCGCCGTCTCGCGGCACTCCTGCAACTCCGCCCGGATGGGCTCCAGGATCGGATTGTCCCAGTTGGCGTTGAAATCGCCCGTCAGGAAGATCGCGTCGCCCTTGGGTACCATTGCGTTCATCCGCTCCATGATGAGCTTGCCGGCCTCTTCGCGCGCCACCTTGCCCACATGGTCGAAATGCGTGTTGAAGAACCACACATCCCGCTTCGCCACCTTGTCGCGCAGATGCGCCCAGGTCACGATGCGGCGGCACGCGCCGTCCCAGCCCAGCGACACCGTGTCCGGCGTCTCGCTCAGCCAGTACGTATCGCATGCCAGCATGTCGAAACGGTCCTTGCGCCAGAAGATGGCATTCGCCTCTCCTCGCTCCAGCCCGTCGTCACGGCAGACGCCGTAACGCCCGTAATCCGGAAGCTGCTCATCCATGTAGTTTACCTGGGTGATGTACCCCTCCTGAATGCCGAACAGGTCGGGCTTCGACTCTTCCAGCATCCGGATGACCGCCTCGCGCCGGTTGTTCCAGCAGTTGTCCCCGTCGAAGTCCTCGCGGGGCGACAGACGGATGTTGAAGGTCATCACCTTGATGTCCTTCCCGCGTCCGGAAGAGCAACCGGCGGCAGCCACGGCCACGAAGGCCACCGCTGCCGCCAGAAGCAATACCTTGAAAGTCCTCATTGCCACGCGCTGTTACCAGGCCAGGGCGCTGGCGCCGAGGATGGCGGCGTCAGAGTCCTTGAGCGATGAGTAGAGGATCTTGATGCGTCCCTTCCAGATCTGGAGCTGGTTCTCTTCCATCGCAGCGACCATGTCGTCGTGGAAGAACTTCTTCGCACGGGCCAGGCCGCCGAACAGGACGATGGCCTCGGGCGCACTGAACTTCACGAAGTCAGCCAGCGAACGGCCCAGGATCTGGCCGGTGGTCCGGAAGACCTCGATGGCCAGCTCGTCACCCTGGGAAGCCGCCTCAAAGACATCCTTCGAAGAGATGCTGCCCATCTCGATCTGACGGAGCAGACTCTGGCGGTCGGGGTTGTTCGAGAGCAGCTTTTCAGCGGTACGCTTGACACCCATCGCGCTGCAGTACGTCTCCAGGCAGCCCTTCAGGCCGCAGTTGCACTGGCGTCCGTCGCGGATGGCGATGGTATGGCCGAGCTCGCCGGCAAAGCCGTCGTGCCCGTACACCACCTCACCGTTGATGACGATGCCGCTGCCGACACCGGTGCCGAGGGTGATCATGATGAAGTTCTTCATGCCGCGCGCCACGCCGTATGCCATCTCACCCATTGCCGCCGCATTGGCGTCGTTGGTGATGGTCACCGGCAGGCCCGTGAAACTCTTGACGAGGGAAGCCAGTTCGATGACGGTCGGCTTGCCGTCGTTGTCGTAGCTCCACTTGAGGTTCGGAGCATACTCCACCGTACCTTTATAATAGTTGCCGTTGGGGGCGCCGATGCCGATGCCCTTGACCTTGCCTTCGTTCTCCGTATCGGCGATGAGGCCCTTGATGGCCTTGGTCAGCTCGTTGATGTAGTCGATGAGTTCTTCCTGCAGCGAGGAAATGACGGTCTGGGCGATGATTTCGCCTTCCGCATTGACGACGCCGAGCTTGGTGCTCTGACCGCCGACGTCGATGCCCATTACGAGTTCCTTTGCCATACTATTCTACGGGGATGTCCTTGTTAACATTCTTCGAGCCGGAGACGGCATAGTAGATGAGGTATGCCAGGCAGACGACCAGCACCCAGTAGCTCTGGATGGAGCCTACCTTGTCGGCGATCGCGTTCTGGATGAACGGGATGATGCCGCCACCGCAGACCAGCGTCATGAAGATGCCGGAAGCGGCTGCCGTATACTTGCCGAGGCCCTCGGCCGAGAGGTTGAAGATGCAACCCCACATGATGGACGTGCACAAGCCGCAAATCGTCAGGAAGGCCAGGCTCCAGGGAACGGTGTACTTGCCGATGGTGATGGTCGATGATTCAGGAATGAACATCGCACACAGGATGAAGACGATGGCCGCAGCCGAGGTGAACAGCAGCATCTTCTTGCTGGAAACCTTGCCGCCGATGACACCGCCGATAAGACGGCCGATCAGCATGCAGAACCAGTAGGCGCCGATGAACGTGCCGGCAATGGCCGGGCCCACGTTCGGCAGCGCGGAGAAGTGGATGTTGGCCGTATTCGGGATACTGACCTCAATACCCACATAGAAGAAGATAGCGATGGCGCCGAGCACGAAGTGACGGAAGCTCAGCGGGCTGTACGGATCCTTCTTGGCACCGCCCGCCAGACGGGCTGCTTTCTCCTCGGGCGTCTCCATGTGCGGCTCGGGGATCTTGGTGAGGAGGATCACGACGAAGGCGATGGCAAAGATCACCATGGCGATGATCATCACAGGAGCCGCCTTGGCCACGGTAGCGTTCTCAATGGAACCGCCGACGAGCCAGCCCACGAGGATCGGGGCCAGCGTACCGCCGATGGAGTTGCAGGAGCCGCCCCACTGGATGAGCTGGTTGCCCTTGTTGCCGCCGCCGCCCAGGGTGTTCAGCATCGGGTTGACCACGATGTTGAGCATACACATCGAGAAGCCGGCCACGAAGGCGCCGAGCACGTAGACGAAGAAGCTCTCGGCATAGCCGGAGAGGAACTGGATGCCCACGCCGACCAGGCCGATGATCACGGCGAGAAGGGCCGTGAACTTATAGCCCTTGCGGCGCAGGATGATACCTGCCGGAATGCCCATGCAGGCGTATGCGATGAAGTTGGCCAGGGTGCCGAGCTGGCTGAGTGCCTTGCTGGCGCCGAACTGGTTCGTCACGACCACACCCATCGAACCGGCCAGGTTCGTCACGAATGCGATCATGAAGAACAGGGCGAACATCACGATGATAGGAATCGTGAAGTTCTGCTTCTTGGTATCAGTATTTGCCATACGGAAAGTGGTTTAGCGTTTGCCGAATACTTTGCCGAGGATGCCGCCGAGAAGGCCGCCGCCCGAGGTCTGCTGGGTCTGTGCCTGCGTCTGGTTGCCGCCCTTGAGGGTGATCAGAATGTCCTGGAAATCCACGTCGCCGTCACCGTCCTGGTCTTTCAGGATGCCGGAGAGCTTGCCCATGATGGTCGGGATCAGCGCCGTCAACTTGCCGTTGAGGATGCTGCCGAGGTTGAGGTTCTTGAGGATGTTGTTGGAGAAGAGGCTGCCTGCCAGCGCGGTGATCGGGCTGGAAGCGGCTGCGGTCTTGCCGGTGAGCAGTGACTTGATCGCCTCGATTCCGCCCGGTTTGGTGACGGTCTGCGTGAGGCTGCCGAAGATGGAATCGGTCAAGCCGTTGAGAACCTGGTTCTTCGCCTGTGCGGGGATTTCGACGTTGCCCGTCTGGGCAGTGACCTGCTGTTTGATGAGGTCAAGGATAGAGTTAGCCATAATGTTGTTTATATAGTAAATAGTTTATTTTTCCGTTTTGAGGCTATAAAATTAATAAAAAAAATCCTTATACTGGTGCGGCAGATTCAAATTTGCAACCTTCGCCGAAAATGCTTAAATTTGTAGATTATTTGAACCCAAGCTAAACAGCATAAAATGGCAGCACTCACCGGACGCATTTCCCAGATCATCGGACCTGTGGTCGATGTCCATTTCGACCTTTCGGACGACCAGCAGGCCCGTCTACCCTCGATCCACGAAGCCCTCCAGATAACCCGCAAGGACGGAACGCCCCTCATCATCGAGGTGCAGCAGCACATCGGCGAGGATACCGTCCGCACCGTGGCGATGGACTCGACCGACGGCCTGCGGCGCGGCATGACCGTACGATGCACCGACAACACCATCACAATGCCCGTCGGCGCACAGATCCGCGGCCGCGTGATGAACGTGGTGGGTAACACCATCGACGGAATGTCCGGGCTCGACCGGGAAGGTTCGCTTCCCATCCACCGCGAGCCGCCGAAGTTCGAAGACCTGACCACCTCGCAGGAAGTCCTCTTCACCGGCATCAAGGTCATCGACCTGCTGGAGCCCTACCTCAAGGGAGGCAAGACCGGCCTGTTCGGCGGTGCCGGCGTGGGCAAGACAGTGCTCATCAAGGAACTCATCAACAACATCGCGAAGAAGCACAACGGCTTCTCGGTCTTCGCCGGCGTGGGCGAGCGTACCCGCGAGGGCAACGACCTGCTGCGCGAGATGATCGAGTCGGGTGTGATCCGTTACGGCAAGGAATTCGACGAAGGGATGGAGAAGGGCCACTGGGACCTGTCGAAAGTCGATCCGGAAGAGTTGAAGAAATCGCAGGTGGCGATGGTCTTCGGACAGATGAACGAACCGCCGGGAGCCCGTTCCAGCGTCGCGCTGAGCGGCCTGACGCTCGCCGAGTCGTTCCGCGACAGCGGCAAGGCCGACGACCCGAAGGACATCCTGCTGTTCATCGACAATATCTTCCGTTTCACCCAGGCCGGCAGCGAGGTGTCCGCCCTTCTCGGGCGCATGCCTTCCGCCGTGGGCTACCAGCCCACCCTGGCTACGGAGATGGGCAAGATGCAGGAGCGCATCACCTCGACCAAGAACGGATCCATCACCTCCGTCCAGGCGGTCTACGTGCCGGCCGACGACCTGACGGACCCCGCCCCCGCCACCACGTTCTCGCACCTTGACGCGACCACCGTGCTGAGCCGCAAGATCGCCGAGCTGGGCATCTACCCCGCCGTCGACCCGCTTGACTCCACTTCGCGCATCCTCGACCCGAACATTGTGGGCGAGGCGCACTACCGCACCGCACAGCGCGTGAAGCAGGTGCTGCAGCGCAACAAGGAGCTGCAGGACATCATCAACATCCTGGGCATGGACGAGCTCTCCGACGAGGACAAGCTCACCGTCAACCGCGCCCGCCGCATCCAGCGCTTCCTCTCCCAGCCGTTCCACGTGGCCGAGCAGTTCACCGGCGTCCCGGGCGTGATGGTCTCGATCGAAGACACCATCAAGGGCTTCAACATGATCATGGACGGCGAAGTGGACCACCTGCCGGAACAGGCGTTCCTCAACGTGGGTACCATTGAAGAAGCCATCGAAAAAGGCGAAAAACTCCTTGCACAGGCCGGCAAATGATTACGCTGAAAATCATAACCCCGCAACGCGAACTGCTCTCCGCCCAGGTTGAACGGGTGGAACTGCCGGGCTCGTTCAGCCGCTTCGAGGTCCTGAAGGACCACGCGCCGCTGATCTCCTCGCTCGACGCAGGCATCATCCGCTACGTGCAGGACGGGGAAAAACACGAAATAGAATCACAGCCGGGCTTCGTAGAAGTCCGCGACAACGTCGTCACTGTATGCATCGGATAAGATCGTTCATCCTCTGGTTCGCCGCCGCATTGCTGCTGCTGGCGCCCGCGACCGCCGCGGCCGCCGGGCACGAGGCGTCCGAACCGGGCGAACTCGACATGAAGAGCTATATCTTCGGGCACATCGGCGACGCATACGACTGGCACATCACCACGGTGAACGGGCACCACATCTCCATTCCCCTGCCCTGCATCGTCATCGACGACGGGCTGCACGTCTTCCTGTCCAGCCGGATGGAAGAAAACGGCTATACGCTGAACGAGGATGGCAAGCTCGTGAACGCCGCCACCGGCAAGCGCCCGGTGGACATCTCCATCACGAAGAATGTCTGCAGCCTGATCATCAGTTCGATCCTGCTGGTGGTGCTGATTCTGCTCACCGCCCGCTGGTACCGGCGGCACGACGTGATGAAGGAGGCCCCGAAGGGATTCGCGGGCCTGATGGAGATGCTCATCTCGATGGTCACCAACGACATCATCAAGGAAGGCGTGGGCAAGGACTACGAGAAATACGCGCCCTACCTGCTGACGGCCTTCTTCTTCATCTTCCTGAACAACCTGCTGGGCATCGTGCCCTTCTTCCCCGGCGGAGCCAATCTCACGGGCAATATCGCCGTGACGCTCTTCCTGGCCGTCTGCACGTTCCTGGCCGTCAACCTTTTCGGCAACAAGCACTATTACAAGGATATCTTCTGGCCCGAAGTGCCCGCGTGGCTCAAGGTGCCCCTCCCGCTGATGCCCCTGATCGAGATCATCGGCATGTTCACCAAGCCCTTCTCGCTGATGGTGCGACTGTTCGCCAACATCCTGGCCGGCCACATCATGCTGCTGGGCGTGGTGGCCGTCATCTTCCTGACCGCCAAGCTGGGGCCTGCCCTCAACGGGTCGATGAGCGTCATCGCAGTGCTCTTCGGCGTATTCATGGACATCCTCGAGCTGCTGGTGGCCTTCATCCAGGCCTATGTATTCACGATGCTCTCGAGCGTCTTCATCGGCCTCTCACGGCAGGAGCCCGCTCATGAACACGAACAATTGGAAACAACTAATAATTAAAATAATCTTACAACTATGTTAGCTATCCTTTTACAAGCCGTCGCAGGTGCGACCTTCGGAAAATTCGGCGCAGCCATCGGCGCCGGCATCGCAGCCATCGCAGCCGCTATCGGCATCGGCAAAATCGGTAAGTCCGCGCTTGAAAGCTCAGCCCGCCAGCCCGAAGCGGCAAGCGGCATGCGTACCACCGCCATCATCATCGCAGCCCTCATCGAGGGTGCCTGCCTGTTCGCCATCCTCGTCTGCCTGCTGGGCATCATCAACGGTTAAGCCATGTCGCTCATCACCCCGGACTTCGGACTCCTTTTCTGGATGACGCTGATCTTCGCCATCGTGTTCTTCGTGCTGGCGAAGTTCGGCTTCCCCCTGATAACGGGAATGGTCAAGAAGCGCTCCGACAGCATCGAGCAGTCGTTGCGTGACGCCGAAGAGGCCCGGAAATCGCTGAAGGAACTGGCCGCCGAGCAGAAAAAGCTCATCGAGGAAGCCCGCAAGGAACAAGCCCGCATCCTCAACGAAGCGGCGACCGCCGGCGACAAGATCGTCCAGGACGCCCGCGAGCAGGCCCGCGAACAGACCACTGCGATGATCGACCAGGCGCGCGAGGAAATCCGCATCGAACGGGAGACCGCCCGCCGCGAACTCGCCGACGAGGTGACCAACCTCTCGATCGAAGTCGCCGAAAAGCTCATCCGCGGCCACCTCAACAGTGCTGAAAGGCAGAACGCGCTCATCGACAAACTGATCGAAGAAGCCCGCGCAAGCCACAAAACCGTAAACTAAAGACCCAGATCCATGGACGCCGGACTGATAGCATCCCGATACGCCAGCGCACTCCTGCTCTTCGCCAGTGAGACGAACGAAGAGCAGCGGGTCTACGAGGATGCCGCCACCCTCAAGAAGGCCGTGGTATCGAAAGAAGACGTGCCGGGCTGCATCGAGTCGCTGTCCGAACCCATGCAACGCTTCCTGGCCCTGGTGATCCGCAACAAGCGGGTGGAATACCTGCCTGCCATCCTGCACAAGTACCGGGTGCTCTACCGCCACGAAAAAGGCATCACACGGGCCTGGTTGACCACGGCCACGGAGAATCCCGAGCTGGCCGCCAAACTCACGGAGCTGATGCGGCTGCAGGGTTTCCGGGAAGTGGACTTCAAGACCGAAGTCAAGCCCGATCTGATCGGCGGGTTCATCGTGCAGATCGAAGACAAGCGGCTCGACGCGTCCATCGCCTCGCAGCTGCGCGACATCCGCAGGGAATGGGAAGAGAAAAACAGAAATAATCGCAACAATGGTTGACAATCTCAAAGCAAGTGAAATCTCCGAGCTGCTGCTCAAACAGCTCCACGACATCAACGTTGACGCCAAATACGAAGAGGTGGGCCAGGTACTCCAGGTCCACGACGGCGTGATCCGGCTCTACGGCCTTTCCAATGCGGAGGCCGGCGAGCTGATCGAGTTCGACAGCGGCGTGAAAGCCGTGGTGATGAACCTCGAGGAAGACAATGTCGGCGCCGTGCTGCTGGGCTCCACCGAGAAGGTGAAGGAAGGGATGACGGCCCGCCGCACCGGCCGCATCGCGTCCATCCTGGTGGGCGACAAGATGATCGGCCGCGTAGTCAATCCGCTCGGAGCGCCGATCGACGGACGGGGCGACATCACGGGCGAGCTGCTGGAAATGCCGCTCGAGCGCAAAGCGCCGGGCGTAATCTTCCGCCAGCCGGTGAACGAACCGCTCCAGACCGGCCTGAAGGCCGTCGACGCGATGATCCCCATCGGACGCGGCCAGCGCGAGCTGATCATCGGTGACCGCCAGACCGGAAAGACCGCCATCGCCATCGACACCATCATCAACCAGCGTGCGAACTTCGAAGCCGGCAAGCCGGTGTACTGCATCTACGTGGCCGTCGGCCAGAAGGGCTCCACGGTGGCGAGCATCGTGAACGTCCTCCGCGAGAAAGGCGCGATGGACTACACCATCGTGGTGGCGGCAAACGCTGCCGACCCGGCCGCCCTCCAGTACTATGCCCCGTTCGCAGGCGCCGCCATCGGCGAATACTTCCGTGATACGGGACGCCACGCCCTGGTGGTCTACGACGACCTGTCGAAGCAGGCCGTGGCCTACCGCGAGGTGTCGCTGATCCTCCGCCGCCCTTCCGGCCGCGAAGCCTACCCTGGCGACATCTTCTACCTCCACTCCCGCCTGCTGGAACGCGCCGCGAAGATCATCGACCAGCAGGAAGTGGCCGAGCAGATGAACGACCTGCCCGCCAGCCTGAAAGGCAGGGTCCGCGGCGGCGGCAGCCTGACCGCACTCCCGATCATCGAGACCCAGGCCGGCGACGTGTCGGCCTACATCCCGACCAACGTGATCTCCATCACCGACGGCCAGATCTTCCTCGAGACCGACCTCTTCAACCAGGGCTTCCGCCCGGCCATCAACGTGGGTATCAGCGTGTCGCGTGTCGGCGGCAGCGCCCAGGTGAAGAGCATGAAGAAAGTGGCCGGTACGCTGAAGATCGACCAGGCGCAGTACCGCGAGCTCGAGTCGTTCACCAAGTTCTCGAGCGACATGGATACGGTGACCAGCCTGACCATCGACAAGGGCCGCAAGAACAACGTGCTGCTCATCCAGCCCCAGTATGCCCCGATGCCCGTCGGCGAGCAGGTGGCCATCCTGTACTGCGGAACGAACGCCCTGATGAAGGACATCCCGCTTTCCAAGGTGCCCGATTTCCAGAAACTGTTCCTTGAACGGATGCGCTCCGAGCATCGTGCCGACGTACTCGACCCGCTGGCCAAAGGAAAGATCGACAAAGTCATCACCGACACCATCGAGCGCGTCGCCGCCGGGATCGTCGAAGCACTGAACAACGAATAGGAATGGCATCGCTCAAGGAGACCAAGACACGGATCGGCTCGGTCAAGAGCACGTTGCAGATCACCTCTGCGATGAAGATGGTCGCGGCCGCCAAGCTGCACCGCGCCCAGCAGGCCATCGGCAACATGCTCCCCTACCAGCAGAAACTGCATGAGATCCTGCAGGACCTGCTTGCCGGCAAGGGCGTCCGCGAAGCGATCGACTCCCCGCTGCTCAAGGCGGGCGAAAGCGACCGCATCGCCCTGGTCGCCTTCTCGTCAAACAGCTCGCTCTGCGGCGGTTTCAACGCCACCGCGGTCAAGTCGCTCCTTTCCGAGCTGGACCGGCTGGAGAAGGAAGGCGTGACGCGCGACCGCATCGACGTCTATCCCGTCGGCAAGAAGATGGCGGAAGCCGTCCGCAAGATCGGCATCACCGCCCGGCAGGACGCCTCCCACCTGCTCGACAAGCCCGCCTACGAGCCGGCCGCCGAACTGGCGCAGCAGCTCACCGAGCGGTTCGAGAAAGGCGAGGTGGGACGCATCGTCCTGCTCTACAACCACTACAAGTCGAACGCCTCGCAGCCGCCCGTGCGCGAGACCTATCTCCCGCTCTCCCTTCCCGAAGCCGACGGACAGGAACTGGAAGAAGACCTGATCGTCGAACCCGGCAAGAAGGAAGTGGTCGAGGCACTCCTTCCCAAAGTGCTGCTGCTCAAGATCTACACCGTCCTCATGGACAGCTACGCCGCCGAGCAGGCGGCCCGCACCGTAGCCATGCAGCTGGCCAGCGACAATGCCGACGAGCTGCTGGAACAGCTCACGCTCGAATACAACAAACGCCGCCAGCAGGCCATCACCAGCGAACTGCTGGACATTGTCGGCGGCAGCCTTGCATAATTATTATGAAAAAATTTATCTTTTCCCTCTTGATCCTGGCCCTCGCCGTAGCGTGCGGCAAGGACACCATCACCATCAAAGGAACGATCGCCGAAGGCGAAACCTATCCCGAGGACACGCTCGTCTATCTGCTTGATGGAGACGAGATCATCGACTCCACGGCCGTCAAGGACGGGGCTTTCATACTGAAGGCTCCCGCCAATCCCGAACGGTATTACAACATTTGGGCATATCCCAATTCAAAGACATACGACTGGTACTATGGCCTCATCGCCGAGCCCGGCACTTTCCCGGTCACGTTCTCGGCCGATTCCAAGAACTGCTCCGTGAAAAACGCACCGCTGAACAAGAAGTATAACGAGTACCGTCAAAGTATCCGGGACATCATCGGTGAATACCGCGACCAGCTGACCGGCCTGGCCGACGACGCCGAGGCGGAAGCCGAAGCGTTGTACGAGCAGATGACCGACAAGCTCAAGGACCTGAGCCTCGACGCCATCGGCAAGAATGCCAACAACTACATCGCCAAGGCCGCCCTCCAGAACATCATTTATGACCTGGACCTCGACCAGCTGAAGGACATCGTCGGCAAATGCGGCAAGTTCGTACGCGACGATGAGAGCGTCTCCCGCATCATCACCTGCAAGGAGGCCGAAATCGCCACCGCCGAAGGACAGCCGTTCGTAGATTTCGCCGGCAAGACCCCGGAAGGTGCCGACATCAAGCTCTCCGACTATGTGGGAAAGGGCAAATGGGTGCTTACCGACTTCTGGGCATCGTGGTGCGGCCCTTGCATGCGCGAGGTTCCCAATGTCAAGAAAGTATTCGAGACCTATGAAGGCGACAAGTTCATGGTGCTCGGCGTCGCAGTCTGGGAGTCCAACGGAGACAACAGCGCCAGCGCCCGGAAGATGGAGCAGATGGACATGAAGTGGCACCAGATCTTCGTGGGCGACGACCACACGCCGACCGATTCCTATGGCATCGTAGGCATCCCGACGATGATCCTCTTCGCACCCGACGGGACCATTTACAAGCGCGGCGACGTGCTCCGCGGCGAATCGATGATCAAGACGGTGGCAGAAGCACTGGCACAATAGCACCATGAAACGTTTTCTGATGATACTGGCTACAGCGCTCCTGCTGGCAGGCTGCACGGACTACCGGTCCTATTACAACAGCCTGTTGGAAGAGCTTTCCTCTCCGCGCTATGACGGGCGCAGCGTATGGCACGACGGCGACGTGCGGGCCGCCCGGATGCTGATCGACCGGCTGGACGCCATCGACGGCATCGTGCCCTGCCCCGCCGCCGGACCGGAAGACATCACGGCCCGTCCCTACCTGAAGAGTCCCGTGGAACCGGGCAGTGCCGGCCGCTGGGATGCCGTGGAGGGCAAGGAGAAATACCTTCCCTGGCTGCAGCATTTCCAGTTCCCGATGAACGTCATGCGCGGGGAAATGTCTCTCGCAGTGGACGGCGTATCTTATGCGCCAACGTTTGATTTCACGGTCAAGGAGTTCTCGCCCACCTGCCACGGCTTCTTCAAGGTTACGTACCTCGACGAGGAGGCCTACCGGCCGGAAGGGTTCCTCGAGCACCTCAACAGCGGACTGTACCGCGACCAGTTCGTCGTCATCGACTGGGAGCACTACCTGGAAACGCTGAAACCGGACCCGTTCGACAAGTACCAGCCCTGGCTGACCTCACTCACGGAAGTGGGCGGCGTCATCCTGCGGCAGGAGGAACAGTTCCCCTATTTCAAGGCACGCACGTGGTACCAGACCCAGCGTCCGGTGATTTTTGTCAACGGATCGTTCCCGGATGACGCGCGGGAGATCGAGCTGCACGTCGACGCCGAGATGCTGCCTGTGCGCGACGCGCATAACATCGTGGCCTGGCTGCCGGGCACCGATCCGGAGGCTGACACCTACTACACGTTCATCGCGCACTACGACCATCTGGGTTATATGGGCAAGGATTTCATGTTCCCGGGCGCGAACGACAACGGGTCGGGAACGGCGATGGTGGTGACGCTGGCCAAGTATTTCAGCAAGCACCGGCCGAAGCACAGCATTCAGTTCATCCTGGTCGACGCGGAGGAGGAAAACCTGCTGGGTGCCTTCTTCTATTGTGCGAACCCGCGCAAGCCGCTCGACAAGATCGAGTATCTGATCGATCTTGACATGGTGGCCGACGACGGCGACCATCTGAACACGGAAGTGTCGGCGACCGGCGCGATCCAACTGCACAAGTTCCAGGAGCTCAACGCGGAAAGCAAATTCCCGCCTTTCGAGATTGCCATCCAGCCGTTGTCCGACAACAGCGACCACTATGCTTTCGCCATGGAGAATGTTCCCTGCATCTATTTCGAGACCCTGGGATCGCTGTACGAGCACTACCATACGCCGCGCGACACGTACGAACATACGAGCGACATGAATTTCGAACGGCTGTTCGATATGGTGATTCGGTTTGTAGAATAAAAAAAATGTATATCTTTGCAATCGATATGCATTTGGGGGCATAGCTCAGTTGGCTAGAGCACCTGCCCTGCAAGCAGGGGGTCGTCGGTTNNCGAGTCCTCAGAGGACTCGTTTCTTTTTGTCTAGAGGAGACAGTCGGAGTAAGCTGCGGCAAAGCCGCAGCTTCGTTCCACTGGGGCTCATGCCCATCGCACGAGGCGGGTTCCGTGGTATTCAGGAGCGCGGGTATAGGCGGCGATGGCGGGGAAGTTATCGGGGGTGATGCCGCAGCCGGGCATGACGATGATGCGGCCGGCGGCGCGGCGGACGAGCAGGGCGAGGACGCCGCGGCCTTCCCAGGCGGTGGGGGCCTGGCCGG